>JAALLA010000022.1:0-28432 GCA_011087765.1 Pirellulaceae bacterium
CCCCCCCCCCCCCCCCCCCCCCCCCCCCCCCCCCCCCCCCCCCCCCTCCCGTTGAATTAAAGATGGTGGTAGCGGCACCGCCGACATGGAATTTAGGGTCGCGACTGCCGTGTGTTGGTCCGTTATCGGATGTGAAAATGACAATGGTGTTTTTTTCAAGGTCGAATTTTTTCAGAGTTTCGAGAATAGTTCCTACGTGTTCGTCTAGATCTGAAATCATGGCAGCGTATCCGGCGCGTGGACGGGGGTGAGGAAGATAGCCATTTTGTCCGCGGTAAACGCCGTTTTCCTCGTCCCATTCGGTTGGGTACTGATCGATCCACTCTTGTGGCGGTTGCATTGCGACGTGAGGTTCGACAAACGGCAGGTACAGGAAGAATGGTTTGTTCTTATTTTTTTCAATGAACTTAACAGCTTCGTCGAGAATTAGATCGGGGGCGTAATTTTCTGCGCGGTAATCATCTGCTCGAACTTCGCCGGACGGTAATCTAAGGTGTCCAGGAATTGGGAAGTTATTTATCCTTACCTCTTTTTCGTCGCTGTCGAGAAACGGAGGGTAGTAGCTGTGAGCATTTCGTTGACAGTTATAGCCGTAATAGCGATCGAAGCCCTGCTTCATTGGAGACCCCGTTGTATTGGAAGGTCCTAACCCCCATTTTCCAAAGGCTCCGTTGGTATATCCTGCCGACTTGAGAACTTCGGCGAGCGTTACGACTTCGTCCGTGATGGGGAATTGCCCTGGGAATATTCTTCCGTTGCCGGAGTCTCGGTTCCCTCGGATTTCAGCATGAGCCAGGTTCTGGCCAGTGAGTAAGGTGCAGCGTGCTGGGGCGCAGACTGGAGCACCGGTATAATGTTGAGTGAATCGAGCGCCTTCGGATGCTAATTGATCAATGTTTGGTGTTTTGATTTTCTCCTGGCCATAGCAACCGAGTTCACCATAGCCGAGGTCGTCGGCAAGAATGAAAACAATGTTAGGTGGCGTGTTTTGCTGAGCAACCGCGATTTTACCCACAGAAAACGTACAGCAAAAAATAGCAAAAACGAAAAAGGGTTGAATAAGGAATTGCATTAAGGCGTCCCGTGGAAATCAAAAGTTATTTGTCGAGTCGAGCTCATATTCTAACTGATATTTCAAGTCTGTGTATCTTGATCAAATCGAAACATGGTTTTTCAGATTAAAAAGCAACTTAGAGTTGCAGCCAATTGTGGCTTGGACGACACTTGAAAATAGTCGACGTAGGAAGTTGTTGCTGGCAATTACTCGTTAGGGTGCGTCGACAATTCTTCAAAAGGAAAAGATGTTTCATGCTCAAAAGTGGTAAGCAACGTAGATCAATGGGGTTCACAAGCAAGATTGTGATCTCATTGTTGCTTGGTTTAATTTGCGGGTTGTTTTTTGGGGAATCGATCCAGTGGATTAAGTGGGTGGGTGATGCGTTCGTGGGATTGTTACAGATGGCAGTTTTGCCTTTCGTTACGGCATCGCTGATTGTCAACGTTGGCCGGTTGTCAGCTGAAACCGGGTGGAAATTGTTGCGTATTTCTGCAGCGGTGCTGTCGGCGTTATGGATGGTCAGTCTCATCGCTTTGGCCATTTCGATTCAAGCGTTTCCAACGTGGGAAACCGGTTCCTTTTATGTTAGTAATTTCAACGAAGTTCCACCTTCGCCAGATTGGCTGGAGTTGTTCATCCCCTCGAATCCATTTGGTTCGTTGGCTAATAACGCGATTCCAGCCGTGGTTGTTTTTTCCCTGGGGCTTGGAGTGGCAATTATGGCATTGCCTAATAAGTCGGCATTGTTGGAGCCACTGGATGTGGCTGTTGAGGCTTTGGCAAGATTAAACAAGATGGTGATAAAGCTCACTCCCGTAGGAATGTTTGCGATTGTCGCTTATACCGCCGGCACTATTGATTTGAATCAACTCAGCTTAATCCAAGGGTATATTTTTACCTACGCGGGGGCATCGCTTGTTCTCTGTTTCGTTGTGCTTCCCGTTTTCATTGCTTCAATTACCCCTTATCGATTTGGCGAGTTGGTCTCTGCGTTGCGGGACCCGCTGATTGCTGCTTTCGTAATTGGCAACTCGTTCGTTGTGTTGCCGATGATCGTCGAAGCGGTAAAGAAATTGCAAAGTGACAGCGAACGTTCCGCAAAAATTCTATCGAATCACCAGCCAGAATATCTCGTTCCATTGGCTTATCCGTTTCCAGATTTAGGTCGCATTTTGGGCTTGGTTTTTATTCCGTTTGCGGCTTGGTTTTACGGAACTTCGATTGATTTGGATCGTTATCCAATGCTTGCCGGAGTTGGCCTGCTCGGCTCATTTGGAAAACCAGTAATTACGATTCCTTTATTGCTAGAGGTTGCTGAACTTCCGAGCGATATCTTTAACTTATTTTTGGCTTCGGGGGTTATCGCCGCGAGATTTGGTGACCTGATGAAGACAACGCATTTAGTAGCGTTCACACTGATCGTTAGTTGCTGTGTAAATGGATTAGTTCGATGGCATTGGCGTAAGTTAGCGGCAGCGGCAATCGTCTCTTGCCTGTTGCTGGCGTTAAACGCGGTTCTGGTAAGAAGTTATCTCGACGTAAGTTTTAAAGAACAGTATTCGCGAACAGACCTTGTTTCGGAACGTCAATTAGTTTTTCCAAGCGATAGAATAAATTCAAGTATCAGCTCTCGAATTACCTCGGTTCAGGATGATCTTTCGGTTGCAGATGCGGCCAGCGAAGGCAGATTAGAAATGATCCGATCACGCGGGGTATTACGGGTTGGGTTTGAGTCGGAAAAGATGCCTTTCGCCTATTTCAATGCAGACGATTTGCTTGTCGGATTTGATATAGATATGGCTTATTATTTAGCTGACGACCTTGAGGTAAGTCTTGAATTTGTACCTGTGAAACAGAGTGAATTACAATTGCATTTGAGTTCTGGGAAAATCGACATCGCAATGTCTTCCTTTGAAGGAACGATTGAACAAGCGATTCAACTGCCGGCTAGCCTTCCTTATATGGAGGTGACGCTCGCAATTGTGGTGCCCGATCACAAGAAACGGAATTTCAGATCGAAAGAGGAGATCTTAAAGATTCCAGATTTAAAATTGGCTGTCCTTAAAAACAGTTTTTTCGCTGACCGAGTCAAACGACTCGTTTCTAACGAGTTTGAGGTAATCGAGTTGAATTCTGCCAGTGAATATTTTAACGGACGCAACGTGGGTGCCGATGGCCTTGTGATCAGTGCAGAGTCGGGGGCAGCGTGGACGATGTTGCAACCGCATTTTTCAGTTGCCAATCCGCTTCAAGGTAAAATGCAAATTCCAATTTATTATTTGACCGCGAGCGATTTTGCTTTTGAGGCATTTCTGAAAAATTGGCTGGCGCTGAAGAAGGCGGATGGAACTTATAACCGACTGTACGACTACTGGATTCTCGGAATGGACGAGTCTTTGGCCGAGCCTCGTTGGTGCATTCTTCGCAATGTCCTGGGGTGGAAGGAGTAGTGAGTTCGGGAGCCTGAAAATTTCGAGCAAGTCAATTCGCGGTTCCAATGAATTGGCTCGACGATCATTCACTGGAAATCGGCTTTGCTGGGAGAAAAGGAACGTTTAGCTAGGGTTAAAGTTCGGGGTCAGTTTGTGTGCAAAGCGAAGGCAAACTTTTTGCCCCTGTTGAAGTGACTCGTCTATGCGGGAGATTTCAGCTTGGTCAATTCGCAGCGCGTTCTTTTCGCAAAATCCAAGAAATTGGTTTTTTGCAGTCGCATCCATATCGTTCCAATTGGCCGAACGGGTTTGCGCGGATTTCGGCTGTGTCAGATGATAACTTGCAGGAAGTGGTTGCCGAGATTTCAGAAACATCTAACTTTCCAATCAACTGTGGTCGAGACTGAATCAACTCAAGTCACTGGAAGGGAGACGCTTTGCCGGTGAAATTTGTTAGCCGAAAAATAGTAAAACTGGCACTTTGTTGTAATTAAATAAAAAAGCCAGCAACACACAAGGTTTTGCTGGCTTTTCAGTACCGGTGAGAGGACTTGAACCTCCACGGGGTTGCCCCCAATGGATTTTGAATCCATCGCGTCTGCCAATTCCGCCACACCGGCAAGTTCAATTAGCAGGCTGGAAATTGTAAACAAATCGGAGCCTCATCGACAAGTCCTAACCTTGCTCTCGGGTGATTTTGAAAACAATCGCAAAGAAAAAGGCGGCCTTAAGTACGTAATGATTCAAGTAGTGGTGTTTTGGAGATGATTCGCGACGCATAAAACCCGACCAGCAAACCAACGGTAATAATTGCACTAAACATCAAGCTCAATTCGAGCCAGGGAGCGGATGCGGTTCCAACCAACCAGTGGGGAATCGTTGTAAACAGGGCTGAGAAGATACCAATGCCAAGGCCAATAATTAACAGCCAAGCATTTTCCAAAACGACCATTTTGGCCAAGGTATTCCGCTGGAATCCAATGGCTCGCATTAGACCGAGCTCTTTTTTTCGCTCTAAGACACTTCGAATTTGAACGGCAGCGAGACCGAATGTCCCCAGTAATAAGCCAAGTGCACCGAGGGTTTGAAATGTACTGATGTAGGTGTTTTGAACCGACATGAAGTTGGCTAACAGAACGTCGGCTCGGCGAGCATCAAATCCTTGATCGCTAAGTCGTTCTTCCAGTAATGCTATGTCAGACTCGCTCCCGTTGGCTGGAGTGGCTTGTTCGCGAATTAAGAAATACTGATAACCGCCAATCGTTGGAAATGCTTTTTCAAAATCTTGTTCAGAGATTATAAGGCTGCCCTGAAGAAGTGTGTTTTCAAGAAACCCTACTACCCGAATGTAGATCGACTCGCCCGAGTCGTAGTCAATTTGCTTGACGGTGTTCAGAATGTAAATTTTCAAACTGTAATTTGCTGTGTTCTTATCGATTACGACTGGAATTGGATCTTCTGCAGTTCCTGCATGCGGCTGCGGAGAATCAAGTAGTCGCCAGGGGTTTTGTTTTTCTAATTCGGTTGAGGCAAGCGAAGCACTCCACGCGAAGCGACCCGCTTCCCCTTTATCGAACTCTTGAATGAATTGTGGATTTACTCCGAGGATGCGAGGCTGAGATGATTGGTAGAGGTTGTTGCAGCTTGCATCTTCCCCCGGTTTGAGTCGCAAAGCAGAAATTTCAGTTCCTTCCCGAAGCTGATTTTCAGATCCGAGTGCAAGTTTTTGCCCTTCAAGATTATTTAAATCGTAATGGATGGGTTGGCTGCTTTGGGCAACCCATTCGAAGCCGGCGGTTCCCCGCTCCGAGGGAGTTAAGCGGAATGAGCTTACGGCGGCAATTAAAAAACAGGCAACCGCGACTAATCCAATCGTCAAAGTGCTGCGGAGTGGATTTCTTTGGAAGCTCATGATTGCCAGGCGAGAGAGATTCAATCGCCCGGATGAATGCAGTTGGTCGGATTTTTTAAATACCCGATAAACTGACATAAGCAGCGAGGCAAGGATCAGAAATCCTGCTCCCAAAAATGCACCTGCCTGCGCTTCGCCGGCGAGTTGTGTTGCTGTAGCAGTCAGGCAGACGGCAGTAAATGCAAGGATGCCAATGATCGCCAGGCTGGTTTTACGCGTTTTTGATGAGTGAGTTTCAGGCGATTCTAGTTGGCCGCTGATGAGCAGATGAACTGGCTGCTTACGAGTTCGTCGCAAGGCCCAGGCTATCGTTAGAATGCAAATTATCACACCACTGAAAAAACCAATGCCAAGGCTCAGCGGCGAAATGTGAATGGTCAAAAACGGTCTAGCTATTGCCCCCACCCACCATGTTTTGAGGCCAAATATCATGAGCCAAGCGTATCCCATCCCAAGTGAGACACCTGCCACCGCTCCAAGGCAAGAGACAGATGCCATTTCGTATAGGCAAATTCGACGGATCTGTGTTTGTGGGAATCCAATCGCCTTCAGCAAACCGAGTTCGCTGGACCGCTGCTGCAAACCGAGTCTGAATAGCAACGAAACGAGAATTAAAGCGGCGCCTATCACAAACATGCTTAAGGCGAGGAACAGAAAATCAAAGGGCGTCGAACCTGAAGAAGCGTCAATGCCCTGGCGTTTAATTTGAATTAAATGAAGCCCAAGTTTCGCGTCGTCTTCGATGAATTGAGTCAGCAGTTTTTTAGACACGTCCCCTTTGGATCCTGCGGAAATGGGAATGCGAAAGCTCGTGACGTTCCCAAAACGACTATCCCAAAGCTCTTGACCCATCGCGAGAGAGACGAATGCCTTAGGAGTTGTCCTGTGGTTGCCCCAGTAGTCATCATCTTGCGGTCTGATTTTGCCAGCGGTATCGAAGGGGAGATCCCAGTTTTCGATGGATTGTGCATCAGTGACTCCTGGAACTTCGGGAGTCAAATTTGGGTCGTTGGCGAGAGTCGGACACTGTTTGAATTCCGCAGGGCTAATCTGACCGCGTCGAGAAACTCTAAATGCTTTGTCTGGCTCGGTAAGCCTGGCAATGTCAACGACAGTAAGTTCCACGGATTTTTCTTTTTGAGCGCCGTGGGTTGTTTCCGGTTCGAAAAAGGTTACGACGACAGAATCACCCTTCGTCGCATTGAGATCATCGGCTGCCCATTGGTTGAGGACGATCTCGTTGGCTTGGATGGGGGCGATGGGATTGCCCGTGAGTGCAGAAATCGGTTCGAATGCATTGTCAAAATCGACTGCCGCAACCATTGAGAATGGGATTCCAGAATCTGTCTCAGATTTGCGGATATCGTTAGCGAGGTAGGTGAAGATTGGCCTCGCGGTCGGAAACGCCGTTTCGGTAGCTTGAGCTACTTCATCACTAAGGACGAGACGAGCGGAAGAAAGGCTCCAGTAATCGAAAATGGTCGTTTCATTGTTTTCAATGGAAAACGTCTGAGTCGCACGTTTTAGCGATAATCCAAGGTCTTCCAACGAAGGCCGGAGAGCTTGTCGCAGTTTCTCCGAATTAATTTCGGTGGGTAGAGTTTTCCCCTTACCGCTGATCAAAATAATGTTGGCCTGAGCAGAATCGGATTTATGCGTCAGTACCGAGCGGGCGAGTGAATCTTGCAGCAATTGGATCGAAACGTAAACGTTGTAAGGGTCAGCCTGGGAGGGGTAGAGTCCGAATCTGCCAAGTCCTGTCATCGGTACGATCTGGACGACGGTCAGATCAACGATGCTCTCGATTAAATCACTTTTCTTTCCTAGTGCGCTGTCTGCTGGCAGTTGGTTTCGCTTCGGAATCCGAACTGTGATTTTGGCGCTTCCAGATTCAACCTCGGCATTACTGATTTGGAGGTCGTCTGCTACGGCTTGGTTAATGATAATGCTGTTTTCATCGAGTTCTTTCCGGTTGGACTTCTGGTCCTGTTCAAATTCCCAAAATTTTGGAGTGATTCCGAGGACGGTTACCTGCCCCGCCCGAAGCTTGGAATCGGTTGAGTTTTGGACGGTGCCACCCGGAAACAGGATCGCTGGACTCGCGAGTGTATAGCTCTCTTTAAATTCGGAAGTCTCACGGAGAGTTTCAGCAAGTGATTGATCGAAGAAGCCATCGGAGAGCATGAGTTCGTCGATCATGCCAAGGCGTTCGAGCGTAAGTTCGCGAAGGCTGTTCCGCATGCTGTCGCCGACAATTAACGCGCCGGTGAGTACAGCGGTTGCCGCGGCAACGCCGAGAGCAATCGCTAGGTTGGTGCGACGAAAGTAGAACAGGCTTTTGATTGCGATTTGCCAGCGATTCATACGGCTGCGAGCCTCCCGTCAACCAGTCGCTTATTATTTTGGAAAACCGAAGCCAGTTTCGATGAGTGAGTGACACAAATAAGAATCATGTTGTGTTGGCTTTGAAGATCGAGCAGGAGTTGGCCGGTTTTCTCGGCATTCGCTTGATCAAGGCTGCCCGTTGGTTCGTCTGCCAATAACAAGATTGGCTCTCGAATTAATGCTCGCGCTACCGCAACTCGTTGTCGTTCACCGCCGGATAACGCGGCAGGCCGGTGGTTGAGACGATCAGAGAGGCCAACTGAATCAAGTAAGTCTTTACCACGTTGAATCGAATTTGAGTCAGTGGCGTTAGTGGCCACCATCGGAAGGAGCACATTTTCGAGTGCCGTCAATTGCGGGAGAAGGTGATGTTCTTGAAAGATGAAACCAATATTCTCGTTTCGGAATTGGGCGAGTTGATTTTCATTGAGTTCAGTAAGATCGCTACCCATCAAACATACGGTACCAGAGCTTGGCGAATCTAGTGTTCCTGCAATGTGGAGAAACGTACTCTTTCCGCTACCACTGTCGCCGATGATTGCCATGTTTTGGCCCCGCTCAAGCTCTGCGGAGATACCGTCAAGTATTCGCAGAGGGCCTGCCGGGGTGTCGAATTCTTTGGTTACTGTGCTGGCAACAAAATCGGGCATCGATGCCCTCCGTAGGATTGGTTTACCGGTTTTTAATAATTGGTTTAGCGTTTCACTATGTGCTTTTCTTAGAACCAAGCAAGAAACGATTGTCCTGTGGTTGATTCAGTTGATTCAGTTTAGCGAGTCGACTTGCCCGTCGGATTTGGCTGGAAACCAAAGGGGGCGGCGAGTCCAATTCTAATGGTTCTCAAGAAGAGCCATACACCCCAGCCCATAAAATGAATACTCGACATCGTGGGCGGTGTCCCAGGCTGCAGCCTGAAAACCGCCCTCAGGGCGTTGCATCGATTCTACGAACCGGCGGTACGAGGCAATGTCTATTTCCTCAAACGCATCGAGGTCAATGAGTGTCAGTGCCCCGGTAAAAGAACTTAAGAGATCGGCGATTGGAATTCGCGTATTAGCACGAAGGCCTCCTTCGTCAGTCTGCATCTCTACTAAAAAGTCGAGTGTGGTGGCAACCAATTCGGGATCTTTTGATTCATCGATTGCATTGAGAATGAGTAGGCTGGCAACTGCTGCCGCGGTTGGGTTGGTTCCTGGGCGTTTGCTGACTCGTATTTCGTGCCAACCGCCTTCGGCATCCCGTCTTGAATCCAGAAATCCAATTGCCTTGTCCGGTTCAGGGATCGGGCATTCAATCAGTTGTAACACAAGTAACACGAGAAAAGTGTGGTAGGTGCTTCCTGCGTTTCCTTCGGGGGCTTTGGCGTAGCCGCCATCTTCCCGGCGTAGAGTCTCGAGGAAAGTGGCCACCTGGGTTCGCCAGCCCGGGTCCGCATCTCTGAAAATATCTTTGCCAGAAGAAACTTTTAAAAGATTGGCGGCGTAAAACAGCGAGAAAAAATCGACGATCGTTTGACGAGATGAAAGTTGCGGTTTGAGATACGATTCGATGCGGTCAGCAACGTCTCCATAGAGTTCACCCAAAATGGAGAGGCCTCGCATCGCGAAGGTCGTGTAATAAAGATCACTCCCCCCTTCCCTGCCGGAAAATCCGCCGTCGGGCTGTTGTGCGGAGAGGAAATAGTTCTTGTGAAGTTCGCGGGTTTCTGGAGAAAGTTTACCAACGCCCTGAGCCAGCCGAACCGTCAGGTTTTGCAAATAGACTGACATGAGAATTAAGTCACTTTTAACAAAAGGCAAGGACTGTTACGGATCTGCAAGAAATGGTTTGATTGCGTTAATGAATTGCGTGGGCGTTTCTACAGACTGGGGACGCTCTCCGTGTTTCATCAAACAGCATACGACTGTGATGGAACCGTCCGCAACCGGTGTTTCATCACGAAGAAAACGAAAACCATAGGTGATGCTCTTGGTTCCAATTTTGTTAACGACAACCTCAATGTCAATCACTTCTTCGAATCGTATAGAAACTCGATAGTCGCAGGTAGCACTAACTCGTGGAAAGCTAATGTCGCGACCGTCGAGGTTGCACATCACACCAAGGTCGAGACTGCGAAGTAAGGCGTGTTCTGCCTGTTCCATGTAGGCAAAAAAATTAGAGAAGTGCACAATGCCTGCCATATCGGTTTCGCGAAACTCAACTCTTCGTTTCGTTTTAAACACTTCCGACATACTGGCCTCACGTATTGGGCGGTAGGGTCGCTCAACTTAAAATTTCAAAAAAAAACCTGCCCGGACAGATCGGCAGGTTTGACTGTTTTATTGTTCAGTGGAGGGGGATGCTGCGACCGGGAATCGAGCACTCCCGCATCAACTAGTCCCCTTTGAACGGTAGTAAAGCCATGAAGCGGGCTCGCTTGATTGACTCCGTTACCGCGTGTTGGCTAATCGCTGTGCAACCGGTTTTTCTGCGACCGACAATCCGGCCGTGGCGGTTGATCAATTTCTTGAGCAGTTCAACGTCTTTGTAATCAACGTACATTGGACTCGGGCGTTCACCGTCTACGTACAGCGGATCTCTGCGTGCTGTTCGAGTTTTCGCTTTAACCTTACGACGTGTGGTTTTTCTTCGCATTTTCGCCAATTGACCGATAGCCTCGTCTAAATCTAATTCCAACAAAAATTGGACGGGTTCGAATTACGAAACCGTCCGTAGCTCGGATATTATGCAAATTTAGCGGATTATCGCAAGACGTTATTTTAAAAGTCTTTTTGGAAGAGCGGAGGTTTTGTTCAATTTTACTCGTTATACTGTGGCTTTTCGGGTTCCGCCGTAATATTTCAGATAAACGAGTGAGTGTTTCTATGATCAAATCCATGCTGTTTAGTATCATTTTCGCCAGTTTCGTCATGTCCGCCAATGCTCAGGACTGTGCCGTTCCAGCCCCGCACGAGTTGTTTGTTGGTTCGGAAATTTCATTGGAAACTCTAAAACGCTCGAAAAATGATGACTCCAAGTCGGAGGAGTGGATTCAACTGTTTAACGGTAAAGATCTCACCGGCTGGACACCAAAAATTCGTGGCCACGAATTGGGAGTCAATTATGGCGATACTTTTCGTGTCAAAGACGGCCTGCTGACGGTTTCGTACGATCAGTACAAGCCAGAAGATTTTCTGAGCATGGATGGAAAGCAACGTAAAGACTGGGAAAAATTTGGCCATCTGTTTTACAAAGATTCCTTCTCGCATTACCTCTTGAGAGTGGAGTATCGATTCACTGGCGACCAGGTGGAGAATGGTCCAGGTTGGGCGTTACGCAACAACGGTTTAATGCTGCATGGTCAGGATCCGGCGAAAATGAAACTTAACCAGAAGTTTCCCGTTTCAATTGAAGTCCAATTGTTAGGTGCCGGTGAGACAGGCGAGCGAACGACTCTCAATTTGTGCACGCCTGGCACGAATGTAGTAATGGATGGAAAATTATTCAAACGCCATTGCACCAGCAGCAATTCGCCGTCGTTCCGTGGTGATCAGTGGGTAACGGTCGAGGTAGAAGTCCGTGGTAACGATGTCATTCGCCACTGGGTCGATGGTAAAGTGGTATTGGAATACACCAAACCACAATTGGACGAACGTGATGGTGAGGCTCGCCCGCTAATCGTCGATGGAAATTTGATGCTCGACAGTGGCACCATTTCTCTGCAGTCTGAAAGCCACCCGACTCAGTTTCGTAAGATTGAGTTGAAGAAACTCAGTGAAAAAAATACTCAGTGATTTGGTGTCACTGCTTGTGCCCCCGCGACGATAATTGATTGAGGGGAGAAGTGTTTTGTATTTCACGCACTCGTCAAGAATCGCCCTATAGAGAGGCAATGGGGGGGGTGCTATCATAGGAAACAGAACCGGTAGAGCTGGGGTCGCCAAGAACCCGTTTATTGAACTTTAAAAGGGATGACGAAGATGTCTCAACGACGTGAATGTTTTTTGAGTTTGGCCAATGGTGCGATCGGCATTCTGGCGATCTGTCTGCTGACGCTGACGGGTTGTGAGAAAAAGGAAGGCGTTGCTGGTGGCGGACCTAGCGATACAGGCCGGAAGTTTATTACGGTTGGGACCGCGCCTGCCGGTGGTGCATTTGCTCCCGTTGGGAACGCGATTTCAAGCGTTGTCGAAGCCAACAAAGGTGAACTCAACTGGGTGGTTACAAGCCAGGGCACCAAAGGGACTCAGGAAAATATTCGGAAACTGGAATCCGGAGATATTGAATTCGGGATGGCTAATGCGGCTATTGCTTACTTCGCAAATCTTGGTGAGGGGGCTTGGAAAACGCCTCATGCGGTTCGGACTGTTGCGACATTGGCGCCTAATGTCGGAATTTTTGTGACTACCGAAGGATCTGGGATTGAGAAGATCTCGGACTTGAAGGGAAAGCGAGTCGTGCTTGGTCCAGCCGGAGCCGGCTTTGATTACTTTTTAAAGCCCTTACTTGCAGCGCACGGTTTAACTTATGACGATTTGGGAGATGTGATTCCAGGGAATTATCTTTCGGCTGCAGAGATGTTGTCCGACGGGAAGGCAGATGCAGCATTCATGGGAGGCGCGATTCCAATTCCAGCGGTCACTCAATTGTGTGCGTCTCAGGACGTCGTATTTATTGAACTCGATCAGGATGCCCCGGAAAAACTGAAGGAGTATCCATTCTACTTCCCCGTGCCGGTAAAAGCGGAAGCTTACAGTGATCTGAATGAAGACATGGTGGGATTGAATGTCGGTAACATGCAATTAATTACCCACGAAAACGTAGATGAAGAGGTCGTCTACCAGTTGACCAAATTAATGTACGAAAACCGTGAAAAAATTGCTGAAAAGCATCCTGCCGGGAAAGCCCTCAATCCTAAAAATGCAACGAGAGATACTGGCGTTCCTTTTCACCCAGGTGCGATTAAGTTCTACAAAGAAATTGGTATCTGGCCGAGTGCCGAATGATGACCGTCGCACGTTTACGGGGCAAACAAATCTTCGGTTGCTAACTAATTGTTTTCGAAAACACAATCAACCAATCGCTTCCATCCATGACTGATCGTTTCGCATCCAGCAAGAATTTTGTCTATTGCTTGTTGGCGGTTGTGTTGTCGTTGTTCGTGTTGGCCGCAGCTAATTTCAACGTTTTTGATCCACAACCCAACCTCGCCATGTTTGGGATGTTGGGATTGCTGCTCGTGTTTCTCAGTCGTCCACTGGTCAAGGAAAAACCGGATTGGCGATTTGGTCACGCAATTGATGTTGGCTTGATGCTGTTAACCGTTGCCGTCTTTGGTTACATCTTTGTGCAGAGCGAGCAGAAACTGGAAAGCTTTTGGGTGGACGGCATCCTGTTGGGGGATCGTGCGGGAAGTGAAAAACCTCTTGATTTTTTCATCGCTGGCACTGGGCTGATATTGATTCTTGAGGCAACGCGAAGGGCGATCGGCTGGACGTTGCCGATTCTCTGCAGTCTGTTTATTGCCTACGCAATTTTCGGAGCCAGCATGCCGGACTGGTTGTTCCCGCATCGTGGTTCGTCCTGGGGGCAAATCGCTCAAAAGTCGTTTTTACAATCGGGTGGTGTATTCGGCGTAGCGCTTAAAGTTATGTTTAATTATGTCTTCTTGTTTGTGTTGTTTGGGACATTACTTGAACAGACAGGGGCGACTGCTTACGTCATAAAACTTGCCCGTAACTTATTTAAGAATAGCTCTGGCGGGCCTGCGAAAGTAGCGGTTGTTAGCAGTGGGTTAATGGGGTCCCTGTCGGGAAGTGCAGTTGCGAACACAGCCACGACAGGTACGTTTACAATTCCATTGATGAAAAGCTCTGGGTTTGACTCAGAATCCGCTGCAGGAGTGGAGGCGGCAGCAAGTTCGGGAGGGGCTTTGATGCCTCCGATCATGGGAGCCGGTGCTTACATGATGCTCGAGTTGGTTGAGCCAGCGGTGACATATGTCGAAATTATTAAGGCTGCACTGATTCCTGCGATATTGTACTACACGGCTTTGCTGTTGACTGTACACTTCCATTCCAAGCGAATAGGTGCTCAAGCGGAGAGCGAGATTGAGCCTGAGTCAGAGAGCCCGATGTCAGCTTATCAGGGTTTTGTTTTCTTCGGAGCTTTCGTGATTTTAATAGCGATGCTCCTTACCGGTTTTACACCCTACCGGTCGGTGAGCGTCAGTCTTATTGGAATTTTAGTTCTCAGTCAGTTCAGCGAGTTGACTCGTTTGAGTTTTCCCAGGGTCATTCAAGCGCTGGTGGGTGCAGCAAAAGGGGGGATGGCATTAATCGTCGCGGCGTCCTGCGTCGGAATTATTTTAGGTGTGGTTGATTTGACTGGTTTGGGTGCGTCCTTGCCTGCCAAGATTCAAGCCTTTGCGAACGACAGTGCCATCTTAGCACTGTTGTTATTGATGGTGTCTACGATTGTTCTAGGGATGGGCTTGCCTTCCGCTGTTTGTTATCTCTTGATGGCGATCTTGGTGGGATCGGTATTAACGACGTTAAAAACGCCCCCGCTCGCCGCTCATCTGTTTATTTTTTACTTTGGAATGATGTCGATGGTCACTCCGCCAGTCGCCTTAGCCGCTTATGCGGCGGCGGCCATTGCGAAGGCGGACGTGATGAAGGCTGCGTTTTCAGCATTTCGATTTGCTTTGGTGGGGTTTGCCCTTCCTTTTGCTTTTGTGCTTAAGCCCGAACTGTTGATGTTGACGATCAATAACGAAGCCGCTCCACCGTCGATGGTCGTCATGATGGTGGGAATTACTCTGGTTGGTATTCTTGGCCTGGCGGCTGCGATTGCCGGATATGCTTTTAAGACGTTGTCGTTCCCAGTGAGAAGCGTTTTGCTGGGACTCAGTCTGCTGATTTTCTTCACCCGATGGCAGGATTGGCAGATCGCGGTTCAGTTGGTTTCGGTAGGGGCAATCGTCGTCCTTATGGCAATCAATTATTCGCTTGCGAGATCGGAACGCATGTGAACACTCGGTTGCTTTGTAAGCGCTAAATCTTCGTCAGTCCTCGTTCTCAGTCCACACCGTCAAATAACCGGAGATGGATTCGACGTATTCAAAGAATTCTCGATAAAACTCATCAATGCCGAGTGTAGAACTGTCACCAATCACAATCAGTTTTCGACGTGCTCGGGTTAAAGCGACGTTCATCCGCCGGCGATCTGCGAGAAAGCCAATTTCGTTTTGGGGGTTGCTTCTGACCAGTGAGATAACGACCGCTTCTTTTTCCCGGCCTTGAAACCCATCGACAGTGTCGACTTCCGGGCCTTCACCTGCGAACAGATCGCGAAGTAATCGAACTTGTGCTGCGTAAGGGGCGATCACAGCAATGTCATTTTTCGGAAGTCCAGCGTTGAGCAGCGTCTGGACTTTTTTGACGACGAGGTTTGCTTCGTTGGGATTTCTTTTACTCAGCCCATTGGGTTCTAATTCTTCATCCCAGCCAGCGCCTGCGGTATCGATAAAGCTCATGATGCGTCCCGAGAATTCGGAAGGTTCAATTCCATCGATTTCATCGAGTGTGTGATCCACGACCGAAGGATGGGCTTTTAATTCGTTTTGGTAGAACTGCGATGATGAAAAGTTCATGATTTGATGGTGCATTCGGTACTGAACGGTCAGCATCTTGGCAACGTCATCGCCGTATAGTTCTATTTGCCGTTCCATGAGGCTTTTCGCAAAACCCTGCTGTGCGGCTTCGCTGGAGAGAACCGTTGGAGGTAATTGTTGGTGATCGCCAGCAAGCACGACCCTGTCTGATCGCAAAAGTGGAACCCAGCAACCCGGTTCTGTACTCTGGCAAGCCTCGTCGATCACAGCCAGTTCGAACCATCGGTCGGCGAGGGTATCCGGGTTGAAGGTTGTGGTAGCGCAGATTACATCGGCTTGATCGAGAATTGAATTGATCGCTTGGCGTTCTAGCCGTTTCGCATCCCCCATCAAGCGTTTTGCTTCTCGCTTCATGCTTTCGCGAGCACCTCGCTGGGGTTTCGCACGCGTCCATTTTTCGGATTGGCGAAAGAGCATTTCCGCTTCTCGAATCATGTCTTTGATGACGGCGGTGTTTTCGTGTTGTTCGACGAGCCCATCGAGTGAGTAGTTTCTGAGACGTTCTGTGATTCGGGCTGGGTGGCCAATCCTAACCACTCGCATGCCAGACTGAATAAGACGGTCTAGTAAATTATCGACCGCCGTATTGCTTGGGGCACAGGCGAGCACTTTCTCCGAGCGGTGAACGGCTTGGACAATAAGTTCAGCAACCGTGGTGGTTTTTCCAGTTCCCGGGGGCCCGTGGATGATTGCCAGATCTTCAGCGGACAAGGCAAATTTGACGGCTGCTTTTTGCGATTCATTCAAGTCGGTTTTGAATTCAATTTCGAGCGGCTTATTGTTGAATCGTGGCGATTTTTCACCCATCAGAATTGCGCGGAGATAGCCGAGGCGACCTCGGGAATCTTTCGCTGTCATGATGGCGGCAAGTTGTCTCTGACGGGTTACTTCGTCCGCGGTAAGATCGATCCGAAATGCGTCGCCGCGAGGAATGCGGTTGAGGGCAATTTGGATCGAGTTATTTCTCTTGCGACTGACAACGCCGGTCTCTGATTTTCCATCTCGTTGGAAAGGGGAAACGACCACCGGTGCGCCAACGCGAAGTCGGTGCCAAGGCATCCGCAACGTCTCATTTCGCCGTTGAAAGGTAACGAGTTGATGTCCGCCAAGTCCTCTTACTTCGTCGGTGACGACCACGTCGAGGATGGTTTCCCCTGATTTTTCTGCGTCGCCGGTGTTCTGGATCCTCCGTCGCTCTTCCATTCTCTTGATTTCAGCGGCGGATTCCATGGCGAGCCATTCTGCCATGTCGACAAAGTGTTTTTCAGGTTCTGCCGATGTAGATTTGAGGCGTCTTCGAGATGACATAGGTAGCGGAAGGCTTTCAAATTGTGTCAGGGCTGTGTTGCCCTGATCTAAGCACGAAAGAATTTATCGAGCGTTTTCTGAGAGGGGGGAGGTGTGATAAATGAAGTAACGAGCATCGCCATGGTCGAGCAGAGAATGATGGCGACGACTGGCATGATGGGGTATTCACCGCCAAATGGGGAAAGTGTGAACTCGGTATTTGCACCGTAGCCGGATTGCTGAAATAAATAGAGCCAGCTGCCGACCATCGCTAAAGTACCTGAAAGAGCCCCGGCAGCGGTCAATCGTTTCCAATAGAGCGCGGCAAACACTACAGGAAATAGACCGGCAAAACCACTGAAACACCAGACAGCCATCGTGAACACACTGCGATAGCCTTGCAGGCTAAGGACATAAGTAATTCCCACGATCAGAATGATGAAGAGCCGCGCAATCCAAACTTGGCGTTTTTCGGATATCTTTGATTCATCGAGATAATGGAGAACGATATCATTCGTAAAAATTGAACCGATGCATAGAAATTGACTGTCGAGGGAAGACATGATCGCGGCTAAAATTCCTGCGGAGAGCAGCCCACCCATGAACGCTCCAATTTCCATGTTTACCATGTAAGGCAACACGTCGTTGGGTCGAATGTCGGGCAGGTCGAGTGTTGTTCCCCAGACTCCAAGCAAGACGCATGGTACCCAGACGATCATAATGAAAATTGGATGGCAGATAACGGGCACTTTAAAGCTTGCAGAGTTCTTGGCCGTTAGCCAGTGTTGGAATAAATGTGGGAACATCGCGACCGAAAGAGGAATACACATGTAGCTTAAAAAGAGTGTCTGACTCATTCCCGCTCGGGTTAATTTAGAAGGCGGTACTTTAGAAGTGACATTTTTTAAGCTTTCGAGTAATGTTTGCCCTTCTCCTAAGCGGTTAGCAAGCATCACGAAAGTAACAACGCCTAGTCCCATGAACACTGTGGTTTGGAACGCATTTGCCCAAGCGGTTCCACGCATACCGCCAAAGAATACATAGATCAAAACCACGCCGCAGATCAAAAGCGAACCGTATTGAGAGGGAATGGAACCGTTTTCTGAGATTCCCAGATTTGGAAAGGCTCCTTCGGTCAAGACGGCTATCACACTTCCGCCTGCCATGACTCCAATCAACAGGTAGGGGATTATCAGTCCCACGAGTATTGGGAAAAGGACTAGACCGATCAAGTCGCTCTCGAGGCGATCACGGAAGAATTGAATTTGAGTTGAATAACCATGTTTTCTTCCGAAGCGGTATATTTTTACTCCGACGAGGAAGAAGCAAAGAGAATGAATGATCCCACTGCTCGATGCGAGCATCCCGTAAACGCCGATTCCTTTTTTAAATGCCTCACCCGATGAGCCAACCAATGCGAAGGCAGTCATCGTGGTCCCAAACATGCTCATCAGTAACAAGAACGGTCCAATGGAGTGGCTGGCAAGCAAGTAGTCATTCTTGGTGCCGCGAAAAAGTCGACTCGCGAAAAATCCCAACCCGAGTAAAAGGCCGAGGTAGACTAAGATAATCGAAAACCGAATTTGACCGTCGTTCATGGCGAGTAGATTGATCATGCTTGCTCCCCCGATTCAGAGGTTTGCTCGTCAACGTTGTCGATTTCCGGCGGCCAGGCGAACGTGCACGCAAACCACCAGACAGCTGCCGCACCCAATGAAATGCCAATGTGATAGGTGAGCCCGATCGGCAGGAAACCCAGCGACAGTTCTTCGCGGTTCCAGTTCCAAAAATCCTGATGAAGAACCAACAGGCTTAACACCATCAAAATAATTACTAATCTCATTGCCATGTCCGTTTTGAAAGGGAAGCAGAACACCGCTCAGTTTAAACCACGGTACTTTCCGCCAATAGCACCCGACTTGGCGAAAATCAGAATTCGAAAACTGACGCAAGGTTTTCCGTCAAAATTATGGCTTCGAATTCGCAACGAGAATGTTTTCGATGGCAGGCCGAAAAAACGATTGTTGAACTCGATTAATCGTGAAAAGTAACGGAGATATTGCCTGAAAAACAGACGTCAGCATCGTGATTGCGTTTGCGGGGGCGGTCATTGTAAACGCCGCAGTAAAGCAGGCTTCCATCAGCCAGTTTCGTGTATTGGGCAGGGAGCGGCGCGGGGTCTAATTCAGTCTCCACGAGTTGCACCGTGTCGTGGTCACTTGGATTGACATCAGGGAAGTTGATATTGATCCAACGACCGTGGGGAAACGGCTGTTCCAATATTTGAGGAAGCGTATTTTTCGCCATGCGAACGGTTTTTGACCAGTCGAATGGCTGTTTGAATTTTCGAAGGTGCTGCGACAATGCGATTGCAGGGCATCCGAACAGGCTGGCTTCTCTCGCTGCGGCAACCGTCCCTGAAACACAAGTGTCAGCACCCAGATTCGCTCCTTTGTTGACACCTGAGAAAACCCAGTCAAATTGGACGTCGAGTTGTGTCATGGCAACGCGAACACAGTCTGCGGGGGTTCCATCGAGGGCAAAAGAGCGGTCTTGTTTTTGCTTGAAACGCATGGGGCGTTCAAATGTCAGCTGGTGGGAGATCCCCGACATCGGTTTCTCTGGAGCGACGGTCCAGGTTTCACCAAATTGCTGAGCAACTTCTTCGAGAGCGAGGAGTCCCTCAAATCCCCACCCATCGTCATTGGTCAGAAGAATGTTCATAGATCAACTTAACTGAGACGAATCAATTGTTGGATGATTAGGTGGAAGGAATTGGCGGGCATTCACTGACGATTTCAAGTAGCTCGATTGCAGGCGAACCGTTGCAGTAAATTAGTGCAGTTCTACCATAGCATAAAGAGCCAGTTTCAAGTCCCAGCATGTTTGCCAGTTCCTCGCCACATTTAATTTCCAGCAAGCTCAGTAATTTTACAATTCGAAGTACATCGTGGTTAATTAAGATTCGCCCTAGCGGCGTTTCTAATTTTTCAATTTCTTCCTGAACCTCCTCGGTGAGGTATGTTTTGTTGATCCTCACGATTCCAAATTGAACCACACAGCCATCGGACTGTCGCGTCAGCAGTATTTTTCGAGAGTAATAATTCTCGTCGGTGTGGGTTTCCATGACGACGACATCGACCGAGCACTGATGGCGTTTCTCGACCGTTACGGTCATGTGCTGGTCATGTGCCAATAGAGAACGCCCGATTGTCGATAGTTGGTCGGCTTCAACCTGACTGAAAACGCCAAGATGGTTTACGTCTTGGTAGAACAGGCCGACCAGTTGTTCCAGTTCGACATCTGCAGATTGTGGTGTTTTGTCCATGGATTAAAAATCGTGAGTTGCCAGAATGAGATAGTGTCGTCTTGAGAATGGAAATCGAATAAGTCAGAAGCTTTCCATTGTCACAGATTGGGCCAGGTTGATACTACGACGATGGCCCAACGGAGACAATTGGAAGAACTTCTTTGAACGACAGGTGCTGGATGTCGATGGTGGGCTTCACCTCTGCGGAATGATCGAGCACGGTGTCGACAAGATAATACATTAGTCGACGAAGTTCGTCCGGTTGGATCTCATCGGCTACTTCTTCAGCCTTTTGTTGGTGTTTGTCGACCAGTTGATAGGCTTTCGCAAAAACTCCCGCTTCAAAATAAAGCGCCCTGGCCCTTAAAACCCTCTGTTCAGAGGAGAGGTCGGTGCGTCCGTTAACCAAGTCCAATAACTCAGCTCGCTGTTCATCTTTCAGGTTTTCAAGTGCGAGAGCCAAAAGAACCGTTGGGCGCCCCCCAAGCAAATCACCACCGACGAGCCTTTTGTTGTCGTCGTCTTGTTCCCAATCTTTCAAGTCATTTAAGATCTGAAAGGCAACTCCGAGATTTCTTGCGAAAGCGCGTACCGGTTTGAGGTACGGTTCCGCCGGCCCGGCTAAGCGAATACCACTGTAAAATGCAGCCTCAAATGCAGGTGCTGTTTTTAAAGCATAAATTTTCAGTGCATCAATCGGCTTGAGGGTGCGGTTTTTGCTGTCACGCCAAATCAGTTCGGCGCCTTGACCTTCGGCCAAACGCTGGTGCGACTCGGCGAGGTAGTCGAGGATGTCGGCGGCCGTATCGGCCCCAAGCTCCTGTCGATCTCGGCTCACTAAACGATAGCCCATGCCAACGAGGTAGTCTCCAACATTGATGCCGGTCGGGACACCATATTTTATGTGCAGCGTTTCAGCACCGTATCGAAATTGGTCGTTATCTTCAATATCGTCATGGACCAGAGAAGCTTTATGAAAGGTCTCAATTGACATCGCGGTTCGGCGAATGGCGTCTGGATAACCGGCAACTACTTCGGAGCCATGTGAGAGCGTCGCTTCACCGCCACTAACGGCATCATAAACCGCGAGCGTGATGAAAGGCCGCGAGTGTTTTCCGCCAGCAGATAAAAAGTCATAGGCGATTGCTTCGGCTGCTGCGATCGGGTCGAGTGCACCGACGCCTTGTCCATTCGCTTCTGCGAGTGATTTCCCACCTCTGATTCGTGGCACCAGTCGTTCCAAATTTTCGCGTTCAAAAAGCTTGGACGATTCGCGAAGAAGGTGAATGTAACTACGCGTCTCTTGTTTCGATTCTTCGAAGGGGACTCTCACCATTTGCTCAACCCAGTCTTCATCGACACTGGTATTCCGGCAGTCACTGGAAAGCAGTGGAACAGCCATGCAGGGGATTCCCGCGAGCATGATCTTATCGATCGCTTTTTCGAGAACATTGAGGCAGGCAACGCCGACAATTGCATCGACATGGCCGCTAACAATAATTTTGAGCACGATCGGCGAGCCCTCTGCGACCAAGACTTTGTATCCGAGTTCTTCCGCAGAGGCTCGGAAATCGGCAATGCTGCACGCGCCGCACGTTTTGCAGGCAAGCCCAAACTCATCGTAGTCTGCGGGGCAACCTTCTGCATGTTTGAGACAGTGCGGTAACAAAAACAGACGTCTGGAGTGAGGGATGGACTTAATTTGTTCTTCCCAGAAACAGCTGGAAAGAACGACCATGATCCAGCCGAGATATCCTTCGGGTTCACCTTCATCCATTAACAGTTTTCGACACAAAGCCTCTAGATCGTCTTTCGAAGGCGGAACATTGCGATCGAGGGTGTCGGCAATCGCTTGACATTTAAGGCGTAGCGATTCACGTTGCTCCTTCGAAGAAGGGACCATCTTTAGATGAGCGGTTTTTCGCCGGCGCGAACGGCGAACCGGTTTCTCCGATTGGGATTGATCGGTTGCGATATCCGTTTCCGGAGGACTGTTTGTTTTGATCGTCGTCAAGTTAATTCCTAACGGTTATTAAAATCGCGAATCAAACTTTGAGCTTTATGGAATGAGGCTCAATTTTGGTCGCGGATAAGGTCTTCGTAGTTTCAGTTTTAAATTGGATTACTAAGTTGTGGAACTCTCGTGTTCTTCCTGTAATCGCAAGGCGCGATTAAGAGTCGAAGTTGCAAAAATAAGCGGGTACAATTTTTCAAAATACCAGAGCTTGGCGAAATAAAATCCAATTGGCCACGATTCAGTAATTAAATTTAACTCGGTTGCTTCGAGTAACCAGAGAATGCCATTTTGAGCGGCATTTTGGGAATCCGGGTTTGGATCATCCAGCATGATTTCTGTGCAAAGTGCCGTCTCTTCGACGCTACTTTCGCCCAGAACTGGGTTTTGCCAGTTGGTTGATGGCCCTCCGCCCCAACCCCCGTCTTCGTTCTGATTTTCCCGTAGCCATCTTAAACCAAATTGAGCTTCTTTGGTATCGAATAGATTTGCATCACGGTAAGCCATAAGGACTTTAGCGGTTCCGTAAAACGGGTTAATGTCTTCCGGCATGTCCTGGTTTCCAAACCAGAGCGGAAGCCAACTCCCATCTTTTTCTTGGTGCTGCCTTAAATATTCAAATCCCGTTTTAATCGCACGGTTGACCTTTGTTTTACGGTTTTTTGTGTCGCTAATTTCATCGCGCCAAGCAAGAAAACTTCGAATTACGTGAGCTGTGAGGTCCGTTCCGCTTCGGTCGAAGGGAAGCTTTAACCAACCGCGACAAAATGTGGGCCAACCTTTGTCGTTGTTTTGTAAGTTGATTAACCAATCGACTCCGAGTTCGGCGGATTGCTGAATTTTGGAGGTTGGGATTCTTCCCTGCTCTCCCTCGGGTGCACTCAGTTGGCTTATTCTTTTTAGGGCAAGTAATGCTCCGGGGGTATCGTCTGCGTCGGGCACGGCGCCGCTAAGGTCAGTCCAACCCCAGCCTCCCGGTGCCGCTCCGGTAAACGGGTGGGTTTGCTGATTTTGGCAACTCATTACCCAGTTAATACCGGTGGTCCATTGTTGCGAATTGGCCGAGTACTCGTTAGCGAAAGAATCGGGATGGCTCGCCAACGCGTTGATTGCCAGGGTTGTGTTCCAGGTTGCCAAATTTGTATCGATTGGCCAGCTTCCTTCTGATTCGCCTTCGAAGCGAAAAGAGTTTAAGAGAAACTGAATACCTTTTTGAACAACCGGATGACTTGCACGATCAGTTTTAATAAGGGCCATGGAAACAAAGCTGGTAAGGGGTACCGCTTCTAAAAATCCACCGCTGGCGGGAAGCATTTTTTCAAGCACTTTCAGGCTTGGCTTCACGAAGCACTTCAACACGGTTCGGGAAATTGGATTCCGTGGTGGGTCAAGAAGGAATTTGGCTTGACCAATTGCAACGAGCGCGGGCACAGCGTAACTGACGACCGGTAGCTGGATCAGGCTGTAAAAACGCCTGGGGACACAGGCTGCAAAAAAAGGAAGTGTTGCAACCTCTTTCCAAGGGACAATCCCAGCCATGGCGCAGTTTGCGAGAATTGGAACCGCGAACGTCTTGTCCTTGCCGTATCTCCTACGAAGGCCGTCAATACCTCCCTCGGAGCTGATGTAAGATTCCGCGCGCTCAATTGAATCCTTCAATTCAACTGCTCGATCACTCGCATGCAGCGCCGCAACCACGAGCATGCTTGTGGAAATATTTGAGTAATTTAGCCCAGTGTCTCCCCAGCCGCCGTCATCATTTTGTTGTGACTTAAGCCAGGTTAGGCCAGCATCGACTTGGCTGTCGATATTCTGAGCCGTTTCAGTTTCGCACGTATTGGATCGTCGATAAAAAGAGAGTGCGCTAATTGCGGTCGCGGTTGAAAGTGCCG
Source organism: Pirellulaceae bacterium (assembly GCA_011087765.1). Taxonomy (GTDB): domain Bacteria; phylum Planctomycetota; class Planctomycetia; order Pirellulales; family Pirellulaceae; genus Mariniblastus. Next base: position 23,944 of record JAALLA010000022.1, read on the forward strand.
ACGCTGAGAGTTGGCCCTCCCAGTGGCCCTGTGCCCCGCGTTCACCTAGAAGTAGTTCCCGCGCCTTTTGACTTGCCAGTTGCAATCTTGAAATTAAAGAAACCGAGTTAGCATGGTCAATTGAAATCGTAGTCGCCGATCTTTGAGCTGGTTTTGAAATTGCGAGTGAGCTACTGGATCGAGTAATTCAATGATCCGGGTACCAAGATTGCAGCCAAGAAGATTAAAGCCAAGGCCAGTGTGTGTCTTGTAAATTGTTGTATCGGACGCCGAGAATTACAGGCGTAAACCGATTTGTTTTAGGATAATTCATCCAATTTTGCCTTTTTAAGGATGGATTTCCAATACTTTTTATTACACACCATCAAACAGTGGGGGCGATAGGACATTGCCTCCAGCTAATTTCGGCCAATATTACGAGCGGATTGGAAACTCTGAGATTCAACTTTCCACGGATATTCTTGAATTCACTCGAATCAATGACTGCAATTGAGCTAGGCACTCTGGCAGGCCGAAGAGTTCGCTAGGTGAAAATATGTTAGCAGATTGACTGGTTATCGCTGACTCAGTTCGTGAACCGCGTCTACCAATGCGATTGCATTGTCGACCGGGGTTTGGGGAAGAATGCCGTGTCCAAGATTGAAAATGTGCCCTGCCCTGCCGCCAGCCTGATCGAGTACAAACTTTGCGTGCTTTTTAATTTCAGTAGGGTTCGTTAGCAGCACTGTCGGATCGAGATTTCCTTGTACAGCGCGATCGTAACCAACGGTTTGCCACGCATCATCCAGTCGGGTCCTCCAGTCGATTCCAATCACCGCTGCCCGAGTGTCGGCAAGCAAGGGTAAGAGTGCTGGGTTGCCGGTCGCAAAATTAATTACGGGAACATTGGAGGGAAGACTGGCGATGATTCGTTTGACATAAGGGTGGGCATAGGTTTTGTAATCTTCAAAGCTCAGGCAACCCGCCCATGAATCGAAGAGTTGAACACACTGCGCGCCGGCTTCAATTTGTCCTAACAGGTAAAGTGAAATTGAATTCGCCAGATGTTGCATGAGTTGATCCCAAGCACCATGATCCCCGTACATGAGCGTTTTGGTGTTCGCATAATTACGGCTTGAACCGCCTTCGATCATGTAACTTGCGAGTGTAAACGGGGAACCTGCAAACCCGATCAATGGCATGTCAGCAGGTAAGTCATTCCGAGTCTGCTTGACCGTATCCATCACAAATTGAAGCGGTTCGTTGGATTCGAGCGGTTTAATGCGATCGATATCTGCGACAGTTCTCACGGGATTGTGAATCACAGGACCATCGCCTTTTACGAATTCCAAGTCACAACCCATTGGAACTAGTATTGGAAGTAGGTCGGAGAAAATGATGGCTGCGTCGACCCCAAGTCGATTAACGGCAGTGCACATAACCTCGCTGCATAGCTGGGGGTTTCCACAAAGATCAAGGAACGACGTTTTACTGCGAACTTCTCGGTACTCAGCCATGTAACGTCCGGCTTGCCTCATCATCCAGATTGGCGTGACGTCGGTCGGTTCACCACGGCAAGCTTTCATGAATGGGCTGTTGTACCACGGGGCGTTGGGATCTGAGTTGTTAGTTGTTGGGCCGGACATGCTGACTCTGATAATCGATTTTTGTTTTGTTATTTGGCTGATCTGTGATTTGATTTCCTGAATACCCACCACAGGATCAGTCGTCTCAGTGAAATAGTCTACAGTGAATCCTCGGTCGCAGAGGATTTCTGCTGTGTTTTGTCCAATTGCCAGCACCAAATGGTTGTCTAGCAAATGGCGGGTTAGTTTTGCTTTCCCAAACTGTTTCGCGAGTGTACAGAATCTTACTGCGTTTTCTGGAGATGGGAATAGGATTATGTGAAATTTGCCTGCCTCAAGTTGTTCAAAAAACTCAGTTGCGACCGGAGCCCAGTTCGCAGAAGGTGTGGCAAATAAGGGAACCTTAACGACTCTTGCTCCGCGTGCTTCGAGGCCGCTAATCAGGCTGTAGATCGATTCGGATTCTTCCAAAGCGATTGACTGATTGATTACCGGAAACGATCGATCAAGAGCTATCAAAATCTCACGCCATGAATTTGAAGAATTGACTGAAATTTTGGGTGTGACTTCGAATTGCCGCAACGCTTTGGCTGCTGCTTGTGATCCTGCGATGGTGTGAATGTCGGCCAGACAATCGAGAAACCGCTGGTGATCTACGTTTTTGGATGCCTGTTCAATAATGGTCTGGACCCCGACGCCCGTAACAAAAATGACGGTATCAATGTCAGCTGTTAGAATGCGATTGGCGAACTCATTAGATTGATCACGAGCATCCGGTGAGTGCTTACTGGCCAGGAATGATTGTGTAATTCCCCCATTCGCCTGAATGATCTCCGCACAATTGCTGGCGTCCCTTTCGCCAATCAACGCGATAATAAAGTCTTCGAATTGTCTGAGGTCTTTCATGCCCCAATGCTAGAGGAAAAAATGGCGATGCCAAGACCGGGGGGCAGCGATTGCTAATCGAGATGGCCATCAAACTCGAGGCTGGTAAACTATCACGCTAAATGAAAACGTGTGGTATATTGAAGTCACCAGGAAAGCGGGTTGTTAGTTTTGAAGCTGTTGGGCAGGCGCCCATTTGAGTTGGCGAATTTCTTTCAGGCTGCTTCGTTTTACGTTTGTCTAACCACTTGCTAGTGCAGCATTCAATGTCATCAATTCCATTTGAAGAGTTTTCACGAGTTGTCACTGAGTCTGGTGTTGAACCTGCTCTCAATTTTCTCGATCAGCATTTTCGCCGTGAACAAGATTTTTTCAAGCTGTTTGAAGTTTTGAAAATGCGTTGCCGGCATCAGCTTGGGCTTCCTTTGATGTACTCGAAACAGCCTGATGATCTGGATGAAGCACAGCAAAGGCAACTTGAAGACAGCTTGTTAGAGGCTTGTCGAGAAGTTGGTATCTTGTTTTTTAAGTTGGGGAAGTTTCAAGAAGGTTGGTTGTACCTGCAGCCGGTTGGGGATAAAGAGCTGAATGAAAAGTTGATTCGGAAAATTGAAACGGATGAAGAGTCGATCGATGCTTTGATCGACATGGCGGTCTCGCAGGGGGCTGCCCCAGTGTATGGTTACCGTTTGTTATTGAAGAATTACGGAACTTGCAATGGGATTACAACCTTTGATACTCAAGCGAATCGATTTGACGCGGAGACGCAAACGAAGATGGCGGAGGAGTTGCTAGAACATATTTACCAGGAGTTGATTGAGAACGTTAAATATTCAATTGAGAATGCCGAAGCGGGAGCTTTAGCCGAAAACAGTGATGAAGGTGTGCCGTCGGTTTCGTCGTCCCCATCCGGTGAAGAGCGTCGCCTGATGGATTGGTTGCAGATGTATCCAGATTTGACTGCCGGTGGGGCTCATCACATCGACACCACTCACCTGGCGTCAGTTATGCGTATAGCAAGGCCCGTAAATAGCCGGGAATCCTTGCTGAAGGTCAGCGAGTTGGCGGAGTACGGAAGTCGACTCCATGAGGATTTTAGGTATCCAGGTAACGCGCCTTTCGAGGAGACTTATCGCGATCACCAGATTTTTTATAACGCGTTGTTGGGTCTGGATGTCGACTCTGCGATCGAACATTTTCTTGCAAAAACGGTGGCGACGGAGGCTGATCAGTTGGGGCCGGTCGTGGAAGAAACCTACGTTGAGTTTCTTTCCAGGTTGGGGAGGAGCACGGAAGCGGTCGAGTTTTTGACCCAACGGTTGTTGGGTAAATTTGAGTCTTTGGGGATTGCACCTCCCCCTTTCGAACTGGCAGACAGCCCCGAATCGCTTGAGAAGCTCCGTGATTTCTATCAATCGACGGATGATCTTTTAGGGTATGCCGTCTGTTGTTTAAAAGCAGAGTGATTTGTCGCAGCCAGTGGATTGGGCCAATTAATGAAAAAAGCGGTTTGGCGAGAAATCCGCCAAACCGCTTCTGTTTTTTTAATCGCCCTCAAAGGGCGGTTCCGTGTAGTATCGAAATACTACAACAAACAAGGATTAACCTCGGAAAGACATGAAGAGTACTGGATCAACCGTGATGCCGTTAGCGGCGTGATCTTCACTAGCAGCTTCTTCGTCTGCAGTTTCGCAGTCAGAGCAACCAGAGTTTGAGAAAACTCGGCAACCGTCGTTGCAGCGATTTCCAACCTGACGAATGCGATCTAGCAAGTTTGCCTTGCAAGGATCGTCGCAAGCAGGAGTTTCTTCGCAGCCACAGTTTTGACCTGGGCGAGGCATGCGAGCAACGATGTTCTTGACAACCGCTGGTCGTGCACAACCGCAATCGCTTTCGCAATCGGTGGCAGGGGCTTCTTCGCAACAAGAGTTGCATCCCATGCTTCCAACCCGTGAAACAAGTCCGCTGACTTTGCCTCGAAGGTCAAGATTCATTCCGCATCCACAAGCGTCTTCGCAAGCTGGTGCAGGCTCAGCAGC
>JAALLA010000022.1:28532-30289 GCA_011087765.1 Pirellulaceae bacterium
CAAGATTCATTCCGCATCCACAAGCGTCTTCGCAAGCTGGTGCAGGCTCAGCAGCAGGGGCTTCTTCGCAACAAGAGTTGCATCCCATGCTTCCAACCCGTGAAACAAGTCCGCTGACTTTGCCTCGAAGGTCAAGATTCATTCCGCATCCACAAGCGTCTTCGCAAGCTGGTGCAGGCTCAGCAGCGGGGGCTTCTTCGCAACAAGTGTTGCATCCCATGCTTCCGATTCGTGAAACAAGACCGCTAACTTTGCCTCGAAGGTCAAGGTTCATGCCGCAACCGCAAGCATCTTCGCAGGCTGGCTCTTCTTCGCAACCGTTGTCGCAGAAGCGTGAGAAGAGTCCGCGTGAGAATAGTTTGCAGCCACAGTCGTCTGCTTCTTCGCAGGCAGGCTCAGGTTCTTCGCAGGCGTCTTCTTTGCAGCAGCCATTGAACACTTTAGCGAACATAGACTTGATTCGTCCGCCACCGCATCCGTCATCGCATGCGTCTTCTACTTGCTCTTCACACTCTGGCTTGCATCCGCATCCATTAAACAATCGCCCTGGTAGGCCGATGTGGAGGCTGATGCTGATTCCTCGTCCGCAACACGGATCGGGAGTTTCGCAGCATGTCGGAGCAGCTTCACATTCGCCACATCCGCTTTTTCCCAGCATACGACCCAAAAGGTCAGCATTGCTTTCGCTGCAGATCATGGCAACGCATAATAGCGTTAAAGCAGCTAATTTAATTTTCATCGAGACTCGTCTCCTTGAGTTTTTTCCGAGCTATCTATTCCACCAAACCTACCCAACGCGAATGATTATTGGCCGCGTGGATCATTCAACGTTCTGAGTGATTGACTCAGGACAGTGGGTTAGCCCCGTTGGCTGTTGAGGCTTGGTTTTTCGCGCTAGATAGCAGCGGTTCTAGTCGCATCCGAGCGGCTTGACCCATCCATTGGGTCGGTTGACAAATACCAGCTCAGTTACGCTTACGCCAGTTCCGGCGCAAGTTCAGATTGCACTGACGTCATCGACTTTATCAAACAGGCTACTTCACCAGCGGAGGGCGAATGCAGGTGGTGATTAATGCCCGCTTCATAACGCTTCGGTTCGAAATTCGGGTTTAAGCGGAATCAATTATTGGGTAAACCTTGCCGGTTAGCGAAACGGATTATTTTGTACCGCTCAGAACAGTGGGAAAGCCCAATGATTTGGCGGGTTGGCTGTTTTTTCAAGGCAATCAGTGACTGGATGATAGGTTGCTCAAAAGCACGTTATTGACACGATAATGCGAGTAAATTCAACCTCTCTGCGCGGGGAAAGTAAATAAGGCGTTTGGAATTGCGTCAATCGTCTCGATACACGTTGATCGATTTGTGGGTTGGAGTAAGATGGAGTGGCGTCGGTCTTCGTTTAATTCTAAGGTAGACGCGGTGCTAAAATGCGGTGCCAAATAAGCCGAGTGATGACTACGCTACGAAAGTACGATAGATAGATTTATGATCTTAAATACAAAAGTTCGATGGGTTTCATTCCTGCAAGTTGTTGTGGTTGGGATCTGTCTGATATCTGTCTGTGTTGGTTGTCGCCAAGGGCGGTACAAAACCGTTGACAGCCGGAAGTCGGGTGAAAATTCGACCTTGCCCACCAAGCAGGGTGTCCGCACCGGCGGGAGTTGGACCAGTCTTCCTGGTGGACGGTCGGGGTCGACGCTACCCGGACGAAATTGGTCGACGCTTCCCGGACGAAATTGGTCGACGCTTCCCGGACG
>JAALLA010000022.1:30299-36396 GCA_011087765.1 Pirellulaceae bacterium
TGGTCGACGCTTCCCGGACGTGGGGGAACGACACTTCCAAGTCGCTTTAATACTTGGCGGCCGACGGGTTCTACTCTGCCGAGTCGAAGTGGAACTACATTACCTGGTAGATAAGTCCCCTTCTAAGCACTTTTCGAATGCTTGAGGGCAAAGACAGCGGTTCCATCGACTCGGCGGGATAAATGTCGAGACCGATTCAATGTGTGACTGTTCTTACAGTAGTGACACAAAAAAACCGTGCTCACGGGAGCACGGTTGTTATATGTGTTTCGCTGAAGTGCCTGACGGCAGTTGAAGTCGGCCTTACTTGGCTTTTTTCTTCTTGGTCGCTGCTGCCTCTTCTGCGGCTTGTTCTTTGAGCTGCTTGGCAGTTAGCTTCTTTTCCTTTTCCTCAACAATATCTTCCTTCACCTTTTGCACAAAGTGAGGAGGTTTGCCTTCGGGAGAAAGCTCGGCAGCACGTTTTTCAGCAGCTTTTCGCTGGTTAAATTCATAAAGAGCGACTCTCTTCATGGCGTGATTGAAAACTCCCCAGAACAGTTTTCTGCGAATAACTTCGGCCGCCTTGGTGCGCGATTTCCGTTTTTTCTTTACCGGGGCTTTCTTTTTCTCGTCAGCCTCAGTTTTGACCTTTTTTGTAGCGGTGGAAGCCGACTTTTTAGTCGCTTTTTTCTTAGTAGTGGCTTTTTTGGCCGGTGCTTTTTTGACAGCGGCCTTAGTTGCTTTAGCCTTCTTCTTGGCCATTTTTATCCGTCTTTAAATTCTGGGCAGAAATGCGTTATCGAAACGAAGCGTAATCTTAACGTTTTTTCCCGATATTGGATAGTTGGGCTTTAATTATCACCTCGGTCACCACGCGATTGGGCGTTTGAGGGCGGAGTCCCATGTCCATCTTCGACATATTTGGCACGTTGACGGGCGTATTCTTGAAAGCTGATTTCCGGCGTTCCGCTCTCGGAAGCGTTGGTTTTGTCTGTTTTTGCCGAGTTGGTGGCCTTGGATTGCTCCTGTTCGAGAAGCCGTTCGAGGTATTTTCGACACCAACCACAGCCGGTACCCGCCCCAAAACATTGGCTCAGCTGGCTCGGTCGACGAGGTTTTTCAATTCGAATAAAGTTGACGACTTTTCGTCGAGTAACGTGAAAACAGAGACATACCGGATCGTCAGGTTTCATAAGCGGCAACCGTCGGTTTGCATTGAAGGAGAAAAAGGGCTCGAAAGTGCACGTTTTATGGACTGCGTCTGTCGAAAATGGAATTTACCTCAAAACACAGGAACTCGGTTCGACAATTAGGGTTTTACCATTGAGCGAGGGTTAAAGCCAACGTAAGTCTGGCTGGTCTAGAGGGATTCTTGTTGATCATGCGTCTCGTCAGAGAGTCAAGTGACGCTAGAATGATAAATAGAACTGTAACAACTTGCCCGTACTTGGAACTCCTTTGTCTGTTAGCGAATCATCGTTACAAAAAGCCTCGAAATACGAGTTGCTTGACCCTGACGTGCGACTGATGTTGCAGGTGCGCGAGGGAAGTGCTGCAGCGTTTGAGGCACTCGTTGAAAAGCATCAAAAGCGTTTAGTAATGGTTTTAGAACATCTGGTTTCCGATCGCACACAAGCTGAGGATTTAGCTCAGGATGTTTTTTTGAGGGTTTATCGTGCTCGCGAGCGGTACGTCCCAACGGCTAAGTTTTCAACTTGGCTCTACACAATCACTCACAACGTTGCGAGTAATTCCATTCGCAAATCGTCAAGACGCAAAGAAATAAATCTCGTCACATCTCCATCGGGTTCAATGCCAGTACGCCCGCTGGATACGATGGCTAAGGATAAGAGCAACTTGATGCCGACACGATTGGCGGATCAGAAAGAGATGGAAAAAGTAATTCGGGATGCCATTCAATCGCTTGGTCCACGGCAGAGGATGGCGATGTTGCTCTCAAAGTATGAAGGCATGAGCTATAACGAAATTGCTGAGTCGATGGAGTTAACCACGCAGGCAGTCAAATCACTGCTTTCTCGTGCACGCGGAAACCTTAAGGAATTACTCGCTCCCTATTTAAATTCCGGAAAGTCAGCTCGTGAATTGGAGAGAGAAGAGGGGGAGGCATCATGAATTCAAAACCGGAACAGCCTGAATCACAATCCGGGGAAATTGAATTTTCAAGTTTCGATGAATTGAGCGCCTATCTTGATGGCGAGTTGGATGAGAAGCAGACTCAAGAGGTTGAAAACCGATTGGGAAGCGATTCAAAATACCTAGCCGAATTGCAGTCTTTGCAAAAAACATGGGATTTACTCGACACCTTGCCGGTTCAAGAGCCAGGTGGATCTTTTACGAAGACCACCATGGAGTTAATTGTTGGGGATGCCGTAAATACTGCGAAAAACAGACGTAAAAGGACGTTGTTTTTGGGGCGCGTCGCGATCATGATCTTGCTCCCCGTTGTTTTCTTTGCCACCGCTTACGGGGTCGTAAGACGATTGAAAAGCGATCCGGATCGCCGCTTAATAGAAAACCTAAGCGTTATTGAAAACTTCAGCAAATATGAAGTTGTGGATTGTGATTTAGAATTCTTAGAGAGGATCCGGAATATAGACTTCTTCCAAAAACCAACAGTAATTGTGGTCAACGGAAGTGAAATGGAGGTCGCTTATGAAGACGATATTGCTGATTCAATTCCAATCGACTCCGTGCAACGTGCTGAGTACGTCAAGGCCCTGGATGTCGAGAAGAAGATATCCTTAAAAGGAAAATTTGAGGACTTTGAAGTCAAGTCGGAATCCGATCGCAAGCGGTACATTGATTTCGATTTAGAGCTGCAGGCGCGAGGGAATCGCCAGCAACTGCGGTCAACGCTCAATGGTTTTTATGATTGGTTAACAGAACTGGAATTAAGCGAGCGAAGCGGGCTTCAGGATCTCCCTCAAAACGAACGGCTTGCAGAAATTAGAGCAATTAGAGTTCGGCAGGCTCAAAATGAGTTGGGAAAAAAGTCATTGGTGAATCTGCCCTCGAAAGAGGACGTTCCGTTCTTAATGGGCTGGTGCGAGAGTATTTTCCAACTCAAAGAACGACAATTAAGAGATCGTTTTCCGCTTGTGCTGGAACAGGCCATGCGGCAGAAGAAAATTGGTTCTGTGCCCCCCACGTCGGTCCTCTTGGAAAAATCTCGAGTGGAGAATTTGAATTCAATCATTGGGTTCTTATTAAGAGAGGATCGACAATTTGTCGAAGATTTAATCTTTGAAGGCGATGCACTTTTCGGGCTCTACGATATTTTGTCACTCAATGCGAGAAAACAGCTAGATAGTCGATCTGAAGCGGAACAAAGAAGCCGGATTTTGGATTGGGTTGATGCGGTCAACCAATCGCAGCAAGGCACCTCATTAGAAGATTTGAAGAAATTTGAAATGGAGCTGAGTAGTAAAGTTCGTGACCGGTTGCAAAAAATGTCCAGTGAAAAATACCGGGAAACCTTGGAGTGGATGTACGAAGAAAGCAGGAAATCTCAAATTTCCTCGCAGAGTTGGTGGGAGCAACAGATTGAGAAAACTCTTGATCCAAATTAGTTTGCCAGCAATTGGTCTCTGATAACGCCGAAAAACCGCATTTTTTGATCCCTGACGGCGAGGATTTTTGGTTTTTAAGCCATAATTTTGGTTCAATGCGATTTTGGCCACTTTTTCTTTCGGTTCTCATTGGCTAAACACGAATTTTGCTCAAACTTGGCGGTGTTCTAAACCGTCTATAATAGAGTGAGCCTTGGTTGTTCGCACACTGTTAGGCAGCTTATGTCCGAAGCGTGTTTTGGGATGTGTTCCGTTGACGGTTCTTAAACGATGAGTTGGTGTCGAAAGCAAGAGGGGAACGCCTCGCGTGTTCAGAGGTTGGCGGTGGAAGCAATTTGCACAGATGCGGGGACGCTAAACTCCGAAGAATGCAAAGATAGTTGATAGGGATAACTAGAATGGCAAGTGAAATGAATTCCCCGACCAGTCCTGCGATGACTGCCTCTGCACGGCAAGCAGCCAAAGTCAAAGGATATGTTAACCAACAGTTGGAAAAGACACGGAAACAAGTCAAGACGATTGACTTTATCTCGGGTGCCCTGGTGTTGGTTGCCTTCACCATTGGGTTCTTGTTGTTTGCGGCGATGGTCGACGCTTGGATTTGGCCGCTGACACCGTTGGGACGCTGGGCATTTCTTTTGATCTGGCTAGGTAGCTGCTTGGGGTACACTGTTATTTCGATTGTGCCGTTATTGATGAAACGCATTAATCCGGACTATGCCGCCAAGATGATCGAAGAGGCGAAACCAAGTTTTAGCAACAGCTTGATGAATTACGTTTCTCTGCGAAAACGGCCCGAGGGAATAAGGCCTGCGGTCCTGGATGCAGTGTCACGTCAAGCAGCAACCGATCTCGCAAGTGTGCCAGGCGATGCCGCAGTCGACCAGACAAAGATGATTCGAATTGGATTCGTGCTAGTAGGGCTTACGCTGTTGGCAGTGAGTTACAAGATTCTATCTCCGAAGGACCCACTCAGTACCGTTGCTCGAATTTTCGCGCCAGCGAGTGATATTGCTAAGCCTGCCGTTGTCACGATTGAGGAGGTCCTGCCGGGAGACGTCGAGATATTTTTTGGCGAATCACTGGAGGTTGTTGCCAGGATTAGTGGGCGGCACCAACCGGAAGATGTCAAATTGGTTTACTCGACGATCGACGGGCAAATGGTCGACCAGTCTCTTTCGATGGTGCCCGCCGACGACCCAAGAACCTACGAAGGCACGATTGTGATGCCGGGCGGCGGCGTTCAAGCTTCGCTGCAATATCGCGTGGTGGCGAAAGACGGAGTCTCTCGTGATTACGTTGTAACAGTCCGCCCCAATCCAACCATTGCGATTGAATCGTTGCTTTTTGATCCCCCTGATTACACTGGACTGGCCTCACGTACGTTGATGGGGGTTGGCGATATCGACGCGATTGAGGGGACGCTGGTTACGATTAATGCGGTCGCTAATTTGCCAATCAAGTCCGCGGAAGTCGAATTGCTTAACGAGGTTGTTAATTTGCCCGAAGATGCAGAATTGGCATATGACAAGCGATTCGTTCCAGCGGTAGGCAGTAAATACATCATGGAGGTCGATGGGAAAAATGCGACCCAGTCTATTTTGGTAAAGCTGGACGCAAACCGAGAGAAGCCATTTGCAACCCACTATCGTTTGAAATTTACCAGTACCGATGGAAATCGAAATTCGCGGCCCAATGTTTATCCCATTCGAGTAACTCCCGATCTTGCCCCCGATGTCGAAATTAAAAACCCCGTGGAGACCGACGGGCAGATTCCTCAAAACCAAGTGCTCGCCGTCGACATAGTTGCTTCAGATCTCGATTTTGCAATTGATTCTGTTCAGTTAAGTATCGATCAAAATGGCCGAAGCCTGTTTTCAGATAGCCTTAGCCTCAAATCGAATAAAGGTAATCGCCAGGTAACAGCTCGGTATTTGCTTGATCCAGTCGCTTTGGGACTTAAGCCAGGGGACGTTGCCGTTTTTCATGCCGTTGCCAAAGATAATCGGATGCAGGGACGGAAGCCAGATCCAAATATCTCGCGCACTCAAAACTACTCAGTTACCATTCAACGCCCCGAAGAAGAGTCTCCTGAGCCTGTCGCAAAAAATCCTGACGGCGAAGGCCAGAATGGCGAAGGTCAGAACGGCGAGGGTCAGAACGGCGAGGGTCAGAACGGCGAAGGCCAGAACGGCGAAGGCCAGAACGGCGAAGGTCAGAATGGCGAAAATGGCCAACAGGATTCTTCGCTTACAAACGGCTCCCAAACGACGATGTCAAAAAACGCGTCCGACGGTGAGCGTATGCGGAAACTGCAAGAGTTTTTAGACGAACAAGAAAACCGCGAGCCAGAGGATAGTTCTTCCGAGAATGACAATGGCGACATGAATAACGATACTGGATCTTCTGATCCAGTATCTAAAAACCCGGACGGCGAAGGTCAGAATGGCGAAGGTCAGAATGGCGAGGGGCAGAACGGCGAGGGTCAGAATGACGAGGGGCAGAACGGATAGGGCCAAAATGGC
>JAALLA010000209.1 GCA_011087765.1 Pirellulaceae bacterium
AATTCGTTGTTGTCGGAAATGAAACTACTGTCCGTTCCAGCACCTGATTTGAGTTTCACTCGTTGTTCAAAATTCGATGTGACGGATTCAATATGGTCGTTGTGGAGTCCCGTTGTAATCTTCGTTTTTCCACTGAAATTTGAATTGGCGATGGCGACATAATCTGAGCCAGATTGAGAACTAATGAGTGTTTTGTTGTTTACGCCGACAGATTGAAGCATGACTTGGTCATCTCCTCCGCCTCCAGTGAGGCAAAGGTTGTCGTCGATTGTAATATCGGAAACAAATACCAGATCTGAACCTGAAGAGCAGTGGACGCGAAGGCTACGGCTAACCGAGTTTTCGGTTTCGGGATTGCCCATTAAAAAAAGAGTATCATCACCACTGGCGAGCTGGATTGAGATGTTCCCGTCGATTCTGTTGCTTTGCATATCGAAGGCCAGGAGGTCGTCCCCTGCCCCCATGCGAATGAAAATGTTGTCCAGAGAGTTAATCGAGATCGGTGATTTTATGTTATTAGAGAACTCGACTTGAGTTCCGGGATTGCTTTCGATAACCGCGCCGCGGCTTGCATCGAGAGAAATACTGATTTGGTTGCTGGCATCGTCCCCGCGAATAAACAGGTCGTTTGCAACTAGGTCGACATTCACAACCCCGGCCAGTAGTTGCCGAATCTCGAGGGATTGGTAACCCAGCTTGGATGTTTGAGGCTTTCGCGGATGAGATTTTGGCATCACATTTACTTTTCAATTCGTAGCAGACTAAACCTCCGGCACATTAAGAGGGTACGGTGGAAATCACAGAGAAAGTCAACAAAATGGTAAACTGGACTCGAAATCGTTGATTTTTATTGGTTTTCAGCGTTGGTTTGAATGATTTTGAATAGGATTTGCTCGATAACCAGTTGGGGTCTGCCGGTATCCTGTGGATTGAGTTGGCCTCGGTTTGGGGCCTAGTCGATAAAACAATGGTGGACGAAGGGCGTGAAGGCACCGAGAGCAACGCCTGGCTATGGAAGTGCGTATCAGCTCAGGCCGTTGGCCAATTCATTGATGACCTCGATTGCCAATTGGACGTCGGCTCTGGTGGTGTCAAATTGACCAATCGTAAACCGAATGACAAATTTTTCATCATGGGTTGTGTGGGTCAAATAAATACGACCGTCTGCGTTGATCGTTTCAATCAGCTCGCGGGTCTTTTGGTCAGCGTCGAGTTTTGGAGGTTCGAAGCGAAACGTAAATAAGGAAAACAATGGAGGGGTGACAATCGAGAAGTGATCCAGTTTTTCAATTTCTTTCGCAGCCTCCCCTGCCCACTTAATGTGATTGCGAATTTTTTCTTGCAGCCCATTGAGTCCGTGGCTTCTGATCAGGAACCAGAGTTTCAAGGCACGAAAGCGGCGTCCTAGCGGGATGCACCATTCTGAATAATTGTCAATTCGATCTTGTTCAAGGGTTTGAAGGTAGGTGGGTTTAATGGCGAGGGTTTTGATTTGATCATTGGGCTCCTTCAAAAATTGAATGGAACAGTCGAAATTTGCACCTAACCATTTGTGAGGATTGAAAACGATACTGTCCGCCATCTCGATTCCTTTCCAAATGGAGCGGAACTCAGGACAGATCATGGCGGAGCCAGCCCAGGCGGCATCGACATGGGAGTACAGGTTGTTTTGTCGGGCGATTTTAAGAATTTGGTCAAGGTGATCCGATGCCCCAATAGAGGTTCCACCGATGCAACCAATGACACCAGCGGGGACTAGTCCGTTGGCTTGGTCATTTTTAATTGCTGACTGAAGGCTGGTCGGGCACATGGCCCAGTTGGAGTCAGTTTTTACTTTGACTAAATTATTCTGGCCAATTCCGGCAAGCCGGACAGCTTTATCAATCGACGAGTGGGTTTGTTCAGAGGCATAGATGCGCAGAGTCGGCATGCCGGCCAGACCTTCTTCGATTCCCCGCCAGTTCAATGCTTTCTCTCTCATCGTGAGGACGGCAGCCAAGGTCGACGAGGTTGCTGTGTCTTGAATAACCCCGCGGAAATCTTTTGGAATTGCGAGTGCTTGACGTAACCAGTCGATCATCGCAGTTTCGAGTTCTGTTGCGGCCGGAGAGGTTTGCCAGAGCATGCACTGGGCCGAAATCGCATTGGCGAGTTGTTCGGCTAGCATTGACGCAGGCGAAGCGTTGCTGCTGAAGTAGGCAAAGAATCGGGGGTGCTGCCAATGGGTCATCGAATCGGGCACTAGTTTTACAAAGTCTGCAAAAATATTTTCGAAAGGCTCTGCCGACTGAGGGGGCGCGGTCGGAATTTGGTTCAGGAATTCGCCTGGCGCTACGTTCGGGCGAATCGGGCGTTCGCGTAAAGTTGCGTGGTATTCAGCTGCCCAGGCAGCGGCCTTCGCCGACCAGGCAGGAAGTTCATCGTATTGCATTGGTGTCGATTTGGTTGTGAGTTTAATTTTGTTCTAAAATGCTGAGTGCTGTTAATCGGGCAAGCTGCACCCGTCTGGTTTTTGTAATGAATCGTTCTTAGGGAAATTCATTTGGTAAATTGACTTGGCAAGTTCGGGGGTCATGAAATCAACAACAATGAAGCCATGATATTTGTGAGGCGACGTTTTGAGGTAATCGAGTAATCGCTCGTTGATTGAATCGCTGATCGCGAGAATGTCAGGGAGTCCAAACTGGCGAGTTGTAAATCCACTGGTGTAGTGTAGATGGAGTCGATTGTCGGGGGCTTCTGCAGTTGAAAAAGAAAACGCCTTCTTGATAACTTCCCACTTTGTATTGGCGTCAGGTAGTGAATAATGATCCTGAATGAAGACATTTTCAGCTTTGTGGAATCCATCGCTTTTCCAATCGGTTGCCGGAATTCCCAAAGGTCCTTTTGATTCAAAACGTCGGAGTAAAACAATTTTTCCCCGAGTGTCTCCGATCGTCGGAATCGCCTCTTTGACATACCAAACTGATTCAGGTTGATCGAGATAGGATTGCAGGGTTTGGATGAACGGTCGTGTATTTTGAGTTGGTTTGTATTCTTGCTTGATGCTGGTAACGATTGTTTCACTTGGGTGATTTTGAAGAAAGGCTTTGAATGTCTCTATCACCTCCGTGAAACTGAGGTTTTGCGATACTAGGCCGTGGTATATTTCGAATCGGTCTTTACTGTGCCGGCAACGTATATCGAAGAAGCGAGTGCCTGATTCTAATTGCTCCTGTAGAGACATTGATTGGCATTTGGCGGTTCCAAGGATAGGCTCATGAAGCGCGCCGCTGTTGTGTGTCCCCGGAATGTTGATTGAAGACAGGGATGCTCTATCGGGAATGTTTGACATCCAATCGGTCTGCACGGCGAACGCTGGTTGGGATACCGAGAGCATTATCAATAGAAAAAGGGAAAATCGCATTTTGCTTTATTGTGGAAAGGTTTAATTGACTGCTCTGGAAAACGTCCAAAAGACGGGAGCGCAGTATCCGAACTGGCGGGTTAGACAGCCAGGTATTTTAGCCGGAATCACAGGGTTGGGCTATTTTGCTTCTTTTTTCTCATGAATCTATCTTCCGGGGATGTCCGAATGGGATTCACGGCTTATTCGTTTGGCCGAAATATTACAGAAACTTGGCCGGAAGGCCCCCATTTTGCTCTCGGTCGTTTCAATTTCGACTCTCACTACTGTTCAAAAATTCAAGGGTTTTGTATACCAAACGGTTGAGGAAAAACAAAAATTACCGGAGATGATATGAACAGCGAAAGTAAGTGTCCCGTGATGAGCAGTGCTGCAACTAGACACACTGCAGCAGGAGCTTTGTCTAATGGCGATTGGTGGCCTAATCAACTTAACTTGCAATTGTTGAATCAGAATAGCGCTGAGTCGAATCCGATGGACGCGGGATTCGATTATGCAGAAGAGTTTAAGAGCCTTGATTTAGAAGGATTGAAGCAGGATGTGTTCGCGCTGATGACCACATCGCAGGAGTGGTGGCCTGCCGATTACGGTCACTATGGTCCGTTTTTTATCCGAATGGCGTGGCACAGTGCTGGGACTTACCGGATTCAGGATGGTCGTGGCGGTGGTGGTTCGGGCACACTTCGATTTGCACCTCTGAACAGCTGGCCCGATAACGTCAACCTCGATAAGGCCCGCCGATTGCTTTGGCCAATCAAGAAAAAGTACGGTCGCAAATTGTCCTGGGCTGACCTGATGATTTTTACAGGTAACTGTGCAATTGAGTCCATGGGGTTGGAGCCATTTGGTTTTGGTGGCGGTCGCGAAGATGTTTGGCAACCTGAGGGCGATGTCTATTGGGGGCCTGAAAGCGAATGGCTGGGTGATGAACGTTACAGCGGAGAGCGTGATCTCGACAACCCACTTGGTGCGGTTCAGATGGGTTTGATTTATGTTAATCCGGAAGGACCCAACGGCAATCCTGATCCGCTAAAGTCTGCAGTTGACATTCGTGAGACCTTTGGACGGATGGCAATGAATGACGAAGAGACGGTCGCCTTGATTGCTGGAGGCCATACTTTTGGCAAAGCACACGGTGCAGCCGATCCAGATCAGTATGTTGGTCCTGAACCGGAAGCTGCCGGGCTTGAAGAGCAAGGGCTGGGCTGGAAAAACAGTTTCGGAACCGGCAACGCGGGTGATACGATTGGCAGTGGACTAGAGGGCGCGTGGACGACTGAGCCCGATAAGTGGGACAACAACTACTTTGATAACTTATTCGGTTACGAATGGGAGCAGACCAAGAGTCCTGCGGGTGCTACGCAATGGGTGCCGGTTGGCGGTGCCGCTGCCGATGCTGTTCCGGACGCACACGATTCGTCAAAAAAACATGCTCCGATAATGTTTACGACCGATCTCGCATTAAGAATGGATCCAATTTACGGGCCAATCTCTAAACGTTTTCATGAAAATCCAGATCAATTTGCCGATGCCTTCGCGAGAGCCTGGTACAAGTTGACTCATCGCGATATGGGCCCGGTTTCGCGTTACCTCGGCTCGCTGGTTCCAACGGAAACCCTGTTGTGGCAAGATCCAGTTCCTTCGGTTGACCACGAATTGATCAATGAGCAGGATGTTGCGGATTTAAAAGGGATGGTGCTTGGATCAGGGCTAACCGTTTCTCAGCTTGTTTCGACGGCCTGGGCTTCGGCAGTCACCTTCCGCGGCACAGATAAACGTGGCGGTGCTAATGGTGCTCGCGTTTGTCTTGCACCTCAGAAAGATTGGGATGTAAATGAACCCGCCGAATTGTCTGCTGTCTTGCAAGTTCTCGAAGGGGTCCGGGGCAAGTTTAATGCTGCTCAGGCCGATGGTAAGGGAATTTCCATGGCCGACATGATCGTTCTGGCTGGATGTGCTGCGGTTGAGGAAGCGGCAAAAAAAGCGGGTCATGAGGTTGCGATTTCCTTCAATCCAGGGCGAACCGATGCAACCCCCGAAATGACAGATGTCGACTCGTTTGCTGTACTTGAGCCAACTGCCGATGGCTTCCGTAATTATGCTCAGACTGGGCATGATCGGCCATTAGAAGAACTGCTTCTTGACCGAGCACATCTACTGACACTGACCGCCCCGGAAATGACTGTGCTAGTTGGTGGTTTGAGGGTGCTGGGTGCGAATCATGGAAATTCTCCAATGGGAGTTTTCACGAGTCGGCCGGGGGTCTTGTCGAATGACTTTTTTGTGAACCTCACGGAGCTGGATACCGAATGGAAAAAGTCTGCTAAGTGTGAGCACTTCTTTGACGGTGTCGATCAAAGCACCGGCGAAGTCAAATGGACGGGGACCGCGGTCGATCTGGTTTTTGGTTCCAACTCTCAGCTTCGAGCGATTTCAGAAGTTTACGCCTGCGAAGACTCAGAGTCCAAATTTATTCGTGATTTTGCTGCTGCCTGGGGCAAGGTCATGAACCTGGATCGTTTCGATTTAAGTTAAGCGTAATTAGGTTAGATATTGAACAGTGACGATCGCGGTAGGTTGGTCAAAGAGCTGTTTTCAATCGACTCAAGCCCGTCAATATTTAATTGGCGGGCTTTTTTATTAAAATGGCTGTTGACGTTTACGTATTCCTGCCGTATCGTTACGGTTTGTTGACGTATCATTACGGTTTGTTGACGTATTGCTGCAGTTGTAGTGCTGATTTTAAGTACGTAGTTGACGGAAAATTGAAAGAAACTAGATGAGTGTAAATAAGTTAACCAATGCCGAGCTTTCAGTGATGGAGTTGATTTGGGAGTCGGAACGGCTTACTGCCCGCCAAATTCTGGAACAGCTCTATGACGATTCTAAAAAGTCGCAGCATGGAACGGTTCAGCGTTTATTGCAGAGTTTGGAGCAGAAAGGTTTTGTTGAGCGAGACCGAAGTTTAGGCGTTTATCTTTTTAATGCAACGATCACGAGGGAAGCTTACGGCGGCTTGCAGTTAGAGTCACTTGCCCAGCAGTTGACTGGCGGCTCGATCGCTCCGTTACTAACCCATCTATTGGATGAGAAAAAGCTAGGTAAGGTCGAAATTAGGCGTCTTCGAAAACTGCTAAAAGAGGCTCAAGGCAATGATTGATTATATTTTGCAGATGACATTAAGTAATCTGCTGGTAGCGCTCGCACTGGCGATGGTGGCTTTGGTTTTGCAGCGACGATACCGGGCAAATGCCCTTGCAAACGTTGTTTGGATTATGGTCCTTCTTAAATTGCTTAGCCCGCCATTGGTTTCGTTTCCATTGGTGGAAGTGGAATCGTTGGTCAACAGCGCTGAGGCAACTTTGTCTCATTCCGTTGCGGTGGAGGGGGGAGAGCTTGCCGATGTGGTTATTTCTGATGCTGCTGAATTGAACCTCCAAAATGCGAATCCAGAGGAGCAGGAGTTGGCTGGCAACGGGGGAATCACTTCGTCTCAGGTAATCGTTTCCTTAGGGGTTGTTTGGATTGGAGTTACGGCACTCTTATTGGTCGTTTCCTTGTTCCGAATCATTCGATTTCATATACAAACTCATCGGCAAGCTAAATTCGTCGAACCCCGAGTTTGGCAATTGGGAAATCAGGTTGCCGCGACACTTGGTCTGCGGAAAATGCCTCGCATTGCAGTGCTACCCGCAAATATTTCGCCATTCGTATGGTGGGTGGGGGGCAAGCCGCAGATCTTTCTATCTCAAGTGGCGATTGATCAATTGCAGACCAACGAATTAAAGATGGTTTTGGCTCACGAAATGGTGCACATCAAGCGATTCGATCATTACGTGCGATGGTTAGAGTGGTTTTCGGCGGCAGTGTTGTGGTGGAATCCGGTGATGTGGGTGGCAAGGCAGCAACTGCGGGCAACGGAGGAAATCGCGTGTGATGCAACGGTCGTACGATTGGCAGGGGTCGCCAAATTCGATTACGCAAACTCATTATTGAAGATGGCAGAGATATTGGCAAAGTCGACGAACCGTCCGCCGACCGTCGCCAGTGAATTTAACAGCGGCGGAATTTTGGAGAAAAGACTGAAAATGATTATTTCAAACGACCAATTAGGCATCAGCCAAGGGATGCGGATGCTCACAATCGTATTGGCGGTTTGTATTTTCCCAGTGGGCTTAGTTTATGCTCAGGACTACGGAGCGGTGCAGCGTCGC
>JAALLA010000210.1 GCA_011087765.1 Pirellulaceae bacterium
TAAAGTTGATAAAACTCGCGTGAAGAAATTGGATCGTATTTATGGTCATGACAAACCGCACACCCCACCGTCAGTCCCATAAAGGCAGTCCCCACCGACGTCACTCGATCGATCACATTTCTCGCATGACTCTCTTCGGGCAGCATCGTTCCACGATCAATGATCATATGGAGTCGGTTAAACCCGGACGCCGTTAGTTGATCATTTGTGGGGGTATCATAAAGATCTCCAGCAAGTTGGTATCGGACAAAGGCGTCGTAAGGCAAGTTTTGATTAAACGACCGAATCACCCAATCTCGATAGGGTGAAAGGTCACGGTAATGGTCGTGGTGAATCCCATTGGTGTCGGCAAACCGAACGAGATCGAGCCAGTGCCTGGCCATGTGCTCGCCATAATTCGGCGACCCGAGCAACCGGTCAACTACCGCCTCATACGCATTATCCGACTTGTCACCTAAAAATTTAGCTAACTCTTCACGACTGGGCGGAAGGCCTGTCAGATCTAAGGAAAGTCGACGCAGCAGTGTCCGCCGATCCGCAGTGTCCAGAGGACGCGTCTTTCTCTCATCCAGTCTCCGCTTAACAAAATGGTCGATGGCGTTGATTGCCCAAGAATCACCTCGAATTTCAGGAAACTCAGGCTGAACTAGCGGTGCAAAGGCCCAAAACGTTTCGTAGGCCGCGCCTTCATTAATCCACACTTGAAACCGCTTTTTCTCTTCGGCAGTAAGCGGTTTTTTGTGAGCATCGGGCGGTGGCATTACGAAATCAGGATCAGCTGATGTAATCCGCTTATAAAGCTCACTGGCAGCGGCATCGCCGGGGATTAAAACATTTAACGCACCTTCATCACCGTCTCTCTGGTCAAACCGCAACCCCTCTTGGCGGTCTTCTTCATCCGGACCATGGCAGTGGAAACAACGGTCGGACAACAGGGGCCGAATATCCCGGTTAAAGTTCACCGAGGATTCCTGGGCGTGGTTTGTCGCTACCATTGCGACCAAAACCATCAGAGAAAAAACAAGCTGCAGCGGGGCAGGGGACGAATGCACCAAACCCTGCGGTTTCATACGAGGATAATTGAATCGAATGGTCATACGAATGCGCTTCTCTAAGATGAATAATCCAGACTGAATTGTAACCGAAAATGAACAATAAAATGAGTTCAACAGTTCTATATTAAGATTGAACGACGGTAACGCTTCAAACCAGCCCAATCCAATTCGCAATTATCCTCATTCTAGACGAAAGTCTTGGCAATATATTTGGCGACTGGCCGCCACTTTGCCTCATAAATCTCGCTTCTGCCAAACATCACTCGCTGACAATTTCGCAATCCGGCAACGCATTTTTTAATTGCACGATTCCCTTCGGCGTTAGACCTGGACAATGAGAAAGCACAAGATATTCGAGTGAACGAAGGTTTCCGAGACTCGCGAGCGATCGATCTGTAAGTCCGAGACAACCGTCGAGGGTTAATTCTTCCAGCTTCGACAGTTTTGCTAGTCTGCCAATACCAGCATCTGAGAGGTTGGTGCAGTTATCGAGATAAAGATTCACCAAGCTCGTCTTCTTACCAACGTGCTGGATCGCTTCGTCGGTTAGATTCGAACAATCTGCTAAATTTAACGTTCGCAGCTCGGGCATCGAGTCCAATACTTTTAGGCCTTGCCCCGTCAAATTGGGCACGCTCCATAAATTCAATTCTTTAAGAGCAACCAACTCACCGAGACTGCCAAGTCCAACATCAGAAAAATTATCGTTATCACCAAGGTTTAAATACGTCAGTCCTGTATTCCCTTTAAGACTCTTGAGACCTTCATCGGTCAATCCTTTGATACAACCAAGATTCAAAGATTCCAAATAAGACAAATCTTCCAAGGCTTCCAGACTTTTGTCAGTCAGCTCAAGACAGTAAAACAGATTGAGCTCCCTTAACGCGGGCTTGTTCTTGAGATTAATGATCGCGTCGTCTTGTAGTTGAAACGACTCCATTAAATCGAGATAAACAACTGAATCAGGAATCGCAATTTCTTTACCTTTGAGAGGCCAATTAAAACCCATCTCAAGTTTCTTCAGACGATTCAACTTACTAAATAACGGATTGTAGCCTCTCGCGTTCAGCTTGTGATGGCCAAACAAACCAAGGAATTCAAGCGAAACCATATTCTCAAGGTGCCTTAAACCATCGTTGGTAAGTCCGTTATTGGAATGATAGTTACGACTTCCGTTTGCATTGAGATAGGTAAGCGACGTTAACGGCGACAATTCTTTCAGATCAGCATCCATGATTTTGCCGCCGGAAATATCCAGATGTGTCAGTCCCGTAAGTTCTCCTAACCCAAGTGTCTTTTCAGTTGACCCACCTCGAATTTCGAGTCGTTGCAGATGCGGCAGGTTTTTCAGATGTCCAGCTACTTCGAGTGTATTAAATCTCGTTGAACTAATGTCCAACCAACGCA
This sequence comes from Pirellulaceae bacterium, assembly GCA_011087765.1. Lineage (GTDB taxonomy): Bacteria > Planctomycetota > Planctomycetia > Pirellulales > Pirellulaceae > Mariniblastus. Next base: position 2,463 of record JAALLA010000210.1, read on the forward strand.
AGGATTTAATTTTTGCCACCTCTTCAAAAACCGAACCGCTGAGACGATGGCACCGTGACAAGTTTAGCGACTCTAGTTTTGTAAGCCTGGAAATTAAGACAAATCCAGCATTCGTCAAACGGTTACATCCGGAAAGATCCAAGTCCCGAAGTTCACCGTTTGTACAAATTCGTTTTAAATCCTGATCATTGAGGTCTGCACCTCGATTTAGCAGCAGTTGCGCTACTTCATTGTCGCTTAGAGTGTCGTCCTGTGTCGGCACTTTAGACCCAAACGCCATACTGGCCAGAACGATGATAAAGACCCAACAACCAATGGGCAGACACCTTTTTGGGTGCAAAAAGTATCGCCGATGAAGGAACAAATTAGTCATGCGATCAACTCGTTCAACGGACCGTGCTGGTCCTCAGGTTTACCAAGCGCCATGTCAGGCTGTCCAAAGAAGTCTTGAGGAACGCCCGCGACGTGGCAGAGGGTCGTGAACCAATTACAAATCGTATGATTATGATTTGGGGTGCCATAGCGCGGGTAGGCCAGATAACGTCCTTTGGTTTTCAATGCTCCCCCGGCATTCCCCAAAACTAACATGGGCCAATCCAAACCGAAGGAATGATGATTGGCTGCGTTGTCACTGGTGTAGACGATGATCGTATTGTCGAGCATCGTACCGTTGCCCTCCGGAACCTTATCCAACTTTGCCGCCATTGATGCGATCAGGTCAATATGAAATGTTCGAATCGCATTGCGGCAATCTTGAGAAGAAAGTGTTGCATAGCCCGCGCCATGCCCAATTGCGTGAACGTTATTCCCCACTCCGATACCCGAATAGACGCAATTTAAGTCGTCTGCATGGACCGTCACCACATTGGTCAGCCCAGTGATTAGTGCTGCCGAGGCCATGTCAAAGTGAGCCTCAAGGTGGTGAGTTTTAATCGAGGAAGTATACTTTTCGTTAAGCTCAGGCGCATTTTCTTTTAAGACTTTTTGCATCGATACTAATTTGATACGTCGGTCCCTAAGCGCCTCAAATCCATCAAGATAATGCCCAAGCTTTTCCCGTTCGGCAACTGGAAGGTTCGTTTGCAGCTTCTTGATGTCATCCGACATAGCATCGAGAACATTACCAGTTCGAGTGTATTTTTTCTTCAGGTCTCCACCTTCGAGGATACTTCCAAAAACATTTTCAAATGCACTAAGGGGGTTTTGCTGAAACGGAAGTTGCTTTCCCTTAGCCTTTGCTGAAATTCCAGGAAATGTCGTGCCCTGACTTCCTTCCCCCATCTTGAACCCAAGATGATTGAACACCGCTGGAAAACTCTCAGAAAGATGGCCGTCGATGGTCGCAAATAACGGGGGCGCATGAGCAGACGCTTTGTAACCACCGAGGGCACCATAGAACGAACTATGGCCCGAGTTAGTCATCTTTCCACTCAGACCTTGAATGATAGTAAGCTTGTTTTTAAAAGGCTCGAGCGACTGCATCCCCTCGGGGAGCTTACGCCCCTGAAGAGTTGCGTCCACCAGTGTCTCACCACGATGATTCAGACCGTCTGGATTTAGATAGTCACCTTGCAACCCACTGCTTTTGACAACAAAAACAAAACGCTTGGGAACCTCTAGCTGATCAGCCGCTGAAATGCTTTTCAGGAATGGCGAAAGCGCAAGAGCACCCGATCCAAGCGTGACTCCTTTAAGCACCGATCGACGATTAATTCTTTTCATTTTTTTCTATTTTCGATACAAGAATGAGTCCGAGGTAAGCAGACAAACTAGACGTTCACGAAAACTTCCCTGACTCTCGATATAAGTTTGTTCCATCGCCATCAGAGTCTTGGAGTCACTGAGCATTTCATTACGTCCCATCCAGAATCGAAAGACGTGCCGAATAAAGCTTTGTCGAACTCGATCTGAAGTCGCAAGTTTTTCCATCAGCTCACGCACCCCTTGAACCTCGCCTTCGATCGACGGATCTCCCGAGTAACCGATGCTACCGAAAACGTTCACTGGGCTGCCCTTTTCACTGGCGCGCCAACGTCCAACGTGATTGAACGACTCAAAAGGCATTCCTAACGGATTCATTTTCTTATGGCATCGCCAGCATTCCGCTTCGTGAACAACACTGAATCGTTCTCGCAACGTCTGATGTTCATTTTCCGGAATCTGCGCATCAACGGTAACGGGAATATCCAAAACAGTACCAGCTAGAAGCTTCTCGCGTATCCACTTTCCCCGCCTGACCGGATCATTGTCAAAATTCCCACTATGGGCAACCAGCCAACTTGGCTGGGTCAAAATCCCACAACGTTGATCGCGGGGCACCTGCAAAACCTTCCCACTCTCTCCACTGTCGTACGCTGTTTTGAAAGGATCAAGGTTGTAGCCCTGGAGGTGATGCGTTTCAGAATATGCTTTTTCACCACGGGCTCTCTTAATCTGATCTTTGGAATTACTACCGTTCCAATAGCTCACCACAATCTTGTCAGTCGTCAACAATTCGTAAAGTACATTTTTATCTTCGGCAAGAATGTGCTGAATTAGGGAGTCCGTGTCATAGGTGTATTTTGACGCAGTACCGGAATTAAATTGTTTGAAACCCTCTCGATTTTTAAATTTATCAACATCCTTAAAAACTTCACCAGCTTTGTAGTAACCAAAATACTCTCGGAAAAACTGAATCACACGGGGATTCGCCGTCGTCAAATAAGTGCGATTGTGATTGATGGCACGCTGTTTTCTCTTCCCAGCCAACATCTCACGCACGACCCGTTCGACATCTTTCCTCGTTTTGAGTTTTCCCTGCCGCATTTCATCAACTAATTTGCTGTGCCTAGCCGCCCATGTCGGATTCGGAGTAGACATCGTTTTACGAATAGGCTCCTCACTCTTCTTGGTGTAAACGTCAATGGTTTCGATTTCATCAATTCCAAACGCCGGTTTATTGTGGAGTGCGTAGTTAATTGCATGAACTAACTCTTGGGGTGAGAGAAAACGTCGCCCATGCGAATCTTCGTCGCCCAGCCCCAACTCCATTCGATACACAAATTCCGGCGACAAAGTCACGTACATCAGGACAGCTTGCAACGCCATCGTGTTCCCTAAAGGAGCATTCTTTTGAAAAACTTTCTCCCAGTAATGTTCATATTCGTTTTCATTCGGAAGGCGTCGCAAAAACAAATTAAAGGCAACGCCCAAAGCCTCTCGAAAATCGACTTGTTCGACCGCGTCGTCGGCATTCATTATCTTTCGGAAAATAACGGGAACGCGACCACGATATTCATTTGCAGAAGTCGTAACCCCTCCTACAAACATCGCTTCGTTATTCCCAGTACGACTCCCTTTGTTTTTTACCTGAGTGACAATCCGAACCTTCTGCCCTTTGGTCATGATCTCGGCCATCGTTTCCGCGTTCAGCATCAAAGCCTCTAGCGATGACTGATCCGCGACGATCGTTGAGTAATCCGTGAAGCCCGAAGCGTGATGCACAAATTCGAAAAATGGATTAGCGTATTTGGCATCGGCAAAATAACGGTGCGCCAACAGCTTTCCTTTGTGCGGACCACGTTCGATTAAGTGATTTCCGGTACCCCCAATCTTGACGCTGTACCACGGCGCCCGACCATAGGCTTTTTCCCATACTGCGTCATAGATAAGAGGTCGCTGCCGCCACAGCCGGGCAGGCGTGTAAGGCATTTCTGTAATGCTTCCGTCAAATAAGGTCTCATGATCGACGTAGTTACCATATTGAGGCAACAACATCTTTTCCTTGAGTCCGAAACCAGCATTAAAGCGTTCCAATTCGGCCTCAATCAACCCTACGAATCGAGACCGCTCCTCAGCCGTTGGCTGGTCGCTCTCACTTGGCGGCATCTCCGCAAATTGAACCTGCGCGAAAATATCGTTCCAAATCTGCGCTGCTTGTGAATCAGAAAGGTCATGGCCAATCTGATCCAATCGCAGTCCAGATTCTTGGGAATCGGGACCATGGCAATCAAAACAATAAGCCTTCAAAAAAGTAGAAGTGCCTGCTTCAAATTCAACAGCGTTCGACTGAGGTTCGTCGAACTGCTGAGGTCCCACACTAGCAAACAGATCATTACCGTTGCCGAACAGGATTAATGTGGCGATGAAAAACGCAGGAAAGACAATAATTTCCAAACTCATCAACAAGAATTTCTTAAACATTTTCAGCCGTTTTCCGAGGCGGATACGCAGTCGTCTAATTTGGTCTTTTTTCACTGGGGCGTTCTTTGGCCTAATCTCACAACCAAGCCCAGCGATCTCGAACCGACAACAAGAATGGCAGATTGATGGACTCAAGTGTCATAATAACTCGTCTATACCTTGAAAACAATTTCATAAACCCTCGATTAGGCATTCTAATTCACAAATGCGGGATAAAAAGCAAATGATTAATGCGCTGAAATTTTTCATCGCGGGTCTCTGTCCCCAGCGTTCCGAGTTTGAACGCTACACATTCTTAGCTGCATGCGACGAAATCAATTCGAAATGCATCGGATTAAATAGCACCATCGAATTGGGATACCGCAAGAAAATTGCATCGCTAAATTTTGAGCATTTTCAAGTGCTTTGGCGATGGGATTCGCGACGAATTTGACGTATGCTAAACGGATACAGTCCGCTTTCATTCACCTACAAGATCTATGATTCGCACATACTTAATTACCATCATAATTTTTTCCGGCTTGGTATCCAACAACCAAAGCGTTCGCGCTTTCAATGATTCGCCCAACGCGGACGTCGTCAAAGAACTCACACTCTGGGCTGGGCAATCGGAAACCAAAAGACCAAGCCTGATCGAACAGGACTTTGCCAATGCACCTTTGAGTCAAGCCCAGGCAAAGGCAGCTTCGGCTATCCTTATTAAGGATTTTCGAAAGCAACTGAAGAATCAACGAAAAAAGGAATGGACTGAAAAAGTTATTCGATTGGATGAGTTAGAGATGAAATTTGATTACCGCGTGTTCGGAAAGAAGCCGAAAACCGGGCGTCGGTTATTTATCTCCATGCATGGTGGTGGGGGAACGGCGGCGAGGGTCAACGACCAACAATGGAGAAACCAAATTGGTCTTTATGAGCCGAAAGAAGGGGTCTACTTAGCGCCACGAGCTCCTACGAATACCTGGA
>JAALLA010000211.1 GCA_011087765.1 Pirellulaceae bacterium
CGGACATCTTAAGCACCCGACATTTTTCCAAAGTTTCCGGTGTTTTTATATTAGCGTTTGTCGCATGCGCGTTAGTTGGTTGCCAGCATCGCGCTAAGCAAGTTGTGGATTTTTCGGGTGACTGTGGGCCCTGCCAATCGCTTTTACAGCAAATCGAATATCCAGAGCTCGAGAACCCGGAAGGCACCGATGGTCTGGAGTTTCTTTCTGCCCCGCCTGTAACGATCTCAAATTTCCAGGATCTGAAGCCTTTGGAGATGACGGTTGAGCAATGCGTTGAGATGGCACTCGCCAATAGTAAAGTCATGCAGAAGCTTGGCGGCGTCGTTGTAAACTCTCCGCAGGCAGCCACCACGCTTTACGATCAGGCAATTAACGAGACTGGTTTGGGAAGTGTTGAGGCAGCTCTTTCAGCCTTCGACGCGCAAGTGGATTCAAGTCTGCTGTACAGTCGACGGGAGCGATTTGTGAATCAGGCGTTCTTGGGTGGGGCGGTGACGAATGCTTCTAACTTCAATTTTGGCATTGGTAAGCAAACGGCTTCGGGAGCGTCTTTCGCAATCAGAAATCTGACTGACTACAACCGAAATGCGAACCCATTTTCGTTTTTTAACAGCAGTTACAACATGGTGACTCAGCTTGAGTTTCGCCAGCCCTTGGGGCGTGGACGCGGTTCGGCTGTCAATCGTATTGCTGGCCCTAATGCGACTCCGGGTAATTACAATGGTGTCTTAATCGCTCGAATTAGAAGCGATGTCTCTCTTGCTGATTTCGAGGTTGCAGTTCGGAATCTAGTTCGCAATGTAGAGGACACTTATTGGGAATTGTATTTTTCATATCGCGATCTCGACACCAAAATTGGTGCTCGTGATTCAGCCCAGGAGGCCTGGGATAATCGTAAAAAACGGTTAGACGAAGGCGTGGGTCGCCCGGATGATGAAGCGCTTGCCCGGCAGCAGTATTTTAATTTTCAAACTCAAGCACAAAATATTTTAACCGGCCAGATAAATGGTCCCAAAGGCGTTTTAGGATCGGACCGTGATCTTCGCCGATTGATGAACCTTCCAGCGAGTGATGGAACGATCATCTTACCGATCTCAGATCCTGCTTTGGCACCGGTTGCTTTTGACTGGGAGCAGTCTCAAGCGGATGCTCTTAATCGAAGAGTTGAAATTAGGCGTCAAAAATGGATTGTCCGGCAACGCGAATTGGAGTTGCTGGCTGCCAAAGCACTTAATAAATGGCGATTCGATTTAACAGGTCAGTACGGAGCGAGAGGCTTCGGTCAAAATCTGTTTGGTACGCAAGGGTCCCCGAATGGCGGTGCATTTAACGACATGTTCAAGGGTAATCTTGACGATTGGCAACTAGGTTTTGAATTTGGAGGAGCGATCGGCAATCGACTGGGGCACCTTTCGATCCGAAATGCTGAGTTGAAATTAGCTCGTGAGCGCACTTTGCTAAATGAACAGCAACGGCAAATCCTGCTTGATTTGAATCAGGCATTTACCGAAGTTGATCGTTCGGTGGCGTCTTTGCGAACCAATTTTGATGCGAGAATCGCAGCTGAAGAAGAGATCAATCCAAAGCAAAAGAGATTCGATGAAGGGCAGGATCAGATCTTCTTTTTACTTGACGCACAGCAGCGAAAAGCCAATACGGAGAGTAGCGTTCACCGCTCAGTCGCCGAATACAACAAAGCACTTTTAAATTATGTGTACACAACTGGAACTCTGCTGAGTCGATACAATATCTTTTTGACCGAGGGAGAATGGTCAGAAAACGCTCGATCCAATGCGGTCGAAAAGGCTCCGCGTTTCGAAAAAGGTCCTTTGAATTTTAATAACCGCGATGTTCGCCCGCTAAGTTTGGGTGCTTATGACCAGCGGGCGGTTCCGTTAAGTGTTCCTTCTGCCGAGAGCGAGACAATGGCCGCGCCGGCAGTTCCCGGTACACCGGCTCAGTAACAGTCTAGCTTGCCCGGTTAATCTTCCGGCGGACGGTACTGGATCGGGGAAACGTGTTCCAACCCAAATTCTTTTCTTGATAAAGAGACGTAATTAAGCCCGATGGCGACCTGCTCACCTTCGGTGACTCGCTTCCCTGATTCGTCAAGGCGAGCGTTCATGATTGCCTTCTTTCCGGTGTAACAAATTGTCTTAATTTCACCGAGAACGTCGGCCCAGGCCAGGAGGTATTTACTTCCCTCAAAGGGTTCGCCACGGAAGTCAGTTCTGAGGCCATAGCACAGAACTGGAATGCCAATATGATCGCAAACCATAGTCAATTGAAGAACTTGTTTAGAGGTGAGGAATTGAGCCTCGTCGATGAACACGCAGGCGACCTGAGATTGTGTTTGTTCTTTGCGTATTTGCACAAAGAGATCGAATTCGGAATCGAAACTAAAGGCTTCGCGGGTCAGGCCAAGTCGCGACGATATGTTGCCGACGCCTGCCCGGTCGTCAATTTGAGGCGTAAATAAAAGAACACGCATGCCGCGTTCTTCATAGTTATGAGCTGCCTGAAGCAATGTCGTGCTTTTGCCAGCGTTCATCGCGGAGTAGTAAAAATAAAGTTTGGCCATCTGCCTAGTGCGATAACAAGGGAATCGGTAATGCTTGGAGGGGGCGAATAGTTCGCTTGTGTGTCTAAAACGGAGTTGTATTCTACTTTGAAGTTGATAACTTCCAAGTGTCAGTTTCTAAAGTCTTTTCAGTGATTTGTGGTGGCTGGAGTTTGCCAGCGCAGTTGACAAAGACCTTGTCTCAAGACGTAATCGAGGTAGTTTTTAAGAAAACTCAGGTTATTCGATTCGATTTGACTGAAGGGTGCCAGTGGCAAATGTATCTCACAACCAGGATGCCTAATGGAAAAATCTAATATTCCCGATTCAGAAGCAGATCTGCTGGACTACAATCGCGCGGCATGGGATGCGCAGGTCAAAGCTGATAACCCGTGGACGGTAGCTGTTAGCGCCGAAGAAATTCAACGGGCGCGTGAAGGAAAGTGGAGCATCGTTTTAACTCCTCATCGGTCTGTCCCTCAGGATTGGTTTCCTGATTTTTCAGCTAGTCCGTGCCGAGTACTGTGCCTGGCTGGTAGTGGTGGTCAACAGGCTCCTATCTTGGCAGCGGCCGGGGCGAGAGTTACTGTGTTTGATCTTTCCGAAGAGCAGTTGAAGCAAGACCAGTTTGTTGCTGAGCGAGACAGCTTGGAAATTGAATGCGTGCAAGGAGATATGAGCGATTTGTCCTGTTTCGAAGATGAATCTTTCGATTTGATTGTACATCCCTGTTCCAACGGCTTTGTTCCGAATATTCGACCCGTTTGGCAAGAGGCGACGCGGGTGCTCCGCCATGGTGGGCAACTGGTGGCCGGTTTCACGAAGCCAGTCTTTTATTTGTTTGACCAAAAGAAGATTGAAGACGGTAAGCTAGTTGTTAAGAACTCGATTCCCTATTCTGAGTTAACGGGTATTTCAAAATCAGAGAAGGCCAAGTACATAGCAGAGCAACAGCCACTTTGTTTTGGCCACAGTTTAGGCGATCAAATAGGGGGGCAAATTGCTGCCGGATTGAGGATCATCGGATACTACGAAGACAATTGGGAAGCCTACGCTGTTGGGAGATACATTGCTGATATGGCGGCAACTCGCGCAGTTAAGCCTTAACCCATCCTGTGTCTGCAACCGCCTACCAATCGACTGGTTTTAATCTGTGGATTGTTCGGTCAGCCGTACGATAATGGCATCGGCTTGGTCGTGATTTAACTCGATGACATCGCCAGTGGCGGCGAGTAGGATCCAGGTGTTGCCATCTGCCGACCGTCGGTTCATGGTGACCAAGTCGCCAGCCTTAAGTCCGCTAATCTGAGCAACTTCTCCAACTTGTTCGACAACCGCCCGGTTGCCATCTCGCATCAAGCTCGAGATAAAAGAACGATTGAGTCCGACTTGCGATTGATCCGTCGGTATGACAGACCCATGTGGATCGGAGAGTGGGTGGCCGAGTTTGTCGTCCAGGTAGGCAACGGTAGCTTGATCACTGATGTGCTCTAGCTTGTGTGCGATCTCATGAACTTCAGTTTCTGGAGTTCCCGTTTTTTCCAAATACGTTTCCCATAACCGGTGTGCCCGGACAAGGCGGTTCGCCTCGATTCTGCCATCGGCAGTGAGCTGAACCTGGTTGTTGGAAATCTCAATGAGACGCTGGCGTCCGAGAAGCGAAATTGCTCGTCTGATTTTTAGATTTCTGGTGGTAACTAATTTTTCGATTTCTTCGACGGGAATTGTATTTTGGGGGAATCTTAAAATGACTCCAAGGATATCTTCCATGACCTCTTGGGGGATTGCACTGGATCGTCTAATCCAGTCAGCAAGCAGGCCGTATCGGGGAGACAGGGTTAGTGTAATAAGAAAGATCAGGGTCATCATGACAACGACGGAGGCCCCGGGGGAAGCACCTACAATGGTTGCCAAGGCAAAGCCTGACCAAAACCCGAGCACACCCAGAATGGCTGAGTATAGGATCATTCGATCGAGGCGGTCAGAAAGTAGATAAGCGGTCGCTGCGGGGGTAATAATCAAAGCGACGACCAGTATGACACCGGCAATTTGAACTCCGCTGACGACTACCAGGGAGGTGCAGGCGGTTAAAAGGTACTCAACCGCAAGAACCGGGATCCCAATCGAAGCCGCCATGATCGGATCAAAGCTGGTTAGTTGCAGCGGCCTGTAGAACAGAATGACAACGCTGAGTACGAGTGATGCGACAATGGCAAGTAACCAAAACTCCTCATCCGGGACGGAGAGGACACTCCCAACGATATAGTGGTAAATATCAACTTTAATATGTTGACCGATGGATCGAATTGAAATCGCAAAGGCGCCGATTGCAAATATTCCGGTGTACATAATTCCGATTGCGGTATCCTGTTTGACGCGAGAGAATCGAGTCACGAGGCCCACCATTGCGACTGTGGCGACACCGGCGAGAATGGCTCCTATCAGCATTGCGCCTAAGTGTGGGTCCTGTTGGCCAAACAGGATTTTGATGATCAGATATCCGGCAATCACGCCCGCCAACATCGAATGAGCGATCGCATCGGCGAGAAACGACATTTTTCTCAGAATGATAAAGCATCCAATCACACTGCAGACAATCGCAACAAGCGTACCCACGATCAGGGGGCGGATCATGTGGCCGTAGTCGAGTTGCAATGTTTCGAGCCAGTTCAAGTTATCAGTCCGATTGGAGTGTGTTTGTCGAAAGTCGTGGTTTTAATTCAGAATTGCCGTGCGAAACCGCAAGCCCAGCGGTCGTGGTCCTGGTGTTAATCTGTTCCCGAAAGTTCGGCAAAGATTTTCATGTTGCCCTCGTAAACATCGGCTAATAATTTTGGTCTGAGGACTTGCTGAGGGCTGCCAAATCCAAAAAGACGTTGTTTCAATAAAATGATTTGATCGAAATACTCAGCTGCTGTAGAGAGGTCGTGGTGAACGACGATAACAGTTTTCCCTTGCTGTTTCGTAGCTTGCAAGACGTCGAGGATGGCCCGTTCGGTGGCCGCATCAACTCCAGCGAAGGGCTCGTCTAATAATAAAATATCTGCGTTTTGAGTTAAGGCACGCGCCATAAATACGCGCTGTTGCTGGCCTCCCGAAAGTTGGCCAATTTGCCGCCTCGAAAATTCGCTCATGCGGACTTTTTCCAGAGCAGCGTCGGCGAGTTGGTAGTCTTCTTTTCTTAGATCTCTCCACCATCGGCGTTTGCCGTATCGACCCATTACCGCCACTTCACGCACCGTGATTGGAAAGTCCCAGTCGACCGAACCTCGCTGTGGTACGTAGGCGATTCTTCCTTTTACGTTGGCGACGTTTTCCCCAAATATTTTTACTTGGCCAACATCGGGTTTGATAAAACCAAGAATGGACTTGATGAGCGTAGATTTCCCCGAACCATTGGGGCCAATGACTCCTACAAGTTTCCCCGGTTCCACGGTAACCGAGATGTCCAGTAATGCAGGGACAGGACCGTAGCTCACGGTCAATTGGCTAACCTCGATGGCCGCTGTCTGTACTTCGCGGTTTTGATTTATCGGTGTTTTCGTCAAATTCAAACTCACTTCGTTTTTGAGAGGATTCAGTAAGAGAGGTCAGTGTTGGTGGGGAGAAGATGACGATTCCTGAGAATCGAAAACGACGGGTCCGCTGATCGATGTCAGACCTGATTCACTGGCAAACATTTTGGATACCAGCGGGACTTCATCGCGAAATATGGTGACTTTTACCACTCCGAATGTTTCAGAAAATTCATCCATGGTAGCTGTGATTAGAAATTCATTTTCACCTTCTTCGACACCTTCGATGGGGCCAATCAAAATCGATTCTTCAATGGGAACTTCATCCTTGCGAATATAAATCTGGTTGGTTCCAAATTGAACCGCGAGAGAGGGTTCCTCGAGAATTGGATCGGCTACACAGCGGAAGGTCCGCTCTATTTCAAGCGAGTAAATTCCGTCAGCTTGGGTTACTTCGATGGTGAGCGGTGGCCGTCGCACACTGTTGGAGAATGAGAGGTAACTGTATATGCCACCAATCAGGAGACTAGAAAGCAGGAAAGCAAGAATAGGTCGCATGAGGTGTTCCGCCCTATTTGAGGTGTTCAACGATCGTCAAAACATTTTCCCTCATCATCCCGATATAGGTTTCACCTGCAGTCCCCTGCCCGCCCATGGCGTCGGAGTACAGTTCGCCACCAACCGTAATTCCAGTTTCCCGTGCAATATCATCGAGCAATTCGCGATTAATCGTGGTTTCAACAAAAATACTCTTAACACCAAGTTCGCGTATTTGTTCCACGATTTTTTGTTTTTGGTCAATTGCTACGCCACTCAATTCACCTGTCGTCCAGCCAACCGGGCTAATTGCCTGAAAGCCGTAGGCTTTGCTGAAGTAGCCAAAGGCATCGTGGTGGGTTACGAGAATGCGTCGAGCCTTGGGGATGGCAGTGACTTGCCGCGCGATCCATTGGTTGAGTGCTCGAATCTGAATTAAATAAAGTTGGGCTCGAGCCTTGTACTCGGCTGCGTGAGAGGGGTCGATCTTACTGACAGCATCACAAATATTTCGAACGTAAATCGAAGCGTTGGTTGTATCGAACCACGCGTGCGGGTCGTTAACTTTTTCGCCATTTGCATCTAGCATCAGTGGTTCGACACCTTGGATACACGTTACCAGTGGTTTGTTAGCGTTCGTGGCGAGTCGCTTCATCCATGAATGACCTTCCAGGTTCCATCCGTTTTCCAGGCAGAGGTCTGCGCGTGCAACCGACAACGCATCATCATTGCCGACTTCGTACGTGTGAGGGTCTTCGCCAGGAGCGAGAACGCAAATCACTTCCCAGCGGTCGCCAACGATGTTCCTTGCAAAATCTGCAATCTGGGTTGTCGAGCAAACTAGCGTTAGCGTTTTCGACGAATCTATATCCTGTGCCCTAGCTTTCGAACCGGGGCCAAGTGTTGAGGCGACCAGCAGCAAAAGCGTCATCCCGAAGTACTTTATTAAGTTGGCTGGGATTGGTTTCATT
>JAALLA010000023.1 GCA_011087765.1 Pirellulaceae bacterium
CTAAGAAGAAGTTGCATGATTCGCTAATGCTTCGAGATCCCTCGACTACGCAGGACTCATTACCATCTAACTCAAATTCGTTTTATCGCCGAAACCTTTTCCTCTGGGGCGTGGTTATTTTGGGAAAGGCTTGCCAGTGGGTTGTCAACAGTGCGGCTACAGCAATGAAAAACTATGCACTCGTTAGCAAGAGCGATTTTCAGGACATAGGAACGGCTGGAAAATCTGACGCCAAATGCGCCGCTGAATCGGCAAGCATGGCCGAGCAAAAACCCCATAAAAAAAGCACGATAGAGAATGGAAGGTCTCTACCGTGCATGACAGTGGGCGTTGAGGGACTCGAACCCCCGACCCTCTCGGTGTAAACGAGATGCTCTAGCCAACTGAGCTAAACGCCCGAGGACAATACTTTATTGTCTCGCTGGGTTACTTGTCAATCGCCTATCGACCTAATTTAGGTACCGAATTAATTAGGCAGTAAGACCGAATCGATGACGTGAATCACACCATTTTTTACCATGATATCAGTTTCGGTAACCATCGCATCGTTAACCTTCACTTCGTCTTTAGGATTCCAACCTTTGTCTTCATGATTCTTTGTAACTGAAATTTTCACAGAATTGCCACCCGCCGTCTCTGCTGATTTCAATTTCATCACATCAGCCGAACTAACTTTACTTGGAACCGCATGGTACATGAGGATAGCGGCAAGCTTCTCTTTGTTTTCAGGCTTTAGGAGATCGTTAACCGTGCCTTCTGGTAGCTTCGCAAAGGCTGCTTCAGTCGGAACAAAGAGTGTGATTGGCTGATCGGTTTGGGACAACGGTGCAACCAAATCAGCGGCCTTTGCTGCCGCCAGCAGTGTTTTTAGCTCGGCTGCCTCAATCGCTTCAGCAAGCGTCATCGCTTGAACCTTGTCAAACGCGCTCAAAAACTCGGGGATCATCACTTCATTCTCAAAGGCCTTTTTATCGGCACCTTTTTTTGACTTGAAATCCGCAGTTAACGACTTTGAATCAAATTGGCTCATCAAAAGACGCCCATACACGTTCCGGTCTTTCTTGCTCTTGCCGTGGCAAGTGTTGCAACTAATTGATCGATCCGGATATTTCGCCTCTAGTTGCTTCTTGAATACGCTATGTGCCGACGCTGGGACGGTAAACACAAGGGTACAAACTACGACTAACACTGCACAAGAAAGACTTTTGCCTCGATTCACGTCGTTACTCCTAAAATACTGTAGTTTTTCAGTCGGTTCGTTGGATCTGTGGTTACGCTCATATCATTTTTCGACGATTGAGCCCCGACAATCCTCTCTATTTTGCCACAAGTTTCGGATTAGGCAACCTTTATCCCACTGAAAAAAACCATCCGTAACGTCCTGTATCAAGCTTCACATCTTATAACCGTACCAGCAGGCATCCAAAGCTTGAGAGCAGCTAATTTGCGACTCAAACCGCGGCCTTTGTGCGTCTCAGCTTACGGCCAGTTTGGCCATCCGACTGCCAATTACCGAGGCGTCCGCCCCAAATCACGCGATTGTTGCCACTCTGGTAGCGGTTCATCCTGAAAATCATGGTCGGTGAAGTTAATCCAGTAATGAACAGGATCTTCCATGGCCGCCGAGTCGCTATCCGCCCCCTTAGCGATGAATTCTTTTCCGCACCTCAAACACTCCGTTGTACGACCCAAACAGTCAATATTAAGCTGTTTTTTCATGCGACAACCTGGGCAAGACACGATAAAAACGGGAATGTTCGGCATTTAGCTCCCTGTTCCTTCTTGAATAGACTCTGGAATGCATTGCCGATTGTACTCATCTTGCCCGTCGCCCCAATATCGATTTCCCGTCCGTTTTGACAGTCCAACTCACCATCGGCCAAACAACGATCAAGATTTGCAAACGAACCGACGGCACCAGCACGGGAGATTTTCATTGGATCAACCCAAAAATAAACCAGATTGGAGACCTGAATCGTGGGAGGCTAAGCATTTTGCCTCATTGAATTTGCCAGCAATGGCTAACGCGGTTTTGTAGGGAGCGAATACTCTTCGGTGAGTTCCTGACCGTCTGCCCCAACCTTGACCGGTTGGAATCCAAAATCTCCCGATTCAGTAACCAGATCTTCATCACTTGCGAGAATGGTCTGTTCGATCAGCGCCGTCACGTCCATCAAATCGACCAGAAGTTGCTGATGAGAATACCCAGATTCATTCGGGCCATAAACTTCCACTCGGCCAAAAACACGACCTTCGGACACCAACGGGATCTGAGAATACCACTGCTGATTATCACTACGATCAGCATCTGACCGGCGAAGCGTTGCATGAAATGACTCGTGCAGCCACGGAGCATTCAGGTCCAGTGTAATCTCGTTCAAACACTTGGTATCCGCGAAAACACATAGCATTTTCCAAACATCTTGCCAATCTCGACTTCCCTGAACGTGAACCGAAGCTTGCTGATAATTTAACCCACTGGCCGACGGTACTTTC
Organism: Pirellulaceae bacterium; assembly: GCA_011087765.1. Lineage (GTDB taxonomy): Bacteria > Planctomycetota > Planctomycetia > Pirellulales > Pirellulaceae > Mariniblastus. Next base: position 2,497 of record JAALLA010000023.1, read on the forward strand.
AAGAACGACTTTGCAATCGTGGAAGCGCGTCGGGAAATTAATTGGTACTCTGCAACACCAAAGATCTTACTAGCGATCATGACGACGATCACAATCAAAATCGATGCCAAAGCGTATGCAGGCTGTTGGTTCACGAGGCTCAAAACCGCTCCCGCCGCAGTGGTAGTGCAGAGTAAAGCAACCCAAAGCAAACTTACTCTCGGGCTATACCCACGCTTCATCAAAGAATGATGCAAGTGCCCACGATCAACCTCAAAGATACTCCTGCCCATCAAACGCCGTCGAATAACCGCCGCCGCCGAATCAAGAAATGGAATCGCCAACAACGCAACTGGAGCAAAAAAAGCGATTGCAGAGTTTTGTTTGAAAGTGCACCGAATTGCTAAAGCGCTCAACACAAACCCAATCAACATACTACCGGCATCGCCAAGATAGACTTTTGCAGGCGGGAAATTGAATCGGAGAAACCCAAACAGTGCTCCAGCCATTGATGCCGAAATTAAAGCGGTTAACCATTGTTCCTGATAGATTGCCATCAAACTCAACGCGAGACTCATGACGATCCCCACGGTCCCGGCGATCCCATCGGCACCGTCGAGTAAATTGACTGAATTGATGGCTGCCAACACCCAGGCATAAACGAAAAACACAGAGAAGATACCGAATTCAATCCGATAGCCGGCCACCGTAACTTCGCTGAAATGATAGCCAAAAATGATTAACGCCGTCACGGCCACTGCCTGCCCGACAAGCTTCTGCCGGCCACGCAATTGAAATCGATCATCAAGCACACCAACGCCGACGAGAATTACGCTGCCGATTAAAAGCCCGGTTAGTCCTAAGTAATCACTTTCCCTAACCGTTAACTGAAAAGAATCCACCTCCAACGGCAGGCGAGCCATGAGATTTTCCATCCATTGCCCTAACAGCAATTGGCATTCATGACCTCCGTAGACTGAAACTGGAACCGCCACAATCATCGTGATTAATACAGCCACGCCGCCAACCATTGGGATAGCTGTGTGGTGAAGCTTCCGTTGCCGGTCTGGGCGGTCAACGAGATTTAATCGTCGCGCAACAACAGCCAGTCGAGGCACCAACAGCATGGCTCCAACGACCGACACGATAAATGCGAAAATGACCGACAGCATCTAAAGGTTTATCCAAATAAAAAAAATAAAGTGACGTACATTTCTTGGCAAACTAATTCGAATTTACACTTGCTGCGATTTCCAACTCAATCTCTTCCACCAGTCTATCATAACCAGCTTTTTTGGGGCCGCGTAATTTTAGAACTTTAGCAAGAGCCAGGGCTTCGTCCAGTCGCCCCAACCCCTTCAAAAGCAGGGTGATTTCATATTTGACAGCAAGGTCGTTTGGATCACGCCTGCCGGCAGTTTCATACGCATCCAACGCCAACTCAAGCTCCCCCTGCTTGGATCGAATCTGACCCAGCAGAATATTATCCTCCCGTTTGGGATATTCAATATCTAAAACGACACTTGCCGCCCGCTTTAAAAATTCTTCTTTTTGAGCGGAATCTTCAGGCATGTATTGATTGACATAATCAAGAATCATCTGGCCATCATCCGGAAGGATCTCTAGCACTTTTTTCTCAGAGACTGGAACGATATTTCGACTGGTCCGTCCGCTGAGGATTTTCATTAAATTTTGATAACCCCTTGGATCCAATTTTAAATATTGTTTCAAATGGTCAATCGCCCCCTCCACTAAGCCGGACTGAAGATAATAAATCCCGGCAACTTTCTGAAACGAAGGGTTGCTCGGCGCTAAACTTAGCGCTCGCTCCATATCTACATCCCCCGAGCGGGCCTCTCCAATCACTCCTTTTATTTCTGCAATTCGAAGGTGGACCAGGGGTTGGATTGGTGAGGACTCACGACTGTATTTAAAATAGGTAAGTGCCCATGGTAAATCTTCACTAATCGCAGGCTGGTTAAGAAATTTCACCAAATCGTAACGCGATTCAATACGTTGAAAATAACAGGCCGTCTCCTGAACCCTCTGGATATGAGTCAGGTTCCAAAGGTTCTCAGAAAACTGAGCTTGCCGTTTTGCGTCCATCAACTCAAAAGCATCCTTGAATTCAGCAGAATCCGTCATGGAATCGTAAAGTTGCAGGCGGGAGCGGTGCATCCATAGATCGCCGAGATAGTTCATACACTCTGCAGTAGGCGTCCGCTGAATCAAACGGGTTAACGCCGCAATCCGATCGGTCGTCTTTTCAAAATCCATGTTCTCACGAGTTAAACGACTAATCCGTGGTCTCATGTACTGATCAAGCTGAGCTCTTCTATACAAGTCCAAGGCGACCATTGTCGAGGCAGCGAACAAAACCAACACGATGAACTGAACAATATAATTAGGGCATTGGAACTGCAAAAATGACGGTTTTTTAAGACGACCACTTAACGCATGAGCCTGGTAAGCTAAAAATCCCATCAGCACGGAGAGCAACAGCATGTTGGAAGCGATGTACAAACCAAAATCAAAACAGGAAACAGTCGCTTGTGATAAAATCACAAACACACCCATCGTCCCCACACCAAGCGTGGTTGGAGATGCCCCTTCCCGAAGTGCGAAAAAGGCGTTTTGATACACAAGCAACCAGGCGATGAGAAACAAAATCAATCCGAACCAACCGGCTTCCACCAACGCTTGAAAATACTGATTTTCAGCGTACACAAAGATCCCTAATTCCCGGCCACTGCGGTAAAGACGATGGACATTGCGATAAGACCCCAGCCCCGAACCAGCCCATCCCATTTCGGCAACCGCGGGCCAGGTGTCTTTCCAGTTCTGAATGCGTGCGTCTGATTTTTCGATGGTGGTCGTGTCAATTGTGTCGAAACGATCCAATAGCTCATCACTAAAACCGATCCAGCCAAACAGCAGCGCTGAGATTAAAAACACAGGTGCCAGAACAATTCCAAAATTTTTGGGCTGACGCGTCACACCAAAAATAAGAACCGTACCTAGACCCGCGACAAGTAAACCAATGACCCCGCCACGGGAAAGTGTCGAAGGAATTGCAGCGGCAATCATCACCAACATAAAAAGAACCGCCAACTTCGTCGCAGTCAATTCTCTAAGCACTTCCAACAATTGAAGCTTCCAACGACGCCAAACCGGCATGTCTCGCCCTAGAATTGGACGTGGCCCATCGGAAACACTTCGCGACATCACGATCACAAATAGACCGACACAACACCCCAGACACATCAACAAATAACCAGCAGCGTTATTTCGATTGACGAACGGACCAAAAGGAGCTCCGCCAAATATTTCATGAAACCAAAACATTTTCCCGTTATCAGTCAACTTGTGAATGATGCCGAAAAAACTAATCGCGAAACCGTTAATTGAAACAGCCGACAGCAACAACACAATGTCTCGCTTCGCCCTGAAATACCGAGCCCCCATTAGCAGCGCGGACAACGCGATCACGAGCAATCTCACTTGTCCCCAAGTCGCCTCGCGGTCAAGCGAAACAGAAACGCCCGGATCTATATCACCAGCATACTCCTGGTAAATCTCAACCTGCCTACCTAGCACTAACTCCGCCAGCGAATTGGGCAACGTCCAGATTTGGAATAGCCCGACACCAATTCCGAGAAAGACCAATATGGAAACATAAGGGAAAACCTGGGAATTCTTTCGGTTAAGCGCCGTTTCAAACCACCAGAATGCCATTCCGACCATCAATGCCAGTGTGATCGTGCACTGCGCCCAATTTTCAACACTTGCAAAAAACCAAGGTGAAAGGACAACGGCCAAAATTAAAGCCAACCGCCCCGGCCATTCGAACAATTCGGAGGTGGACAGACGTTTCTTATCATTTCCAAATCCAGAGCCCGATGACGCTGCCTTCTCAATCGTCTCTTGCAGACTTGGAATATTGGACTGATTCATTGCAATGGAAGCGAGTTAGCTTGATGAGAAGTTCGAGTTCCAGACCAAACGAACATTGGCTGGATGGTGCGAGTTTCCCAGCCAACGGGCGTCGACGGGATAACCCTTTCGATTATAGATAGGCGGAGAAATCAATAACAGAAAGCAAATTTGAATAATCTGCAAAAACTGCCAAACCTGTGATAAGTATGCAGGATGAAAGAGACCTTACCCCCAATTAACCCTCGATCGACGGAGGGACTGGTGAAAAGTAATCCATCGCCGACGGATCGCACAAACCCTGAGCGAGCCTAATCACGGCAGTCTGATTACGGCAAAGAGTGAATTACCGCTACAACCCGCAAGGTAGCGTTAAGACGTTGACCGCAAAAGGGGAATCTCGAATTCGCTCCCCTGGATTCTTATTGTCTGATGGACCGGAGAACCAAACGCACCATCTTACGCGCGAGGATCAAGGGAATTGGTGTAGAGGACAACCAGTGTTCCTGCCGCAAGCAGACTCCACGGCAACCAATCTTGAGGGCGGAAAACACCCGTCTTGTCAGGGCCGATTAGCGTCGTCTGATTTTGCCGCTTGACCTCAGGTTTGGCCATCGGTGCAATTTCATTCCGTCGTTGCCCAAAGCCGGCTAGACTAAAATCAGATCGTTGGTTTCCATTCTGCCGCCGATAATTGCCTTCCGTCTGATAAGGGTCCCCAAAACTGGAGGAACCGAAACCAGAATTTCGAGCGGCTGGCCGAGGGGCTTGATAACGGTTCTGCGCTACTGGGAAGGATGCGCTGGGTGCAGGGGCTTTTGTTTCTGAAGGGCTATCAAACAGCATCGCTGCGACGAAAGTCGGGACTCGCGCACCATGAATAACAAACTGTTGTGTCACAAGACATTCAAGCCCTGTAATGATCAACATGATACCTACTGCGAAAAAGAAGGCCCGCCACATGTCTTAATCCTCGAAATATCGAACTTACGGGGTCGCTAGAATCTTCCCCTAGGGATGGTATCGGATTCGATGATTCACTCACGTGACTTTATTGCCTGGCATAGTTACCAGCGCTACAGACCTAATACCACTTACATTCCCTACTCAAGCCTGCCGTGACCTACGACTAACGACTGCGAGGCATTCCAGTCAGATCAAGAGAATTCCCCAGCAACGATTGCTTGAAATTCGTTCATAAATATCGGGATTTTTCCGATTAACGGGGACGCTCTTGTAGTAAGCCTTGACGGTGGCGAGTATCATAAACACCCACGGATGTTTGACGTTTCCCGCGTCCGCGCGGAACCGCAGTCCACCGACCCTCCTGTTCTCAAGAAGATTTTTTTTCTTGTATTTGCTTTGCCCAACCAACAAATTGAGATGTCAAACCAACCCAATCCAGAATCAGAAGAATCCGACTCTTCGCAAGGAAATCAGCATATCCTTATCATCGATGATGATGTCGAAGTCACGGAATCAATTCGACAGGCGTTGATCGCTGCTGGCTATTCAGTTTCCGTTGCTCTCGACGGAAATCAGGGCTTGGCGTATACGGAAGCAAAGTCTCCCGACTTATTGATTTTGGATATCATGATGCCAAGACGAAGCGGTTTTTTGGTACTTGAAAGATTGAGGCAAAACGACAGTGTTCCGATTCCTGTCATTATGATCACGGGCAACGAAGGTGCTCGTCATCGAGAGTACGCAGAGATGTTGGGAGTTAATGACTACATCAACAAACCGTTTACGATGGATCGCCTGCTTAACAGCATTAGCGATTTACTGAACCAGTAAATCACTTTTAATCAATTTTTCCAACTTGGCGATCGAGGTCCGAGGGACCTAAGAATAGTTTGAAAATTCTGGTGTTTGGAATTCTGGCTTAGTTGCCAGGGGAACTGAGCAATTTAAATTCCCGGCTTAATTTCCGGTTTAATTCCCGATGTCGCGTGTCTCCGACGGCCCTAAACGACTCGCTTTTTGATTCTCCAACTTAATGGCGTCGTAGACTTCCTGCCGGTGAACTGGAATCTCCTGAGGCGCATCGATACCCAAACGGACTTTATCTCCCCGAATATCTACAATGGTGATCATGACGTTATCGCCGATCATGATGCTTTCGTCTCTGTGCCGCGACAAGACCAGCATGGCTGGCTCCTTAAATCTTAAATTGAATTCCAACAAAGTCGCCAAACGGAAACCTTCCCGTTACTTGCGAGCAAACAAATAAATATTCTTGCAATCCTTTGCTGTGGGATTCGCTCCTGACCAACTAATGGAAACGGGGCGAACAATACTCCCTGTGGTCATCGGCTAGACTTTACTCAACAAACCAGAAAAGCAATTGACTTGTCTTATGTTCCGTGAATGAGGAATATCACGCCGGTGTTATGCCAATCATAACGACTGAAACGCCAGATCTTTCCTAAACCGAATTATCCGGCAACACGCCGACAGTCGATAAGTCATTTCCCGAGAGAATGACTGATAAAAGAAAACCAACCTTTTTAGCTAAGCACTGCGCTTCAAGCTGATCGGTAACGTTGCCAATTCGTACTGCATCGGCTGTGCATCAACGGTGACGACCTGACACCCAATTCGACGATCCAGATTGATCACCAGCGGTGCCCGCATGTTCAATGTCAGAGTTTCATCACTTCGACTTACGATCCCCAGAACATAAGCCTGTTCTACCGATGTTAGCTGCAATACATCTACATCTGACGGCTCTAGACGAACCTGATACTCCGGTACAAACCGACGGGGTGAGACAACGGGTAACGCGATATCTGCATGTTGCATACTCTGCAACCATGCCACCGATGAATTGTCAGCATCGGCCAGGAGAACCCAGTGGCGACAATCTTCGAACCCCAAGAGTCCATTTCGAAAAAACAAGATATCATCCGGCTCGATTTCGATCGCGGCAAACCTTGTTGTGTGAATTTTCATCTCGATACCGTATTAATAACGTTTTCTTGGCAGCGACGATCCCCATACGAATTGCGGGGCAAAATCACGCTGTCCTTCTTTTCATCGGCGACTCGTGGCGACTGCTTAAGTTAAAATAATCCGATTGTCCGCATTTTCCCAACAAACCAAAGTTGGTGGTTTCTCCGGGTTCATCTCGACACAGATTGTTCATTTCCCTACGATAATATTCGAACTCAACCGCCAATGTCCCTTGGCAGCCAAAGGTGCTAGCGATGCCCGACAAGTTCTTATTGATACGTCAAACAGCCGCTCCAAGCGTTGAATATACGCTCGCGCTGTTACGGGACTGCTGTTCAGTAAAACCGCAAGCCAGTTTTTTTGTCGCCATCACAGCCTTTCTCCTTCTTCCTGGATTTGCGACTACGTCCGCTCAGAATCAACTTAGCGTCGCCGACCGTTTTAACGATGCGGAACAAACGCTGGATAAGCGTTTACTGTCAAATCACTCGAAACCAGCCGATACAATTACGCTTGCTTTAAACGAACTTGATTCACCCATTTTTAAAAACCGGGAAAAGGCAATCCAGCAACTGGTAAAACTTGGAGAACCGGCGATCGAGCCACTCGCTCTGAAATCTCTAGACTGCACGCCTGAAACGGCTTGGCGTATTAGAAAAATATTGGAAGAAATTAGTATCGGTGGAGATGAACCGGTCTTTTTGAAATCGATCGCAATTTTGCAAATTCGATTTAGGAGCGGGATGAAGAGTGCTGCGATGCAGGAGTCTTTCGCCAGACTGGAAGCCCGCTGGAAATCCAACCGAAAAAAAATGGCCATCCAAAACCTCAGAGAACTCGGAGCAACTGTAGTTGATCCGTTGGAAGATATCGATGAAGACATGGCAAAAATTGCCGGTTTTCAAAAGGCAGAATTCCTTCTCAATGGACGAAACATCGGTGAACCGGGGTTCGGTCTCCAAGTCCCTCCGGAAGTCGATCGACTTGGCAATCCAACACCGAATCAAACAACGAAACGGGAGTATCAAAAACTTCCAACTAAGGCCGAACTGCGTAAACAGATCACCAAAATCGTAAATTCAGATATAGCGGCAAATCGTGAATTGGTGTTCAAAAAAACGAAAAAAGTAGCCAATCCTAATTCTTTGAAATCTGATGAAAAATTATTGGCAGAACAAAAACGAGAGGAAGACGATTTGAGGATGGAAATGTTCCTAATTCAACAAAGGAACATCCGGCTCAACGGAAATTTGCTGGGACAGCCCTTTGGTAACCGGAGCCTTGGATTGGATATTACGTTCGGAACAAACTGGACCGGCAGCCCTGGTGATTTCTCTGCTCTCGATGACGTTGGAAAGATCGACAACATCGCATTCATCGAAAGTAATGTATCGAATGATTTATTAAGTAAACTTGCTGAAGTTAAATCAATGTCAACGCTTTCCTTCGAAAGCTGCGAAATCGACACAGACAGCATTTCAAACCAACAATGGGGAAACATTAAAGTATTAGAACTCAAAAACACAGCAGTAGAACTAAGGCTTATCCAGGCGTTCGCGTCAATTAAATCACTGATAACGCTTGAATTCGTAAACTGTAAAATCGCGGACGGAACCCTGCAATCCATCGGTGATTGCCAGAACATTCTTAGCCTAGTGTTTAAAGACACAGAGGTTGATTCAGCCGCGCTGAAGTCAATCGAACCTCTCGCGAATATAAAATATCTCAATTTATTAGCGTGCAAATTTTCAACTGAATCCTATCGAAGGTTAAAAAAGACCAGACCGGATATCAACATTGACTTTTCTGGCCAAGCTTTTTTCGGCGTTCGTGGAACACCGGTCGGGATGGGACGCCCAATGATCATTGGGCCCGATGGAAACTTCGCGCCACCCGACCACTCCCAAACTGGCGGGGCGTTAATTTCCGATGTTATTCCTCAGTCGGGCGCTGCCAAAGCTGGAATTGAAATCGGGGATATCATTGAATTTATCAACGGTGAATCCATTGTTCAGTTTGAAGACCTACGACTACAAATTGCCCAGTACCGCGCTGGCGAAACGCTCAACGTCGGAATTATTCGCGACGGCGAAGCGATGGAAGTCGAAGTTCAACTGGGCGATGCCAATAGCGCTCCTAAAAACAAGCCTTGATTGAGCTTCTCCGTTTCAATCTTCCAATTTGGTAATCCGGCCGACTAATTCCATTCCAACTTAAGATCGAAAACACGTTTCGACGGCTGAATTGGAAATGTATTCCCAACGGTTACGATTCCCAACGGTTACGATTCCCAGCGATTTAGAAAATAGCCGAGATTGGTTTTAAGAAAAATTTCATTCCCGAAACACCACGTATAGCCTTCGGAGATTTTATTTGATAAACTCCGTCCCTAACATTTCCACCAGAAATGAGTCACTGGTTGAGGCTGTTTCAGCCTGACGAACTCCTCATTTTTAAGAATTTTGCCTTATCAACAAAATGCCCGAGTGGCGGAATTGGCAGACGCTCAGGATTTAAAATCCTGTGTCCTTACGGACGTGCGGGTTCAAGTCCCGCCTCGGGTACTCAATCATTAGAGGCTTCCATTGAGCGATGGAAGCCTCTTTTTTTATCAACTTCGATGAACCGCAAAGACACTGCTTTTACAAATTCGTTTTGTCCTTCTGAGGGTTTCGCCCAATAAACGGATATTGCTCGAGGTCGACGACTTGCCCGCTCACCGGACCACATTCATCTGAAAGCCAGTACATTGCAGCAGCGGCAATTTCACAGGGCTGAATAATTCTTCCCGAGGGCGCATAACTTTTTGGCAACCGATCAACCCAATTGTCGCCCAACCCCTCAGCACGCTTTCTCTCATCCTCAGCTTCGGTTAACACCCAACCAGGATTGATTTGGTTCACCCGGACACCCTCTTCCCGCAGTAGCGTGTCACCCAGATTACGGGTCATCGTCATCAATGCTCCCTTAGAAATACTGTAAGGAAGTAAATTCGACTCACCGCAGTAAGCATTAACACTGTCGATATTCAAAACCGATCCACGTCGCTTACTAAGTTCCGGCAAAGCCGCCCGTATTAAAAGATACGGTGCCAAGGTATTGATGCGAATGAAATCATTAAATCGCTCACCAGAAGTATCCTGAATCGTTCCAGTGGCAATCATTGCCGCGTTGTTGACAATCGCATCCAATCTTCCAAACTTTTGAATCGCAAATTCGACAAGTCTTTCAGGGGCTCCAGCATTGGTTAAATCTTCGATCAGCAACGCGGCTCGATCAGCCCCCAACTCATCAACCAGCGATTCACCAAGCGAAGCTTGTAGGCCGTGAACAATCACCGAGGCACCTTCGCTGACGCACCGGCGGACAATTGCTTTGCCAATCCCTGTGCAACTCCCCGTTACAACAACCACCTTATCTTTTAAACGCAATGTGGACTCCTACCGCAAAATGAATTCAAAACAGAACGGCTATGTGGTGAGCCACGACACTTAACCGCGAAAAAATTCCAAGCAAAAACAACCACAGATCGCGACAAGTTGAGACAGAGTACGTTACTTTTTAATTTCTCGAATTCGAATGGACCGGAAACGAAGATTATGAGGCTGTCCGTGGTCTTGCAAACCGATGTAACCCTCGAGAGGCCGGTCTTTCATTGCTCCCTCATCGAGCTGGATATCAGTAATTTGTTCACCGTTAAGATCGACCTGTAAGTGATTGCCAATGCAGGTAACAACCATTCGGTTCCATTGATTCGGAGGACGAGACATGTTTTTTGTGGCACCCACGGTTCGAATAATTCCCCCGTGATCATGGTGCCCCAATGGCTCTCCTTTTTTCGATGAATCAAGAATTTGAGCCTCAATTCCAGTTTCGACCGGGTTGCCGCGATCTGCAACTCGAAAATAAACTCCACTGTTCCCGCCGGGGGGATACGCATACTCAACATCGAGAACGAAATCTTTGTATTTTTTCTCAGACCACAAATAATCACCGTATCGCTGCCACCCCTTTTCACCGTCACGTGGCTGAATCAACAAGACTCCATCTTTCTCGACAATCCAATTGCCAGATGTCACCCACCCGGTCAGATCGTTACCGTTGTACAACGAAACAAATGAATCAAGGTTCCGCAATTTCACATTGCGCCATCGAACTTCGTAGGGTCCCTGACCACGGCCAATTCCATGCACCTGCAAACCGATAAAACCACGCCCATGGGATTTAAATTTCCCTTCGTCCGTAAGGTCGGAGACCGGCTCTCCATTTAGCCAAGTCTCAATTTTATTGCCAAAGGCAACGACGTGATAACGGTTCCACTCCCCCTCTTTAAATAGAGTATGAGCTTTTCGGTCTTTTCCTGGAGTCATCCAACCGCCGGCGGCTTCGCCGTAAACATAGCCAGCCATACCATCGGTTGAAATCTCAACCTGCGGACCATTGACGCGTTCTTTAGGGTCATCATTCTTAGTCTGAGAACGAATCTGAACTCCCGAATTCAATCTCGAATCGACTTTTACATCAAACATCAATTCAAAATTACCAAAAACCTCGTCTGTGCAAAGAAATGAATTGGGAGACCCTTCTGCAGTGGTTCCAACAATCATCCCATTTTCTACACGATAGTTTGCTGTCCCGTTCCGCTGCGTCCAGCCTTCAAGATTTCTACCGTTAAATAAATCGACGAATCCAACGTCATCCTGTGCATTGCAGAAAGGCGCCGCACAAAACATCAAAACGAAAACAGGAGCAATGAATTTGAAACGAAGCATTTAAATGACCCGCAGTTAAGACTATTTTATCTGCCTATTCATCCAATGGGTTTTATAACCAGAGTCAATCAACACGTTAGACGACAGCAACCATCAATCTAGTGCACCCCTCAACAACCTGCAAATGAACAATTGCATTTCGACAAATTCGAGACATAGCTCGAACGCCGATTGAAGTTACCGAGAGTCAGATAACGAAAGAGAATTCACCGCACCGAACGCCACCTGACGCGGCGGCACCAGATTTTTATCAATTACAAGTATTTCGCTCAGCAAAGAATCAGCCGATCGGGCGATTAAGAGTCAGGCTTTTCACCTGTTTTTTTAACTTGCTGTTTTTGCACTGGCTTTGAATTCGCCTGGGGCGGCACTTTCTTGTCAGTTTTTTTCTCAGCCCCTGTTTTCTTCGGCTTCGACTTCTGACTTTGTGATTTGTTCGGTTGTTTCGCGGGTCCCTTCTGCTCCAATTCGCTGGAAGTCTTAGGCGTTTCGTCGACTTTAGATTTAGCCGAATCAAGTTTAGCTTTTAACTTTTCCGCTGCACGCTTTTTCTCCGCAGCCTGCTTCCTCGCCACCTTGGCTCGTTCTTTTCGTTTCAACTGCTCTGATTTAATCGCACTTTGAACCTGTTCTTTCGTGGGTGTTTGGGGAAATTCACCCGTTGCCAAACCTCGATCAACAACCCAGATGTTTCGAAATCTAACCGGGTCGCCATGGTTCTGAAAACGAGTCGGCAACAACAGAGGTTCTTCAATCTTGCCAGCCCCGGTTTTGTTGGGTAGCGAAACATTATCTTGAACTTTGACTCCGTTGACCCAGCTTGTAATCGTGGCATTTCTTGCCTTCGTGCCATCAGCATTCCAACGAGGCGCCGTAAATTGAACATCATAAGTTTGCCAAACCAGCGGTGGGAAACACATGTTGATCGCCGGCGGACGAAAACGATACAGCGCCCCCAGTCCATCAATTTTTGGAATCAACGCAAACGAGTCGAGCACCTGGCACTCATAACGGCTTTGTAAATACAAACCGCTATTGCCACGCTGTTGACCGTCCGCGTACGGCATGTACGGCAATCGAAATTCAACGTGCAAATTGAAATCCTGAAACATTGGCTTGACGTCAGCACCCTCCATCAGCAAGTGATCACCGGTCATCTCACCGGTGGTAAATTGATCTGTTCCAGATCCATCAAATAGGATCACGGCACCCTCCGGGGCCGGGGAGTACATCGTCGGGCTTCTGCGCTTAATTCGTTTTAACTGCCCTCTCGATTTGCCCTTCAAATCGACCAAACGGCATTGCCTATCCTCAACGAAAATCGCCCATGGCCCACCAGAAAGAACCACAAATTCACCAGATCGTTTACCAATCATATGGATTGGCTCTGAATTGAAATTTGGCTGTCCCGGCAAACCACCGTAATAAGCAATCGCATCGAATTGATCATTTCCAACCGAACGGATTTGCAAACCAACGACTTGCTTTTTTCCGTCGTCAGCCGTAACCGATCCTAAGAATTCACCCATTAACGGGTAGCTCATATCTTTTGCAGGCGGACTCGTATAGGCCGGCCCCTTTTCTTTATTCTGAGCATGCCCGGTAGAACCGAGCATCGGAATCGCAAGGAGTGCGAGCAGGGAGGGGCAAATCAACTTCAATAGCTTGGAGGATAACATGGTGCAGCCTAATTACGTTTCTCGACAATTACCTTGGGTAATGTAATTTCTCCTGTTGAAAAAACAAATCGGCAAACGCACAACACGCCGGTAATTGCGCAATTCTCCCTATTTCTGACGGTAATAATGACAAATGGGCACCGCCTCGGGCATTCCAGGCAATCACACCCTTTTACTGAGAGGAGTCATACCGACCTAAATCCGCTAAAAATCGCCGCGATTCTGCCGCCGACAATGTCGCCACTGTCCAAACTGCTTTAACGGTTTCCTAATCCCGCATTTGGATTCGGCGTTGCTCACACGGAATCACCTTCTGCACGCATTGGGTCGCTCAATGCTGAAACATCATGAACTGGGATGCCAGTAATCATTGGCCGCGATTCAAACCAAGGTGCTCGAAGAGAAATTCGATCATGGTAATTTCCGGCTTCGGTTCCAGACCAACACCGGGGGCAATCGCCACCGCTTCCATACCAACCTCAGCTGCCCGTTTCTTTATACGGGCAACGTGTTCTGGATGATGATTCCTATGATTTTGATCTTGCATCGCAACCGGGCCGCCACGCATATTATTCTTCATCCAGATGGGCGGATCATCCGAGGACATCCATGCGAGCATGTCGTGTTCTTTCCGAATCGCCTTACCCTTTTCCGAATTCAGTTCGTCGATCGTTTGGACACCGTATGCATTCAGCATATCCGGCTCACTCGCTTTTTCCATTTCGGGAGTCCACGGTTGCTGAAGGGGAAGGATGTCTTTCCATTGCAGCACGTCGTAAGTCGCTTGCGTGGCCAATAGCCCTCCGACAACCAAGCGTGAGGATTCACGCAGCACCGGGTCAGCACTATTAGGATCAGCCATGTCGTCGTGACAGGCCAGCCAGAGCGTTGTACCGGCACCGGCTGACCCGCCGTAGGCCGCGACCCGCTCCTTGTCGATATTCCATTCTTTCGCCTGGTGACGGATGAACTGAATCGCCCGCTTACTGTCGTGCAGGCAGGCGAGAATTCCGCGTGGGTCCTCGTTGCGGAACCGGTAGTTGATCGAGGCGAATGAGACACCTTTTTCGAGGCACGCCTGGAGCTCCGCGCAGCCGTGATACTTCGACTTGTCGCCACCAATGAAACCACCACCGTGAATGGCGACAACGATCGGCGTCGGCTTAGTCGAGTCCGCCAACCAGACATCCATCACGGTATTTTTGTGATCGCCGTATTGTAAATCAGGATGGGTCGGGACCGGGCCTTTCTGTTTAACCACCTCCGACTTTGACTTTTGCTTTCTCTTTTCCTGGGCTTTCTTGAAACGCTCGCGTAACGGTGCGATCTCCTCGGAAGATAGCTTTCCATCGCCGTCGCGATCCGCCTGAGGAAAACGCTTCAGGATGCGATTCTCTTGTTGGGGTGTCAGATCCTGAGCGGTCACAAACTGAGTAGAAGCGAGCAAGCCACATAAAACGGTGAGCGCCGTCCAAAATCGATGTCGCATTATTACCTTCTCTTTCGTTTCGTGAATAAATTGGCTGAAAGCCAAATACGGATTCAGCAAGAGCCAAACCTGAATTTAACAAGAACCTGAAAAACTATCTTTGACCTCAATGATGACTGCTATACCTCAAGAGCGAGGAATGCACCGAACATCTCACTCGGTACAGCTCCTAAAAAACTCTGCTTCTGATTCTTTATTTCTTATTCGCTGCCCCAAACGTCGCAGGCTGGATTTCAAATCTCCCCCCCTCGGTTCGAGCGTAAGCCTGATCGTTGGTTTGTTTATCATACTTCACAGAGTCAACAATTTCATTTCCATCTTCATTACGACCAACTAACCAAACGGTTTCCCCCGATTGCGACAGTTTAAAGGATGCAAAATTCCCGGTGCCATTGTCTGAACCGTCAGCCCAGACAATTAAGAATTCTCCAGCAGCAATCGTTGAACCATCCGCAGGAAATGCCCATTTACGTAGATCTTTTTTATCGTCAGTAAGATACATTCCATGCAAGTTAACCTCTTCGTCAGAAATATTCTTGATCTCAATCCAATCGGAATATTCTTCCTTGCTACTTTTTTTGAAACTTTGATTGGCAGCCATAATTTCGTTAATGACGACAATCGGATCGCTCTGCCGTTGCGGAATCAGCTTTAACTCACTTGGTTTGCCTTCGGCATATTGAGGATAAAAAGCAGTCGTGAGATATTTATCATCAGTCCGAGCTTCGCAATAATAATAAAAAGTTTCGCCAACTGGCAGCAGTTCTGTTTTCACCGCGTAAGTACCTGCTGCGGACAACTTCATTTCCAAAGTCTTAAATTTAGCCAGACGATCAGTAGCGTAGTACAAAAAGACCTGCTTCGGTTTGACCGATCCCTGTGTCAGCGCCATCGAAACGTTGACTGGAATCCCCGCATCGACAACCGATCCAGTGACCGCATTTACCGATTGGAACTCCGGATATTTCTGAGACAACTCAGGAACCGAATCAAGAAAAGCTTTACGACCTTTAAAAAATGCCTGAAGGCCGGGTGACTGACCACGTCCTTGGCTTGAACTCATTCCAATACCCGCCTCAAACGCATCCCAACTGGTCAATTTTCGCGTGTCCAGCTTTATCTCATCCGAAATCAATTCTCGGTAAGATTCAATCAACGGCGCGACGATCTTCCAGTCACACCAGTCTTGAGAGATCGTTCTAACGTGAGCAACGTAACGTGCCTTAAGCTCCGGTTTTTCAAGGAGCCGATTAATAAACGGAGCAAGCGGTTGATCGATCCCGGCGAATATATCCAAGTCAAACGGTTCCAGTTGCTCACCGCCCGTTCCGTTCGAGGGTGGAGGTCCACCTTGAGGGGGGCCACCCGGAGGAGGCCCACCGCCAAACAAACCGCCGAACAGACCTCCCGCACCAGGACCGGGCCTGCCAGGACCTCCACCGAATCCGGGACCATGGCCTCCTTGAGCACGAAACGTCTCATTATTGTCGTACGGTAAAATGTGAAATCGGTCGAATTTCGGTTCTTGATAGATCGAATAATCCGCACCCCGTTGATAGTAACCATCCATATCAAGCATCACATTGTCGATGGCTAAAAACCAGAGAATGCGATCGATGCAGATCGCTTGATCAAGTGTGGATTCAAAATCTTTTGAATCAGTCTCCGCCAAGACCTTGGTGGCCTCGATCAAAGCATTCCACGACTCCGGTGTGTCCTTGGTTTTTAGCTCATAAGTCCGATAGTCGTCTGCCTCATCACCTTTGTAAACAAAGCTCGCTCCCTCTCGTCCAGGAGGTGCTTTCCACCGTCGTCCACCTTTAGAGTTGAAATGCTCTTTCGTAAAATCAGAATTGAACTGTTGCTCATTGACGTAAATCCCCCAACTCAGTCCATTGATCACCACGTGGACATAATTGGCTTTGGGAACCGGGATATAATCTTGAGCAATTCTGCTATAGAGAACTAACCTCAAAAATGAAGCATCGGCATGTGAATTCAAGAGGTTCAATGTTCGGTAGCCGTACAAACTTTGTTTCTTGTCCGCCCAGTCAAACGTCAAATTCAATGATCGCTTCTGCCCGTCGCCCAAAGAAAAGAACGAGGAATTACCACGAAATCGCACACCCACATTTTCATATGTCTGCTGATCGACCGTGACTTTCGCCGAGAGATCCACCCCATAATCCTTTAGTGACCCCATTTCCTTTTCCCATTGATCCGATTCAAGATCAATGAAAATTGTTCGCAGAATTGTCGCATCGTAGAGAGGTCGATCGGGGAAACTATCGACAGAGTCTTTAGATATTTCCCGCCCGGGTTCATTTGGATTCGAATTTTCTCGACCACGGCCTCTTCGCATCGGACCACGCCGTTGCGGTGGCTGGTTCGCAACGGATTCAAGTGCGAGCTTTAATTCCTCACCTTCCAAACGGCCATTTTTGTCGGCGTCAAATTCCCCAATTAAATCCCTTGACGGAGCCGCGTCCGGCCCGCCTGGCCCCATCCCAGATCCAGAACCCCTACGATCCTGCCCCCTCCCCATCGGAGGAAATATCTCCTCCGCCGTCAGTTGACCGTCTCGATTTCGGTCCAAAGAGTTTAATACGGTCGGCGCGTCATTTATTTCCTTCGCCGTCAGTCGGGTATCTCCATTCCTATCAAGCCCCTGAGTGACTCGGTCGAGGGGCGGGCCTTCCTGAATACCTAACACCGCCTGGACAACCCCCAGCTTAGTAATAACCAGAGCAAATATTGCGATGCAAAATCCAATCCATATCTTTTTCATAACGCTCGCTCAGCACCTTAGGGAATTTCAGAACATTCTTTAGCAGATTAACATTCACGCGGTTAAACCTGCCGGCGGACTCAGTTTATGACATATTTCTTCAATTTAAACCGCAAAAAACAGTCAAGAGAAAGACGGATCGCATTGGTTCTAACCACTGCTTCCATACCTGAAGGGTTTTCGGTAATGAATCCTGAAAATTAAGTCCCAAGAATTTTTCGATACTGTGAATAAACCGATTCCTCCATCGTAATCGATGAATTCTCCGGAAGAAAAACTTCGGGTTCGAAAGAGCGCGACACAACCTCGCGGATTTGGAACCGATCGACTAAAGTGCCACAGCCCAACGCCTGAGTCAAAACGTTTCCAATTGCAGTGGCTTCCGTTGGGCCGGCGCTAACTGGTCGCTGCATAACCGTTGCCGTAATTTCGGTTAACAGGCGGTTGTTTGCACCACCGCCGACGATATATAAAACTTTTATGGGTTGACCGAGGATATCTTCCAGCAAATCTACGGTCTCGCGGTAACACAACGCTAAACTATCGAGACAGCAACGAACCAATTCACCAAGCGTTACCGGGAGTGGTTGTCCAGTAGCTTCTGCAAACTCCTTAATTTTCCCCGCCATGTTACCAGGTGCAGCAAACTGCGCCGCATTAGGATCGATTAAAGTTCGAAATGCCGCTGCCTCTGACGCCTGCTCGGCCATCTCTGCGTAGCTAATTTCCCGCCCCGCTTCCATTTCTTCCCGCCGCAACTCCTGCACAAGCCAAAGCCCGGCGATATTTTTCAAAAACCGTGTCGTACCCGCCAGCCCTAGTTCATTTGTAAAAGGTGCATCACAAGATTTCGCAGACGCAAACGACTGGGGCAACTCCGCCCCTAGCAATGACCAGGTGCCACTCGAAAGGTAAGCCCATTGGGAATCACCGAAAGAAGGATCTACTGGAACAGCCGCAACCGCAGATGCCGTATCATGCGCTCCGGGCGCAATGACTTTAACATCAGTCCGGACCCCCGTGGCCTCGGCAATTTCCTCACGAACATTGCCAACAACATCTCCCGGATCAATAATTGATCCCAACATTCCAGTAGGAAGATTGAGTTGTTCCATCAACTCCAAGTCCCAATCGCCCGTCTCAAGCGCCAACATTCCACTGGTCGATGCGATGGTTCGCTCGGTGGTCATCTCGCCAGACAGCCAAAAATGGAAAAGATCAGGTACGAACAGCAGGCGATGCGCTGCTGCCACCAATTCGGGTTCCCGGGTATTTCGAGCGACCACCTGAAATAACGAATTGATTTGCATCAACTGAATTCCAGTTCTCGCATAAAGCGCCTCGCGGCCGCCCACAGCTTCCAGCACCTTTTCCATCGCTTCGTGATTTTGCGGGTCCCGGTAGCAATGAGGCAGCGCCAACAATTCACCAGACTTACCAACGAGAGCCCAGTCCACCCCCCAAGCGTCGACCCCAATACTACTCAACTCGACGTCGTTGTTGCGGCACCACTCCGCAGCTTGGCGAATCCCCTCCAAAACATTTAGCCAGATTCCAGTCAAATCCCAAACGGGACCAGCGGGAGTCGGGCAGGGATGGTGCTCAAAACGATGCACTTCCTCAAGTTCCACAACTGCAGGATTTCCTCGCAATAATCCAATAATTGCTCGCCCGGAACTTGCTCCTAAATCAATGGCTAAATGAGCGCTCGACATACCAGTCCTTCATTTTTTAAAGCCGGCATTTGTAAAAAATTGAAATGTGAATCTGAAAATGAAAAGTTTCCGCAGTTCCAGATTCACTTGGATGCAACTTGAGACCATCGGTTTGCCGCCCCCTCCCGGGCACTGCCGGAGGGGACTCTCAACAGTTCAGTCGCAAATTAATCCACCGAACCCGTTTATCGAAGAAATGCTTCGTGCAATCCACCGTCAACATTAATAATTTGACCAGTCGTCTTACTGGACCGATTGGACGATAGAAAATAAATCGCCTCTGCCTGATCCGCGGGAGTAATCGGTTGCTTGGTCAATGTTCGCTGTGCATAAAATCCAGCTAAACTGTTTCGCAACGAATCATCAGAATCCGATTCGTCAAACGCAATGTCATACTTCGTTAGCGAAGCGATCACCCGGTCTCGCGGGAACATCGTACTGCCGGCCACCACAGTTGCCGGAGCGACAGCATTGACGCGAACTAGCGGTGACATCTCGATTGCCAACTCCCGAACCAAATGGTTAGCAGCCGCCTTCGATGTATCGTAAGCAATGGAGCCTTTCTTACCGACCACGCCGTTAACGCTGGTCGTCAAAACGACCGATGCCGACAACCCCTGTTCTTTGAGTAGCCCACGCAACTCGTCGACCACGTTGTAACTTCCTCGTACATTGACGTCGAAAGTGAACTTCCACTTGTCATCGGAAAGCGATCCATCACGTTCAGGTGCCACAAAAACTCCCGCCGTCACGATTATTCGATCGATCCCGCCGTAAGCGAGTAAGGTCTCGTGAATCATCGCCTGAATGGAATTCCGGTCAGTTATATCAACGCCAAGCCCAATGGTTGGCCCGCAGCCAGAAATCCCTGAACCTGCGACACCGATCCCAACACCATAAATTTCGGTTAATTCCGCAGCCGTCGCTTGGGCTGCATCCTCGCTGAGATCACAACACACGACATGAGCGCCTTCTTTGGCAATACGATGAGCAACTTCTTTACCAATGCCATTGCCCGCACCAATCACCAACGCAATGTCTCGTGACATTTCTTTTTCCGGTGGCTTACGCTTTAACTTAGCCTCTTCAAGCAACCAGTACTCAATGTCGAAGGCTTCCTGTTTAGGCAAAGCAATGTACTCTCCCAGCGCTTCGGAGCCACGCATGACCTCAACCGCACAAGTGTAAAACTCAGCTGTGACTCTCGACTCACTCTTATCTTTACCCCAGGCAATCATCCCGACACCCGGCACCAAAATAACTGTCGGGTTGGGATCACGCATCGCTGGAGAATTATCGTGCTTGTGTGCCTCGTAATAGGCAGCGTAATCTTTGCGATATTGCTCAAGCCCCGCAGTAAGCAGGTTCTTAAGATTTACCAAACCATGAGGATCTTTTTCTGTTGTCTCAGTTGGATCCCAATCAACATACAGTGGCTTGATCTTAGTTCTGAGGAAATGGTCGGGGCAACTCGTACCCAACTCAGCCAAACGAGCTGCGTCATTTGAGTTAACGAAACGCAGGATTGAATCACGTGTCTCAACCGTACCGACAAACTTGTTCATCTGAGAAACTTGACCGCGCAACCAAGGCAGCAGGTTAACCAATAAAGAATCCCGGGAATCATCGGGGAGAGTTTCGTACTTTTGCCCTCCAAACGTTTGATCCCCCTGATCTTTGGATTCGATATACTCGGCCGCCTTGTCAATCAAGCTCAAGGTCAACTCATAGCATTCCTTATCATCATCAGCCCAATTAATTAAGCCATGCTGCCCCATTACGAGCCCCTTCAGAGAGGGATTCGCTTCCACCTCTTTTTGCATCAATAGCCCAAGCTCAAACCCTGGACGCAACCACGGAACCCAGCCAATCTCATCACCAAAAATCTCCTGTGTCATTTCCCGACTGGCACTGCACGCCGCAATCGAAATCACACTATTGGGATGCATGTGGTCAACGTGCCGTGCTGGCAAAAACCCGTGCAGAGGCGTATCGATTGAACTGGCACGTGGATTTAAATTGAATGTGCAGTGAGGAAAATATCCAACCATCGCGTCTTCGGCTGGAGTTTTTGGCCCGTTGTCGGGAGCGTTTTTGTAACTGGGGATTAACGAAAGCAGTTTATTCATGTAAAGCGAAGCAAAATTTTGCAATTTGGCCGTTCGCAAATCGCCACCCGATCCCTTGACCCACAAAACATCCGTTTCGCCACCGGTCAGCGGATCGGTTTCCATGATTTTTGACGATGTGTTCCCCCCACCGGTATTCGTGATCCGTTGGTCAGCACCCAAGCAATTCGAGCGGTAAATCAAGCGTTCCGCAGGTGAAAGAGCATCGGCAACAGAATCGTCCCAGTGACGATCCACGTGTTTTAAATCATTTGTAGCAGTAGACATATTTTTGTTTTTTTTGAGGTGTAAAAAAGACTTGTGAAAAACCGATAGTTAGTATGGTCGCATACAACGGTTTGATGTCAACTCAGTCGTCTTAACTTAAAAACGGTACATCGACACAAATAGGTATCAAACCACCCCGAGATTGCGTTATATTGATAGTTCCAGAAATTTATTACGGAAACTGCATTGAAAATTTCACTTTTTATTCCCTGCTATGTCGATCAGCTGTCGCCACACGTCGGAATTGCGATGGTCAATGTTCTCGAGCGTCTCGGACACGAGGTTAATTACCCCGAAGAACAAACTTGTTGTGGCCAACCGGCCTTTAACTCAGGTTATTTCCCAGAAGCTAAACAAGTCGCAGATCATTTTTTAAATACATTCGCCGATGCCGACCTAATTGCGGTTCCCTCCGGTTCCTGTACGGCAATGATTAGAAAATTCTATCCAGACCTGTACCAGGACTCACCCCAATCCCAAGTCGTGTCGGAACTCAGCAGTCGCGTTTTTGAATTCACAGAATTATTAGTGAATAAGCTTGGCGTGACTGATGTCGGAGCAAAACTCGATGGAACAGCAACCTACCACGACGGCTGTCATGGTCTCCGTGAACTCGGAATTCAGGACGCCCCACGAAAACTACTTGAAAACGTCGAGGGATTGTCGTTAGTAGAGATGGACGAGGCGCAATCGTGCTGCGGATTTGGCGGAACGTTTGCAATCAAATTCCCTCAAATATCGACTGCGATGACCCAAGTCAAACTCGGAAGCGCCTCGCAAACGGAAGCCGACTATCTTATCTCGGGTGACCCAAGTTGCCTGATGCAAATAGGGGGCTATTTCAGCCGCCAAAAATCACCCATCCAATGCCTTCACATTGCAGAGGTACTTGACCAGCAATGAGCCAATCCACCAACCCAACCACTCAATTTCAAACGGATGCGAATCGCGTTACTGCAGACGATGACCGCAGAAGTTTCCTTCGCAGTTCCTTGCGGGGCTACCAAACGACGCGGACCGCAACTCAGGAAAGATTCCTTAATTACGAATCCGCCAGAATTGCCGCCGGCGATGCGAAATGGGAAGCAATTGAAAATCTTGATATTTACCTCGCTCAGTTTGCCGACAAACTCGAAGCCCGTGGCGCAACCGTCCATTGGTGCAGTGACAGCAACGAAGCTCGAAGTGCGATTTTAAATATTATAAAAGAGCATGATGCGAAGTCTGTCATCAAAAGTAAATGCATGACAACAGAGGAAATCCACCTCAACGACTTGCTCGAAAAAGAAGGGTTTGAAGTTGTCGAATCCGATCTAGGTGAATTCATTGTCCAACTCCGAGAAGAAGCTCCCTATCATTTCGTATTCCCGGCGATGCACCTGAAAAAGGAAGAAATAAATTCACTTTTTCAAGAAAAACTCAAGTCAATTAATACCAATGATCCAGAAGAATTGACGATGGTCGCGAGAGAGGTCCTCCGGGAAAAATACCTCAGCGCCGACATTGGCATTAGCGGAGCTAATTTTGGGGTCGCCGAAACAGGAATGATTTCAATCACTGAAAATGAAGGAAATGCAAGGCTAACGACTTCTCTTCCCAAAGTTCATATTGCACTGATGGGGATTGAGAAAATTATCCCCAAACTGGAAGACCTGGCATTGATGCTCCCCATGCTGGCAACAGCCGGAACTGGCCAGCACCTCACCTGCTACAATTCTCAACTGGGAGGTCCCCGACAGGACGACGAGAGTGATGGCCCGCTCGAAATGCACGTTGTGCTGCTCGACAATCACCGCACCCGCCTGCTCGCCGACCCCGAACAGCGAGACGCCCTGCGGTGCATCCGCTGTGGCGCCTGCCTTAATGTTTGTCCAATATTCAAAAATGTCGGAGGGCACACTTATGGCACCACCTATCAAGGTCCCATCGGCAGTGTAATCACTCCGCACTTGCGTGGCCTCAAAGACTGGAAACACCTTTCCCACTCCTCCTCACTCTGCGGTGCCTGCTCGGAAACCTGCCCGGTAAAAATTGACCTCCATCATCACCTCTTGCGAAACCGCAGAGACGCTGCCGGCAAAGGGCAGGGGATGCTCGCTGAAAAAATCCTGATGTTCGGTTTCACGATCGTAATGCGGCGTCCGTGGCTTTATCGCCTCGCAGGCAGGCTTGGCAAGGTCGGTCACGTACTCACGAAACCGATCCACGGAACCCGAATCGATCCGTTTTACGCTTGGAAAAAAACGCGTGACCTGGACGATCCAGCAAAACAAAGTTTCAAGCAGTATTGGAAGTCGAGAAAATGAGCCGAGATGCAATCCTAGGCCGAGTCCGCGAAGCTCTGAGTGTTAAAACAGATCCCCACGTTCGCGAAGTCGTTAAAAAATCATCCCACTCGCTGCCCGTCCTCGCTAACGGGCCCGATGGGAGGACGCAGGCAGTCAAAGAATTCCTGCCCTTTGTCGGTGATTCCCTTGAAGATCACGTTGCTGCGTTTAAAGTGCTTTCAGAGAAGCTTCAAACAGAATTCATCGTCGTCCCGACGGTTGACTCAGCCCGCCAAGCACTGGCACAACTTCGCCAAGCACATCAGTGGGAGCGAATTGGAATTCACGACAATGAGCTGGTTCAATCCTGCGTGGACCAACTTCAAGTTGAATTTTTGAATACCAGCTCAGACTATGATTCTCATGCGTTGGAAAAATGTGACGTCGGAATTTCGGGTTGCGATGCATTGATCGCTCAGACAGCGAGCGCTCTGGTAACCAATCACTCGGCGGGCGGCAGAGCTTTGTCGGTTTTGCCACCGCACCATGTGGTCGTTGCAGACGCATCGCAAATGGTGACAACCATGGCAGACGGATTCGCTCTGATTCGTGAAAAACACCATGACAACTGGCCGAGCTTCATTTCTTTTATTACCGGACCGAGCCGCACCGCGGATATTGAACGCGTGCTCGTTCTTGGAGCCCATGGCCCCAAAAAATTAACGATCATCATGATCTCTGCGTAACTTGCGACCGAAACAACTTCTTTTGATTCGTGTAGACTATTTTTCATCATCGCTGAGAGCCCGTCCTAACTAGCACGATTGACGAACGCTATGGTATTGACATTTGGCTGGATCGCTCTGGGCGGAATTGCTTCATTGACATTAATGCAAGCCGTTGTCGTGAACTTACACCGCCGGTTTCTTCAATCTTCGGTCGCTGCGAGTATCGACGGCGCTTTTCAACCGCAAGTTGCAGTCATCCTTTGTGTACGTGGAAGCGACCCGCGACTCGCCGATGCGTTAAGGGCAATAAGCAACCTAAATTATGATCAGTTTTTAGTCCACATCGTTGCGGACAACCCGAACGACGCAGCCATGGGATTAGTCCAACGAGAAATGGCAACAAATCCGCGTTTCACCCCAAGTCTTCACTTCCTGTCCGCCCCCTCGAAAACATGCAGCCTGAAATGCTCAGCAATCATCGAAGCCCTCTCCAACCTCGAAGAGTCGATTGAGGTAATCGCGCTGATTGATGCCGATGTCATCCCTGATCCCAACTGGCTTACCGACCTTATCATGCCGCTTTCCGATCCTACGGTTGGGGCGACGACCGGAAATCGCTGGTTCGCATCGGCCAACCCAAACTTCGCTTCATCCGTCAGGCAAATATGGAATGGGGCAGCCGTTGCCCAGATGACTTGCTATGAAATTCCCTGGGGCGGTTCTTTGGCAATTAAACGTTCGGTAGTCGAAGATTGCGACCTTATCCAGCACTGGTCAGATAAATTTTGCGAAGACACCACGCTTCCCGCGAAACTCAAGGCACGCCAACTTCGCATGGTGCGCGTGCCCAATCTGATTTTGAACAATGATGAATCCACGACACTAAAAGCAACGTTCCATTGGGTAAGTCGCCAACTATTGACGGTTCGCCTGTACCATTCCGCATGGCCGTTCGTTGTATTTCACAGTTTGTTTTCGGCCACCTGCCTTGTGCTCTGCTTAGCGCTAATCCCGATTTTATTCGGATCCGGCTATCCGATCGGCGGCTCTCTGTTAGCGATTGGATTCGCGTTTTTTCAAATCATCAACGCACTCTTGTTTTCACAGATTCAGAAAAGTAATTTAGCCGTCATCAATAACAGACCAGTAGATTGCCAAGTGCGGCCATGCCATCCGGGGTTCGCGGCTTTTCTGGTAACCCAAATACTCTATCCATGGGCAACATTGAAGACAATCTTCACGCGAGTCGTTTCGTGGCGAGGCATCTCCTATGCGATACGATCGAGAAACCAGATTGAAATGATTCAGTACCACCCATACCCAGACACACTTGGTAGCCCCGCTAAAAATGGCGAGCGGAATTCGATCAATTAGCTTCTAAAATGCGTTAAGAAAGCTAAATCCTCGCAACACAAATCTACTGATTCGGCTGGGGATTCTCAGTGATCACCGTCTCTAACGGGCCAGTCCAATTGATGGCGTCCTTTGTATCCTCTGCTGGTGAGCGATCCATCTCTTCTGAATCATGTCGCATCAACAAGTCGTTGATTTGAATGTCATTCAGTTTCAGCACGGGACTGGAATCATCCGGCAAACCGGGGGTCACATCAAACCGCCCTTCGTTGGCGAGCAGTTGCCATTGACCGCCTCCAGGACCATGAATATCGAGCCCGAACTTGAAAATTCGATCTGTACCATTAATTCTCAGCGCGCCCATCATCTTCTGAGCGGCCAATGCAATTTCCGTAAGATGGGATTCTATCCACCGGACGACTTTGGGAGCCGCTTCCTTTTCCTTACCCCAACGATTCTGCTTGCCAAAATCAATCAATTTAAAAATCATCTCTTCGTCGATCGAAGGACAATCGAGGTGACCCGCAAACCGACTGACGTTACGTTTGTCAAAATGCGGATCGCTTGTTTCATACGATGCATAAATGCTTGTATTCTCAAACAACTTTTCAGCCAATTCACTGTCAGCGGTTCGCTCGGCATCAGCCCCACAAAATTTGACTCCGTCGGAATGAAAATACTTATAGCAGTACTCAATTACCTCGCGAGCTGACGTGCAACGGTCGGGAACCAAGTGGTAAGTTCGGCCGTGCGCTTCAGGGGTCCGCACCAAATGACAAATTGTCTTCGCCACCCAATCTACGGGAACAACATTTCTCGGCTCATCACCTTCAATCGGAAGACTGATCGGTGTTTCGATCACACCGTCTGCATTTTTGGTTTGCTCGGGAACGAGCATTGCCATTAAACGAAGATAGAGCAACAGACCGTGGTAGGTCGATGTGTAACCGGTTTGTGAATCACCGGAAATGACTGCGGGCCGATAGATCGTCTTCGATTCAAAACAATCGAAATCTCGAACTAATTGCTCGGCTTCAAATTTACTGACTTCGTAATCGTTGCGGAAAGTCTGGTTTACAGCCAATTCATTTTCGTAAACCGTAGCTTCACGTTCTCCACAAACATAAGCGGTAGAGATGTAATGAAAATCGCGAATGTTGCACCGCTTGGAAAAATCAAGCACATGCTGAGTTCCACCAAGGTTCGTTTTCCATGGCTCAAGTTCGCGCGAAGCACTTTGAAATTTCAAAACCGCCGCACCATGAATGATCTGGTCAAGGAACTTTTCCGACCAACTGAGTTGCTTGGGAGAGAGACCTAGGTTGGCTTGTGTGACATCACCAGAAAGCAAAACAGGACGAGGTAAGCGGTGCCCAAGGTTGCCTTCCCACATCTGAAGAATGCCTTCGATACGCTCGCGGACCATTTGCTGTTTGGTAGGGCGAACGAGAACCGCTAATTTGTGCCCTTTTAGCAACAGGTCCCGCATCAAGTAGCGTCCGACCAAGCCGGTCGCGCCCGTGAGCAACGTATATCTTTTGCTCGATCTATGTCTCGAATCTACTTGGCTATTCACTAAAATTTCCTAAGCGTTTCGCACCTAATTCTAAATCGGACCGATTGGTACGAAAAACTGCTACAATTTACTTCTAACTAGCCGCAACAAACGCCGGAACAGTTGGGCGGCCTGCGGCAAATAAGAAGACTGGCAAAGCAAGGGAGCGAGTGGTGAGCGGTGATTTTCTGTTTAGGTACATCACAGTCCCCTTAACCCTTGTTTTTTACTATAGTCCCTTATTGGACGACTTAGGTAACGAAAAGTTTCGTTTGAAAGAAAAGCATGCGACAAAATCACAATAATAAGCGTTATTTTCGTAACCTAAGGCTTAGCACGCCTTTTCTATTCTTACTTTCATGGTTGCTTTTTATGCCATTTCAGGCATTCAGCGCCCTCCAAACTCCCGAAACCCCAATTTTTCCGAGCGAGCTAACCACCCCTCAAATTGAGGAAGGCTGGATCTCGCTTTTTGATCAAAAATCACTTTTTGGCTGGAAACCGACCTCTGACGCCCCTTGGAAAGCAGAAAACGGCGAGATCCGCATCCATTCGGGCCAACAGGGGCTATTGCGCACCACGAGCCAATTTGATGACTTTGAATTAACGGTTGAATTCAAAGCCGAAAAAGGAACCAACAGTGGAATATTTTTTCGCACCAGCCCCAAACCCAATAATGTTGCGCGCGATTGCTACGAATTAAATATCGCCCCCCCGGAAAATCCATTTCCAACAGGATCGCTGGTTGGTCGAAAAAAATGTGAGCCAACCGTAACTCCCAACCAATGGCATCGTTTTCACGTAACTGCCAATGGTGCCAACATAAAAATCAAACTGGACGATGAGCAAGTGCTCAACTATACCGACCCCAATCCAATCGGACGTGGCTACATTGGCCTTCAGTTAAACCAGGGGGCGATTGCGTTTCGAAACATTGCATTGAAACCCCTCAATACACGCTCACTTCTGGATGGCCCCGCGCTTGCCCAATGGGATACAAGTCAGAAACTCAAGAGCACATTTGAACTTACGCAGCAGAATGAATTGCGCATCTTAAATGGAAAAGGGCAGATTGAATCTCGAGGTCTCTTTGGAGACTTTATCTTCTCGATGCAGTGTAAAACCAACGCAGTGGGTCTGAACTCCGGCGTATTTTTTAGGTGCATCCCCGGCGAGGTGATGAATGGCTATGAAAGCCAGATACAAAATCTATTTAAAAACAATGATCCGTCTCAACCGGTCGATTGCGGCACAGGAGGAATTTTTCGCCGCTCTGATGCGAGACGCGTGAACGCCGTCGACCAGGCTTGGTTTACCAAGACAATTATCGCTACCGGGCCTCACGTTAGCGTATGGGTAAACGGATATCAGGTCACCGACTGGAGCGATACTCGTAAGCCCGACCGCAATCCCCGCCGCGGTCTCCGACTGGAAAAAGGCACCATCATTTTCCAGGGGCATGACCCCACGACCGATATTCTTCTCAAAAACATTCGCGCAAAAGAAATCGCCCCGAGGCGACCCGCCAGAAAGTAACGTGTGTCTGGCGGGAGAACTCAACGCCATCTCCACAAGCAGGCGGCTATTTTGTTTGGAGTTTCCGCAACTTCTTGGGCAAGGGAAAACTGACATGCTCTTCTCGGACGATCACCGGTTCCACAGATGCTCCGTACCTTTGAACCAACCAATCGATGCATTCATTCACGACCGTTTCCGGCGCGCTTGCACCCGCCGTCATGAAAACCGTCTCGACATTGTCTAGCCACTCTACCTTTAAGTCAGCAGCACCGTCGATCAAATAAGCGGCAACCCCTTCGTCTTCTGCCAATTCCCTTAGGCGTTGACTATTGGAACTGTTTTGGCTACCCAATACAAAACAGACATCCGCCTGAGTAGCGATTTTTTTGACAGCTTCCTGTCGGTTTTGGGTCGCGTAACAAATATCTTCTTTCGGTGGATTTACAAGGTTCACGAAACGTGATTTTAGTTTTTCAATGATCCGATTAGCATCATCCACTGAGAGTGTCGTTTGTGTCAGATAAGCAACTTTCGCATCGTCTTCAATCTCGAGAGCGTCAACGCCTTCCACATCTTCTACTAAGATCATGGATTCCGGAGCCTCTCCCATGGTGCCAATCACTTCATCGTGCCCCTCGTGGCCAATCAAGAATATCGTGTACCCTTCGCGAGCATACTTAACCGCTTCCAAATGAACTTTAGTCACGAGCGGACAGGTCGCATCGATTGCGTTTAGGTTTCGCTCTTGCGCAACTTTCCGTATTTCAGGCGAGACACCGTGAGCTGAAAACAAGAGTACGGAACCTGGCGGAACCTCTTCAAGATGGTCAACGAAAATCGCGCCCTTTTTCTTAAATGACTCTACTACATATTTGTTGTGAACAATCTCATGGTAGACGTAGACCGGCTTCCCAAATTCGCTCAATGTGAGGTCGAGGCTCTCGATTGCCATATTGACCCCTGCGCAAAACCCTCTCGGGCTGGCAAGTAAAATTTTCATTCATTCACTCCAAAGTTCAGTGATGGAAAACGAACAGCCGTCCGCCACATCGTAATAACCGACCGCTATTACGAACCCACACAGTTTAACTGACCGCTTGCTTTTTCGGGAGGTAACCGGAACGGTATGCCTCCATTTGTCTCAATTTCTGACCACACCGACACCAACGTTGGAACCAACGCAGTCCAAACAACGCAAAAAAACCTCAAAAACCAAGAATCGCCAACAAGCAGTTCACCCAATCCCGATGTCAAGGATGGAAAACACTACGCGCTTCCCACTCAATTCGCTAGGCTAGTTGGGGCAAGGATGGCTCCTCACCGACCACTGCCCCAACAATTCCCACAGAGATTGATGCTCACATCTCCCAACCATATTGAACTTAACTCGCATGCCACCGAGCGTGGTTATCGCAGTTGCCGTGGTGCAGTCCGGCGCTATTTTAAGCCCCAGCTTTGGACTTCAGTAAATCTCCCACGCGAACAGAGACGTGCTTTAGACGCGATTCTATTCAACCTCATGAGAACTCTCGATTTACTCGATCTCGAAAGCGCCGACGGACGGTCCCTCGATGTTTGGTTCGAGCTTCGAGACGACCTCAGTGATGCCTTTCGAGGAAAATGTACCTCGGTCGAACTTGCTGCGCTTGTTGACGCAAGCCGGCGTTTCAGCATTCCTAAACAGTTCATTTTCGACCCGCTTCGCGGTGCTGACTTATGGATACGAAACCAAAAATTTCAGACATTTGGCGAGCTTGAGTCTTTTTGCAGTTACGTCGGCGGTTCCTCGCTAGTTTCCGCCATGCCGATCTTAGGCGTGACTAAACCCAACTTTGAGGTATTCGCAGTTGAGTGCGGAAAAGCAATCATGCTGACGCAACTTTTGGCAAACTGTGTCAACGATATCAAGCGAAATAAAATCTACCTGGCGCAGGAGGACATGTTTCAATGTGAGCTCGATGTTCCACGGTTAAAACTTCGCCGCCCCAGTCCTTCCCTGATCCACTTTGTCCGTCTTTACGCGTCGCGGATTGAAAAAATGTTCTTCCGCGCCAAACGCCTTGCTGAACATTTAGATTTCGACGGCAACCGAACTCTTAAATCACTTCTGGCTCTGCACTGGCAAATGCTTCTCAAGATGCAACTCACGCCGGAAACTATTCTGAGCGAGCAGGGAGTCCTCAATCGCCAAGAGAGATTGGCTTTGAAGTCAAGACATTTACTTGGTCTGGAACGAGATCTTCCGATCTTCACTGCCGCCACCAAGGCGAACCACTCGCATTGACTGAAATCATCTCGATCGACGCTTCCTAATCGTCATCTTCCTCACCGAGTCCAACCATTTCCAGCAACTTTAGCGCATTGGTTGTTTCGGCGATTCCCTGCCTCATCTGGTAATCGAATGTCATCGTCCGAACACCATCGACATCTTCGAACTGTTCCGCAAAGTGGACTGTTTGGCAGGCAACCGCCAGGTCATCCGTAGTTGCCAAGTCCAGGTCGTGAGTTGAAATTGCACCAATCGCGTTTCCATCAATTAACTTTCGAACGACTCGACTCACGGCAATTTGCCGCTCCCGCGAGTTCGTACCCTGAAGGATTTCGTCTAACAAAAACAACATTCGCTTGGGATTGTTGGCATCGTGCTTTTTCGCAGTGTCAACGATCGCCTTCAAGCGTTTCAGTTCGGCCATAAAAAACGAAACGCCATCTGCGAGTGAATCCGCGATTCGCATGCTTGTTTCAATATGCAACGGCGGCAAAGAGAAACTCTTTGCACACACAACGCTACCCATTTGGGCCAGAACGATGTTTACACCCACACTTCGGAGCAGCGTACTCTTTCCTGACATATTGGATCCAGTGACCAATAAAACCGTTCCGGGCGGCCCTAACTGGACATCATTGGCAACCCGATCCTCGTTCAACAGAGGATGCCCAACGCTGGTTCCTTTAACGATGGCTGCCGTATTGTCATCAACAGAATTAACTTTTGGAAAAACCCATTCCGGTTCATCCGCGGCCAGTTTGGCAAGAGAACATAGCGCCTCCCACTCACCTAAATCACTAAACCACCCCCGCGCCCTGTCACCCGTTCGACTTTTCCACTTCTCCATCATGAACAGCACATGAGCGTCCCAGAAAAACAAAAACTCTAAAATGATATAGAGAATAAACCCCATTCCATTTCGCATATTTGCTAAGAAAACAAGGCCTCCCAACTTATGCATGTTGGGCTGAGCACCGTCGTCGGTACGCTGGATACGCTTTTGTAAACTCTTTAGTTTTTCTGATTTCGCTGGAAACTGAGACGCCATATCAAATAAAGAAATATAATTTGCAGCCTGATCGCTTCGCGACGCAATGAGATTAAAGTCATCGTGGATCCCTCCTGCAAACAAAATCGATAGTCCAAAATTGACCGCACAGGCGGCGAGCAACATCGAACCACCCACCATCGCGGGAGCAAATCCCAGCACTAACAAAACGATCGCCAACAGGGAGACAATCGAAGTCATTCTTGAAACCAAGATCACCCAACCACGGTTCGCAAACCAGGAAGGGCTCTCGCACCACTCGACAAACCGACTCGGCCCGGAACGTGCGACTGATAATTGCTCACAGAGCAAACGAAATTGAAGTCTCCATTCAAATTCTGGTTTTAATTCAGCGACCGCCTGTTGTCGCAGGGCGATTTCATCGGAAAGGGCTCCATCGACAATCCATCGCTTCAACGTATCCGTACCAAGTGGCGTGCGCGTGATGCCCAGCAACTTGTACACCGAACTGTCTCCCAGCAAATCAAGGTCTTTCGAAATCGGAGCAAACCGAACTGGCGTATCAATCGGTTCTACTGAAATATCATTCCATTGGCGATGACAACGGGCGAGCGACTCTTCGTGCATTTTTGAAAGAATCGTAGAGAGACGCAATTCTGTTTGCATTTTCTCGTGGATAAAAGCCACAACCAAAAACCCAATGAACAGTCCGCCGCTGAGACAATAAAACAACAACCCGAATCCCCAGGCGTCGGCTGCCCCCATCAACAAACTGGCGAAAAAGGATAAGAGCATTCCGCCCCGCAGGTACGCAACACTACTCCACCGACCAGCGCATCGTTTTACGGTTTCCTGCTCATGATTGAGCTTGCCCTGATAGTAATCCAGTACTTCTTTTCTAGACTGCGGACAATTCATTGTGCTTCTAATATCCCGTGTACCGTTGTTTAACACCAATGCTCCAACCGCCTGAACGATCGCTCCGGCATCTTTCAACT
>JAALLA010000212.1:0-1921 GCA_011087765.1 Pirellulaceae bacterium
CCTAAATTAACAAACCTGAATTCTAGCTTTAAACAGGTAGGGTTTGCCGAATTAAAAGTTTACAATACCGCTTGTAATCTGGTTTGATTGGTCAGCACGAAAGACTGAGCTCGACATGGCACTTGAAAAAATTGGTCCTTACGAATTCAAGGGAGTATTAGGTCGTGGTGGAATGGGTTCGGTTTTTCGTGGGGTTCACAAAGATACCGGTGAAGTGCATGCAGTCAAAGTCTTGGCTCCCAATTATGCGAACGACGACCATTTTCGCGGTAGGTTTGAAGCCGAAATTGAATCGCTTTTAAAGCTTAACCACCGCAACATTGTCCGCATTTTGAGTTTTGGGCAAGAGGACGGGATGTTGTTCTTTTCCATGGAACTGGTGGAGGGGAATAGCCTTTTTCAAATGCAAAAAGGTGGCTATCGATTCGACTGGCGAGCGGTGTTGCAGATCGTTAAGGATGTCAGTGCTGGGTTGAGGCACGCTCATGATCGAGGGATTATCCACCGCGATCTTAAGCCGGGTAATTTGTTAATGACCTACGACGAGGATTCTAAACCTGACTTTGTGAAGATCACCGATTTTGGAATTGCAAAACGGTTTGGTTCATCGCAGAACACGGGGCAAAATGTCCTGGGAACGATGGATTTCATGAGTCCAGAACAGGCAAAGGGTGAGTTGGTCACGATCCGGAGCGATCTCTACAGCCTTGGTTCGGTGATGTACGCACTCCTGTCGGGTAAGCCTCCGTTTCGAACCAATTCGGTGGAAGGTTCGTTGAGCAATTTACTGCGGGCGCCAGCGCCGAGTATTTCAGCTTCGTTGCCGGAGGTGCCGGCTGAGATCGATCTTTTGATAAGGCGCCTGATGGCGAAGCGACCCGAGGATCGGATTCCAACTTCGCTGGCCTTATTTCATCAAATTGAGGAAGTCGAATCGGAGTTGCGTGAGAGCAGCGAAGCAAGGACGACTCATCGTCCAGAAGGTAAAGGGCATGTCGATACATTCGACGTTGGGGATCCAGTGACACGTGAAAATACTGGGCGAGCTGACGCGAAGAAGGCAACCGGGAAAGTCAGCGTTGTAAATTCTGACATGCAGACCGTTGAGTTCACGGATCACAAGAGCCAGCAGATTGATACGATGCCGGTGCGGGAGGATTACTTTGAAACCGTTACGGACAAGACCAGAGAGCAGCCCTATGTCGCTGATTTTGAGCCTCGGGAAAGCAAAGGTGCTTGGCGACTTCTCTTCGCTTTTTTGTTTGTGGTTGCGATTGGAGTCTATGGCGTGTGGCAGGCCTATAAACCGCCTAGTGCTGAGGAATTGTACGCGGCGATAGAGACAGGATCGAGTAAGCCTGATTCGGTGGTTATTGAAATCAGCCAGTTTTTAGAGCTTTACCCGGACGATGAACGGGCTGAGCAAGTTTTAGAATTGGGGCGTGTCGGGGACGCGATCAAGCTTTACAAAAGTCGTAGGAATGTTCTGACTGCCAAGGGGTCATCAAGGTTGAGTGACATTGAACAGCGGTTTCTGCGGATTGTCGAAAGTGCGGATAAAAATCCAATCAAGGCAAACAAAGAAATGGATGTTTTCGTTAATTTTCTTGGTGGTGTGGAATTGGAACCGCGGGACCAATCCTGTTTCGAGGCGGCCGTTGCCTATCGAATTAAAATCAAGCACGATGCGTTGAGTGAGTTGCGGGGAAATCTGAATCGCATTCGCTCGGTGCTCGATACTGCCTTGCAGACAACGGATGTTGACGAGCAAATCAGGTTATACAAATCAATTATCAGTTATTCAAAAGATATTGATTGGGGGCGGTTTCCAGATTCACGTCAGGGAAGCGACATGGTTCAAAAGGCTCAGAGAATGTTGTTACAACTTGAGTCCGCCCATCCTGAATCCTTCCAGAATTGA
>JAALLA010000212.1:2021-7488 GCA_011087765.1 Pirellulaceae bacterium
TTTGTAATATAAAGTATTGTAAGTTTCGTAGTTGAGCCAAGTGAAATTCAATGAGCATCGAGGACCTGTCAAAGATACATCGTCCGATTACTTCTTTATTTCCAGGTTTGAAGGACGGTGATTTCGATCGTTATTGCCTTTCCAGTGACGACGTCGATTTCTTTCGCGAGCAAGGTTACCTTGCGGGAATCCAATTACTGGATGCCGCTCAAATCGAAGTGTTAAAACGAGAACTGGCGGAGTTCTTTGATCCTGAGCATGCCGGCCACGCTCTGTGGCATGAATATCATACCAACGAGTCAAATGACCCGGATCGAGTGCTTTTTCATGCGTTGGGGGCGTGGCGACTGCGACCCGGTTTTCACGACTTACTCTGGAATCCGGCATTTTTGATCCCCGCGTGTCAGTTGCTCGGTGGCGGAGTGCGATTTTGGCATGATCAATTATTTTGTAAGCCGGCGAAGCACGGTGGGAATGTTGCGTGGCATCAGGATTATTCTTATTGGACGCGGACTCAGCCGATGGCTCATTTGACTTGCTGGACGGGATTAGACCGTGCGACTCAAGAGAATGGTTGTTTACAATATATTCCCCAAAGTCATCACTGGGACTTACTTCCAATCACTGGTCTGGCGGGTGATATGACAGCGATTCAAAGTGTACTGACCGACGCCCAGTGGGAGACATTTCAAAATCCTGTTTCAATTGAACTGGAGCCCGGGCAGTGTGCGTTCCACCATCCGTTGATGGTACACGGTTCATTTGATAATCGAACGGAGCAACCTCGTCGGGCTGTCGTGCTGAATGTGATACGCGATGGAGTCGAGTCGTTTACCGATGATGAGTTGTTACCGGGGGTGCCGGTCATTCCCAGCGGCCAAAAAATGGAGGGGCAGTTTTTTCCACTGCTCTATTCTGCGCAATGAGAGGTTCTTTGCCGGAGTCTATTTGAGTGGTTTTAAAAATATAACGCGAGGCGAAACAGTTGAACGATAATTTTTCCGATGCCGAAGATCAGGTTGCCGTAAATCTAGCAAGTCGGAGCTATGCGATTGAAATTAAGCCCGGTTTGTTGAGTCGGCTTTCAGAGAGGCTGGACCGTTTTGTTTCGGATGAGCATGTAATTTTAGTCACCGATGACAACGTCGCTGAGTTGTATCTCGAATCCGTTGTTTCGCAGGTTTCAGAGATTGCTCAACGGGTGGATGTCATTTGTGTAAAACCCGGCGAAGAGTCAAAATCAATTTCTGTATGTGACGAATTATGGCAAAAGATGGTCGATTTTAATACCGACCGTCAGTCTGTAGTTATTGCGTTAGGAGGAGGTGTCGTCGGTGATCTGGCTGGTTTTTTGGCTGCTTCGTTTGCCCGTGGAATACGATTTATTCAAATTCCGACAACGCTGTTGGCCCAGGTTGACAGTAGCGTGGGTGGGAAGGTGGGAGTCAACTTGCCCAGTGCGAAAAACATGGTTGGCGCTTTTTGGCAACCGGAAGTGGTTTTGATAGATCCCCTCGTTTTAGAGACTTTGGACGAAGCCAATTTCCGTGCGGGGCTCGCCGAGGTAATTAAATACGGATTGATCATGGACGTCGATTTCTTTGCGTCTCTTGAGGCTTCGGTTGATCAGATCGGGCGACGGGAACCAGATTCACTTACCAAATGTATCGCTCGCTGTTGTCAATGTAAGGCAGCCATCGTCGAGGAAGACGAACGAGAAACTTCTGGCCGTAGGGCGATTTTGAATTACGGGCATACTTACGGGCATGCCATTGAAGCTGTGTTTGGGTACGGGCGTTTTCTCCATGGTGAGGCAATTGCGATCGGTATGACGTGTGCCGCCCGTTTGGCGCGTGACCTCGGTATGGTGCAAGACTCTTTTGTCGAAAGGCAAACCGAGTTGTTTCGGAAAATGAAGCTTCCAGTTAAGTGTCCTACCGAGCGTCACGATGAGCTAATCGCATCGATGAAACATGATAAGAAAGTCGCGAGGGGAAAGTTGAAGTTGATTCTTCCGGTTGGCGTTGGCGAAGTCGTAGTTCTGGCAGCTCCCGATGATCAGCGGATTCTGGACAGCCTAAAGAATTGAAGGATATATTTCCCGGTTCGTCTCGTGCTGTTTTCTAACGCTCGATCCCGTTTTAAATGGACTGGCTCGAGTTGGCTGGTTCCGAGATGAATGGCTGGTAGTTTAGCCTTTTGAATTTGGGGGCGGAACTTAAATCGTATTCAATTTGACGCCAGCGAACTCGTCTGCAGAGTAGTGACCTTATTGAAGATGCACCGTAGATTAGCTGGCATACAGGTACCAATAATAACAGCTTGGTTATTCGCCAGAGAGTTGTGTTGCCCATCGTTTCGCCACGCAATTGGGCGCTTTTCGCAGCAACATTTCTGGAAACCGAATATGCCCATGTGGAGAGGGCTCCGCTCAAAAGCAATGCCGTCGCACAGGCAATCAAGGCGGTTCCATTTCCAATTATGACAGCCAGAATCAAAATGGTGAAATTAGTCAGCATGAGAACATTGCTGAAGCAAGCGTGAATAACAGAGAGAAAAAATGTGTCTTCGTAAAGTCGAGACCATGTCAGCATGCGAGTCACCCACCGATTCGCGTACGAGGCTGAGCAAAGTTCGCGATTGATCATGATGAGAGATGGAGCAAATTCAATCTTTAGGCCCTGATCCTGGATGGCTTTTTTAAGAGGACCGTCGTCCACAATCGAATTTTTCCAAATCGAAATTAAATTGGAGGATTCCAGTGTGGATTTCCTGATTGCAAAACTGCCGGCCCACGGGTTGGCAAAATATACTGAAAAGACAAGTGCACCAGCATTCCAAACGCTGCGGATTAGTGAACCAGAGCCGGACGGAACGGGTGGCTCAAACCACTGACTGCCTGTGACTCCCCCAATTTCTTTATCTTGAAGAGGTCCCGTTAATTCGGCCAGCCAGGTTTCATGTGGCGCTACGTCGGCATCCAGAAACGCTACAAATTCTGTCTCTTTCGTCAAATGCTCAACGGCCTGTGTAATGGAATGGCATTTGAGG
This sequence comes from Pirellulaceae bacterium, assembly GCA_011087765.1. Classification (GTDB taxonomy): domain Bacteria; phylum Planctomycetota; class Planctomycetia; order Pirellulales; family Pirellulaceae; genus Mariniblastus. Next base: position 5,073 of record JAALLA010000212.1, read on the forward strand.
CTACAGGTGTCGCGAGGTGTTTTCATGGCATGAATCAACAGGCGATCGTCCGGGTCAAATTTCGACTTGATTCGATTGGCGACCTCCCACGCCGGGTCGTCCAGGTGATCGACCACAAGATGAATTTGGAAGTGGGTATACTTTTGCTGGAGAACGCCGATGAGGGAGTCTTCGAAAGTAGGGTCACAACCCCGCACAGACATGATGACGGCCGTCATCGCTTGCTCGGATTGGCTGTCAGTTTTAAGAGTTTTTTTTGAGAACCAACGTCCGAATGAGATCGCGATTGAAAGCTGAATCAGAGCTGCTGCAAAAATGATCTGACCTGCGACGATTGCGGTAATGGTGAGCATGGGTTATCTCGCCAAGAGGTCGAACACTAGTCGGATAAATCGCGGTGCGTCTGCCCAGAAACTAGGACTGATTAGCTTGGGGAGTTCTTTTTTAAGACCATTTCGCGTCATTTTCCAAGTTGCGGTTGAGCCGGAAATGATATGGCTCCCTCCTCCAAGACGTCGATTCTCTTTCGCCTCGGAACCCGAGACGTAGCATCCCCACCGATTAAGTGAAGCATGTGAGTAATCATGAGATTGGTGAATGGCAGTTACCATTTTTGACATATTAACGACTGGGACTTTAGTTTTTTTCGCTGAATGAATCATCCAGTTGTCCCAGTTGCCTCTCCCAACCGCAAACGGCGGAATGTGCTGATAAAGTTGGCGACTGAAAATGAAATATTCTTTACAGACGTTGGAGGCAGGCACTCCCTTGGCTTGGCATTCCTGTCGGAGACGCTCGGCCTGAATTGGCTGTTGGAAATCAATTTCCCGATCTACGTTTAAATCAGTGCGTTGGCCAAAAGCAACGAATTGGGGGAAGTGGGATTCGCGAGCAAGTTGGTGGATAGCATCGGGAAAGTCACTTGTCAGAATGACATCACAATTGCAATAGGCAAGGTAGGCGGTGGTGGCCTCCTGATGGGCAAGTCGAAAGGCCGAGTCGAGCAACGGCGTGCCATGTTCATTGCATCGCAGGCCACTAACGTGACGGACACCAAATTCTTCTGCCGTTTGTTTGATACCGGTTTCATCGCCCAGCAGAATTACTTCAACATCTGGTTTCAGTGCGGCCCAGGATTGAATCGCATTTCTTTGAATGAGATCGGCTTTTCCGCCGAAGGGTTTGGGAAGGGCAAAAACAGTGACGATGGGTAGCGGATGATCCTTGGTAAGCTCGCGAGCTTCGATGCTCACGTCCTGTGGGACTGCAGCTTGCGGGTTAGGATTGAGCATGGATCAAATCGCGAATATTAATGCTAAGCGAAAAGTTAACGCTAAGCGAAAAGCGAGCGCGCCTTTCGATAGTTAATAACCCATTTGCGAATCCAATAAACGGCGGTTAAATCCCACCAGCGTTTGATGCTGAAGTCAGGTCGCTCAGGCCGCCATCCCGCCCATGCTGTTTGGTCGAGACTCTCATAGAATTTTTCACGGAGTGGGTGGAAAGGGTGGAATTTCCACGGCTTAAATTCCGTTGTGAAGTGAATCAGTGCTGGGCGGTCTCGCATCTGAGAAAATTCTGCAGGATTGATTGGGCAATGGTCGTTATCCGGAAATTCAAAAACATGGGCCCCCTGATTCCATCTCGGAGGGAGTTGCCCCCACTGCCCTGCGAAGACCACGTTGAGTGCATACTGATCCCAGCACCAAACATAACTTGAATTTTCACGGAGGCAGGCCAGCAGTTTTTGGTCGATCGATTCTCTTCGCCAGCGGTTTAGATTGAGTACCATGACCCCACTATTAAAATAGGGCGCTGAGCCATCTAGCTTCAGCTGTCGCCAGTTGGGAATTGGCGAGATCGCCGCTAGATGAGGGATGGCCTTTTTAAGCGTTCCAAGTTTCGCCTGGGCTTCGTAGGCGTCGACAAAAGGGCACGCAATATCAACGGCTGCGAGACAATAGTGTTCGCCTACGTCGAAATTCCAAAGTTCAGTTAGATCGCATTGGACCAGCACGTCTGAGTCCAGATAGATCACTTTTTCAATCGCCTCAGGTAGAAGTCGGGCTGCCAAAAGTCGGAAGTAGGCTGCGTGAGTAATGTGGTGAGAGACTCCCAGGTCGCTGAATTCTCTCGGGTTAGGTTTCAGGACGTGAATGGAAATTGGAAGGTCGACCAGTGTTTCCCGAAGGCCCATCCAGTTCGCTTCGGAGATACCGCCATCCATCAGAATGACGTGAAGGTGGTTTCCGTTTTTGAGCGATGAAGCAGCAGAGTGGAGGGTGACTGCAAGCGGCTTTACATAATTGTCATCCGAAGCGCATAGGACAATTGGATCCTCAACGGGAATCGTTTGAAGGTTTTCAGATTGAAGGAGTTCTTGGATCATTCAACGAGTCAATTTCAACTTTTTTTT
>JAALLA010000213.1:0-4253 GCA_011087765.1 Pirellulaceae bacterium
CACAATTCGAATCCGCGGCCAACACTTCGCTCCATTGCATCCACAAACGAATCGTGGTTGTCACCACGATTCATCCAATCCAGCGATTTTTGATGAATGGTCTGCAAGCCGTATTCCACCGTGAGTGGCACCTTTTCGCCCATCTCTTGAAGTAGGTCAAGAACATCGTCCGGCACACAATCCTGCCTCGTTCCAATTGCCAGTGCGACAACATCGGGATGCGAAATGGCCCTTTCATAAAGAGGCCGAAGTACATCGACCGGGGCATAGGTATTCGTCGCAGGCTGGAAATAAGCCATAAAGTGTTTGCACTTATAGCGCCGCTTGACCCGCGATATACCTTCTTCAAGCTGATCCAGAATGTCTTGTCGGGGAAGCCTTCGACTTGGACTAAAACTACGATTGTCACAAAAGGTACAACCGCCAATTGCGACCGTTCCGTCCACATTGGGGCAGGTAAATCCAGCATCAACGCTGACTCGTTGTACCCGATAGCCAAAAAGCTTCTTCAAATAATAGCTATAACCGAAATACCGCAAACCATCGGCTTTCCAGTCCATTACTTGCGGATTATCAGGGGTGTTTTTAGTTGACGACAATGTAAGTACCGCTTAAATTTAATTGTTCGAACGACCGGGTAGTAAAACACACGCAGTGGTTCGATCGTTCCTGTCCCAACAGTTTGGGGCTTTAACTTCCTTTTGTACAGCGTGAATTTCGTTCACGTCACAAATATGTACGGCGAACTTGTACCAGTGGGCGGCGGTGATCCGATCCCAATGATGAAAAAACGGCTCCGAATTGGACGCCGCGAAGGTTGCGATATTGTCCTCAACTATGGCAACGTCTCATCCCATCATTGCCTGCTGGAAATCGAAGAAGGCTATTGGTTTGTTCGTGATTTACGGTCACGAAATGGCATAAAAATCAATGGAAAGAGAATCATGCTCGGCTCTCGCCGTCGGCTAGATCCCGATGCTGAACTCACTATCGCCAAACACAAATTCGAAGTTCGCTACAATCCCACCAAACTTGGTGCTTACGGAACTCCGCCCCAAGACGAACAGCTGGACGATCTATTCAAGGATTCGTTGCTGGATCGAGCTGGTTTGAAGCGAAGCGACGGCAAAAAAAAGAAACGCTAATCCCTGTCGAGGACTCTTTAAATTCAGCGTTTTCGCCCAACGCCTGGGCTCATAATTTTGCCCATCGTCGCTTGGCCACTCGGCCAGTCAAAATGACAATATGTCAGACGTGGATGCTTTCACTGCGCTTCTCGACCACGATTAGCGTAAATTTGACCGATTTGTCTGCTTAAAGCTCTGTTTCAAGCTTATTTCTCGGTTTTCTCCAATTGGCACAGGCTTTGCAAATTAGAACCCTGTTACGCAGTTTATCTGTCCAGAGGGCAGGTAAGGGCTAAATCTAAAAAACATGATCTTGGCAACAACTGGGAGAGCCTCGATCGTTCCAATAATTACAGATAGGAGGCCAATCATGGCTCAAGGCGAAAAAATCATCGGCATCGACCTCGGTACGACTAACTCTGTTGTCGCCGTCATGGACGGCAACGAGCCAACGGTTATCGCGAACCAAGAGGGTGATCGCACCACCCCAAGTGTCATCGCGTTCACCGATGGCGACGAAACCATTGTCGGTGCCCCGGCTAGAAACCAGAGGGTTACCAACCCGACACGAACGATTTACTCGGTTAAACGGTTCATGGGACGCCGTCATAACGAAGTTAAATCTGAAGAGAAAATGATCCCTTACGAGGTGAAAGGGGCCGCCGATGAGTATGTAAAAATCGGAATTGGCGACCAGGAATACACACCTCAGGAAATTTCCGCAAAAACACTTCGCAAACTCAAGGAAGCGGCGGAGTCCTATCTCGGTCACAAAGTTAACAAAGCAGTGATCACCGTCCCCGCGTACTTTAACGACGCACAGCGTCAGGCTACAAAAGACGCGGGTCAAATCGCCGGTTTGGAAGTGGCCCGAATTATCAACGAGCCAACTGCGGCGGCAATGGCCTACGGCCTTGAAAAAGCACAGAAAGAACAGAAAATCGTCGTCTTCGACCTCGGTGGGGGAACCTTCGATGTTTCCGTCCTCGAACTCAATGACGATGACGGCATGAAAGTGTTTGAAGTTATCAGCACCAGTGGTGATACCCATCTCGGTGGAGATGACTTTGACGAAGTCTTGATTCACTACGTTGCAGATGAATTCAAAAAGAGCAACGGAGTTGACCTGCGCAACGACACCATGGCTCTCCAGCGGCTTCAGGAAGCTTGCGAAAAGGCCAAAAAGGAACTGAGCTCCGCTCAGGCTTCTGACATCAACCTTCCGTTTATCACGGCAGATGCAAGCGGCCCAAAACATCTCCAGATGAATATCACGCGAGCGAAATTCGAAGAACTCGTCGATCCTTTGGTCGAGCGTTGCAAGACTCCCGTGCAGCAGGCACTAAAAGACGCAAAACTATCACCTTCCGATATTGATGAGATTGTTCTCGTCGGAGGCTCAACACGAGTCCCTAAGGTTCAGGCGATGGTCAAATCGATTTTTGGAAAAGACCCGCACCAAGGGGTTAACCCTGACGAGGTTGTCGCCGTGGGTGCTGCGATTCAGGGTGCCGTACTCGCTGGAGATCGAAAAGACGTTCTCTTACTAGACGTAACTCCTTTGACGCTCGGCATTGAGACCGAAGGTGGTATCCTGACAGCACTGGTTGAACGAAACACAACTATTCCAACAGAGAAAAAGCAGACCTTTAGTACTGCTGCCGATAACCAAACCGCGGTCACAATTCAAGTTTTCCAGGGCGAACGGAAAATGGCCGCCAACAATCGAATTCTTGGAAAATTCGATCTGACCGGCATTCCTCCCGCTCCGCGAGGTGTTCCTCAAGTTGAGGTCAAATTCGACATTGACCAAAATGGCATCTTGAATGTTTCGGCCAAGGATCTCGGCAGCGGTAAAGAAGCCAACGTTGAGATTAAAGAGTCTTCCGGACTATCCGAAGAAGAGATTAATAAGATGAAGTCAGATGCGGAGATGAACGCAGAAGACGATCGCAAACAGTACGAACTGGTCACCGCTCGAAACGAAGGTGAAACCATGAGCTACCAGGTCGAAAAGATGATCAAGGAAAACGAGGACAAGCTGAAAGACAGCGATCGGGAACCACTCGAAGCTGCTATCGAGAAAGTGCGCGAAGCGGCCAAAGGGGTCGATACGGATGCGATTAAATCAGCAGTCCAGGAACTTGAGCAGGCTTCCCACGCGATGAGTGCTGCCATGTACGCGAACGCAGCAGAGAATGGGGAAGAAGAAACTGCCGGAGCCACAGCGGATGCCAGCGAGACTCCTTCTTCAGAAGATGAAGCGATCGATGCTGAATTCGAAGTAAAAGATTAATTGGCTGCATTTGGTTCCTGAAACAGGAATCGAGCGTCAAATCGTTTAAACTGAAGGAGTGGCAATTCGCCACTCCTTTTTTATTGGAGCTCAATCGTGAAACTTTTATTAACCCTGACGGCGTTGGTTTGCTTCGTCCCATCCGCTTCTCCCGGCTGCCTTGCAAACGAGGGGCAAGCTATTATGCAGGCTACCTTCCGTTTGACCGACGGCCGAACCTCTGGCACTGCCTGGTTAGTATCGGCCCCAGCCGAGAACAAAAATCTGAAAACAACGGTCGTCGTTACTGCCGCTCATGTTTTCAAAAATCTCAATGGCGAAATTGCGACGCTCATTTTAAGAAAGAAGAATGACGACGGTTCATTCGAGCGACTCGAACACAAATTTTCAATTCGTGAAAACGAACGTTCACTTTGGGAACAACATATCCGATACGATATTGCAGCGATCAAAATCGCTCTTCCAAAGGAAGCGGCTGTCAAACCCATTCCACTCAATCAGCTCGCCAAAGCAGAATCTGCCGGGCCAAGCCTTGCTCCGGCTCAGCCATGCCTGATTCCCACTTTTCCGGCACAGATGGAAGGCAACCGAGCGGGTTGGCCCGTCCTTCGAAACGCAACCGTGGCTTCCTTTCCCAATGCTCCCGTTAATCGACATCCGCAGTTCATCCTCGACTTCAATGCATTTGGCGGTGATAGCGGCGCACCGGTAATACTGAATCTGCAAAACTCCGATTCGGAACAGGGGCTAAAAATCGTTGGCATGATCCTTGGCCAACACCGCCAAACCGATCGCACGATTACCCCCAATGAAGAACGTACGGTTCACAC
>JAALLA010000213.1:4353-7455 GCA_011087765.1 Pirellulaceae bacterium
TAGGCATGGACAGACGGCTCGTCTGCCAGAACGTCGTTACGACGATTTATGCCTGTTTCTGTTGGAGGATTGTAATGTCATTTCGTTTCGAAAAATTAACGACCAAAGCCCAACAGGCAATTGCCTATGCCCAAAATAAGGCAAGTGTCATGGGGCATCCCGAAATTACACCTTTGCACCTCATGACTTCACTTCTTGAGGAAACCGATGGGATCGTTGCGCCATTGCTGGAGAAGATTGACGCGCCCGCCAAACAATTAATCGATATGGTTGAATCCGAAATCAAACGGATTCCCAGCTCAACAAGCACGAACAAACCGGATCTCAGTCGAGAACTACAAAAGGTTCTCGACTCCGCTGCGACGATCTCTAAAAACATGCAGGACGAATTTGTTTCCACCGAACACCTGTTGCTGGGGCTCTTGAAAACCGACGGGCAAGCTAAACGACTGCTTGAATTAAACGCGGTCAGTGAACCTACAATACTTGATGGTCTGAAAGAAATCCGCGGAAACAACCGCGTCACAGATCAAGATCCAGAAGACAAATACCAATCGCTCGAAAAATTTTGCATCGATCTGGTGGCGATGGCAACCGCAGGAAAACTTGACCCGGTGATTGGACGCGATGAAGAAATCCGACGGGTAATCCAAGTCCTTTCACGCCGCACCAAAAACAATCCCGTCCTGATCGGTGCGCCCGGCGTTGGCAAAACAGCAATCGCTGAAGGGCTCGCACTCCGCATTGTCCATAACGATGTCCCGCAAAGTCTTCGCAACAAGCGAGTGATGGCGCTTGACATGGGCGCATTAATCGCCGGTGCCAAGTTTCGCGGCGAATTCGAAGACCGATTGAAAGCAGTCCTTAAGGAAGTGATGGACTCCGAAGGTCAAATTGTTCTCTTTATCGATGAACTTCACACAGTTGTCGGCGCCGGTGCGGCAGAAGGGGGAAACGATGCAGCGAATCTCCTTAAACCAGCACTCGCGCGGGGAGAACTACATTGCATCGGTGCGACGACTCTCGATGAGTATCGAAAATATATCGAAAAAGATGCCGCTCTCGAACGGCGTTTTCAACCCGTTTACGTGGGCGAACCCTCGGTAGAGGATACCGTCTCGATTTTGCGCGGTCTGAAACAGAGATACGAAACACATCATGGCGTCCAAATTAAAGATTCCGCGCTGGTCGCCGCAGCCCAATTATCAAATCGATACATTGCCGATCGTTTTCTCCCCGACAAGGCTATCGATCTTGTCGACGAAGCTGCATCGCGACTCGCGATGGAACTCGACAGCGTCCCAGAGGAACTCGACACTGTCCAACGGCGACTGACTCAATTGGAATTAGCGGCTCGGCAATTGGCCGACGAAAAAGACGACGATGTTAAGTCGCGACTCGAGCTTGTGAAAACCGAGATGGAAGAGAAACGACGGGAACTAGCCAGCCTTCGCGAACAATGGGAGTCCGAAAAACTCGGAATGACCGGAGTTCAAAATGTGCGCGAAAACCTGGCTGTAATCGAGCTCGAATTCAACCAACTCGACTCCAAAATTAAAACGGATCAATCCTCAGGACTGCCTGTCAATGAAGATGACTACCGCCGACTCTACGAATTGGACACTCAACGAAAGCAGCTGCTACAACAAATTGAAGAGGCAGAAATTCGTCAAGCGGCTTTGGATGAGTCACCAGCAAGTGACCAGAAACGATTATTAAGTGAGATGGTCACCGAAGATGAAATTGCGGAAGTCGTGAGCGTCTGGACGGGTGTCCCCGTGAATCGCATGCTGGAGACGGAACGAGCCAAGCTACTCGTCATGGAGGAGCGAATCCACCAACGCGTGATCGGGCAAGAGGAAGCAGTCGCGGCGGTCTCCAATGCAGTCAGACGAAGCAGAAGTGGCCTGCAAGATCCCAATCGTCCTATCGGCTCCTTTCTTTTCCTGGGTCCGACGGGCGTCGGAAAAACCGAAATATGCAAAGCCCTCGCCGAGATTATGTTCGACGACCAGGACGCTATGATTCGAATCGACATGAGCGAATACATGGAACGACACAGCGTCAGTCGACTTATCGGTGCTCCGCCGGGATACGTTGGATTCGACGAGGGTGGAAAACTAACCGAAGCGGTCCGGCGCCGTCCCTATGCAGTGATCTTACTAGATGAAATCGAAAAAGCGCACGACGATGTTTACAACATCCTCCTGCAGCTCCTCGACGATGGGCGACTGACCGACAACAAGGGAAATACGGTAGATTTTACCAATACGATTGTCGTGATGACCAGCAATATCGGCAGCCAACTCATTCAGAAAATCACAGAATCGGGTGGCTCTCTCGAAGAAATGCAAGCGGCCATGGAACAAGCCTTGAAAGCTAAATTCGCTCCGGAGCTTCTCAATCGAATCGATGAAAAGATTATTTTCCAAACTCTCAATGAAGCAGAGATCAGGAAAATCGTCGATCTGCAGCTCAATTCACTGGAACGTCGCGTGGCGGAATTGGGATGGGATCTGAACGTCACCGAAGATGCCAGAGCGGCAATCGCTGACGAAGGATATGACCCCCAGTACGGAGCGCGTCCTTTAAAGCGAGTCATTCAGCAAAAATGTGAAAATCCACTGGCGACGGAAATTCTCAAAATAGACTCACCGGACTCGGGCAGGACAATAACTATCAATTTTATCCCTGGGGAATATCTGTTTAGACAATAGACCAACGGGTTGCAACTTAATCGCTAAAAGCGCAGACACGTTTTTCGTCTCAGCGAAGTGCGATGCGGGCTGCCATCGAAATTCGAACCAAACCAATACCGGATCGAAAAACAATAACAGAAGGCAACGCCAGCGCTAAGGCTTCGATCACGTTACGGTTCAACGCAAGCATAAAATCTACTCCGATTAAACAAAGGCCGAGTAAGACGAGAACCCAACCCACCAACTCTCTTATTCCAATTAGCATAAATTTATCTTTCTCTGTTTAACCCAGCCAAGCTGGAGCTGTTTCATTTGTCCCGGCCGATGCCAAACAGTTGACCGGCCTGTTCTATCGATTCCGAATTCGCTTGTTCCGATAGGCTTCCAGCCGTTTCTGGTCGCG
>JAALLA010000214.1 GCA_011087765.1 Pirellulaceae bacterium
CGGGTTTGCTATTTGGGCTAGTCGTTTTTTAATTCGATTAACTCTAAAAAGTCAAACTCAGCGGGGTGACCGCCACCGGTAAGATCCTGGCAGGCGAGGCCGATAAAGGAACCCGTAAAGCCCCAGTGTTTACCATGGTCATCGGAGAGAATCGAGGCATCGAGTTCACTGCCGACGCGGGTGTAGGTTTGGTCGTCTTCGGACCAGAAAAACTGTAGCTGGGAATGATCAATTTCTACTTTGAAGAACAGTTCCTCGGCGGACACGGCGACCGGATGTTCTGCCAGCGGAAACGAGGAGACACCGTCATCACAACTGTGAATTTGCAGGCAGGTGCCGAGGTCTTCATCGTAGGTTAGATAGAGATAGTGAAACAGGTGATTGTTGTAATAGACCGCCAGTCCAGCCATTTGTTGAAATGAATGGGGTTTGAATCGCAGCCGAGTTTTCGCAGCCGCCCGCTGCATCGTTAAACGGCGTGCGAGCATCGCCTGTTCAAAACAGGACTCCAAGGATTCGGAACCTTGAAGCGTCAGTTTTTCAGGTTCGCGAATCACGCGCGCGGACGGTAACCGTGGTGTCGCATATTGAATCGAATCAAACGGAGCTCGCGGAGGTACTTCAGGCCACTGTTGAGACGGCAAATTGGGAGCTGCCACTTCATTGGCTGGTGAATTACCCCCGCCGACGAGGTAAAGCCAATCATCATCCCGCCATTCAACCTGCTGAATCGCCGTTTCACGACCGAGGTTACAACGTCTTGTATTAGGTAGCGGGCGTCCGCAAAGGTGAGGCATGTACCATTGGCCGGTTTGCGTTTCTACGAGGCTGGCATGTCCCGCCTTTTGAAGGTCGAGGTTGGGATGTCCGTTAGACGTTAAAATTGGATTTTCCGGGTGGAGTTCGTAAGGCCCCAGTAAATTTCGCGATCGGGCAAGTGTGACCGCGTGTTCGTATTCAGTTCCCCCTTCGGCAGTTAGCAAGTAATACCAGTCATTACGTTGGTATAGATGCGGACCTTCTGTCAGGCCAATTTCGCTCCCTTTGAAAATGAGTTCGGGTTTTCCGGTAAGACGATTTTCGACCGGATCAAATGGCTGAAGTACGATTCCGAGAAATGGATGTTTGTGGGGGCGGTGGTCCCATACCATATTTAGCCAGTATTTCTTGCCATCTGAATCGTGGAATAAAGACGGGTCAAAACCGGACGCATTGATCATGACTGGATCGGACCAGGGACCTTCGATTGAAGGCGATGTAATCAGAAAGTTCGGCGTATCCTTGGTGGCGGCTTCGTGTTGGTGAACGACGGTATAACAAAGATAGAACAATCCATCGTGATAACTTAATGCGGGAGCCCAGACCCCTCCAGAACTCGGAACTCCTTTTAAATCCAGGAGGCGCGTTTCCTTGAGGGCATGCGTCAATAGTCGCCAATGGACTAAGTCCTTGGAATGATGAATTTGAACACCCGGGAACCACTCAAAGGTTGAGGTCGCGATAAAGTAGTCATCGTTAACGCGGCAGATGGATGGATCCGGATTAAATCCAGGAAGAATGGGGTTCTTGATCATCGACTTATTTTGATCCGAATCGCGTGGCCGTACAACCGATAAAAAGACAATTGAAAATGCCGCAAAGGATATCAGCGGTGATTAGAAATTTAGTCAAATTCAGTCGTTTTAAAGTACTGGAGACCCTCGCCGGCAATCGGCGACAGGCTTTCAGTGCGGTTGGGTTGGAACCGCTCCCCAGTGGGTGCAAGTTTTCGATGCGGTGTGACAGGCATTCCGCAAGATCTGGTCGTCGGGAGTACCTTGAAGCCAGCCCATCAAAAATGCAGCTGCAAATGAATCGCCCGCGCCGACGGTATCTTTTACTTCAGTTGGGAATCCAGGCTGAATTAATGTTCCCTGTGCGTTGGCGAGCATCGCTCCTTTCTCACCGCTCGTCATCACAACTGCTTCGAGATCAGCGATCGATTTAATGTGTTGCAATGATGCCTCAGCTGATTTTTCGAGAGTAATATTTAACGCTTGGCAGACAGGTAAAAGTTCTTCGTCACTTAATTTAAGAAGGTCGGCGCTCATGATGGAATGAGTGATGCTGTCCTTATTAAAAAAAGGAGCACGTAAGTTAATATCGACAAATCGAGTCACATTGGATTTTGCGGCGGTTTCAAGGGCTTGATGGATGGTAGATCGAGCGGGTTCGTGGCGTTGGCCGAGGGTTCCGAAATAGACGGCGTCGGCGCGTGGAATATGTTCCGCTAAATTCGAATTCCAAACGACATCGTCCCAGGCCGAGTTGGGTTCAATGGTAAATTTGGGTTTGCCGAAAGCGTCTAATTCAATCTGGACGATGCCAGTGGGGTTGCTGGATGAGAATTGAATTAATTCGGTCTCAATTCCGTAGCCTGTTAAAGTATCGATGGCGAGACGACCACGTTGGTCATTTCCAACGGCGGTTACCATGGCCACTTTTCCACCTAGAATCGCTGCGTGGCAGGCAAAATTGGCAGGCGCACCCCCGAATTTTTGGCGGTCGGGAAAGATATCCCAGAGGACTTCGCCGAAAGAAATAATCTGAGGGGGAGTCATTAATCCTACCGATGGGCTGCAGTGTATTTGGTGCCGCTGCAATTCAATCTGATCCAGATTCAACTAGCTTGAAAAGTGATTGCAGCGTTAGATTTTCACGAACTAAAAGTTAGGATCAGGCAATGATGTCTGAAATAACGGTTCCAGCGACATCTGTTAGACGGTAATCACGTCCACTGTACCGGTACGTTAACCGTTCATGGTCAAGCCCCATCAAGTGAAGGATAGTGGCATGAAGGTCGTGCACATGCACGCGGTCTTCGACCGCCGTTAAGCCAAATTCGTCCGTCGCTCCATAGCTGATTCCCCCTTTGACACCACCTCCGGCCATCCAGGTAGTGAATCCGTAATGATCATGGTCGCGTCCCTTCTGTCCCTCAGATGTTGGAGCCCGACCGAATTCACCTCCCCAGATGATCAGGGTTTCATCGAAGAGGCCACGTTGTTTCAGGTCTTTGATCAAGGCTGCAATTCCTTGGTCACAGGCAGTCGCGAGTTTGCGATGACCATCGACGATATTGCCATGGCCGGTATCCCAAGCGATATCGTAGCCGTCGATGGAGAGTGATAGTTGGACGGTGCGAACCCCTCGCTCAATCAAGCGGCGAGCTAAGAGACAGCCTTTGGCATATTCGCTGTCGCCATACATTTCCAGCGTGGATTTGGTTTCTCGAGACGTATCGAACGCATCGGGGACGGCAAATTGCATTCGGAATGCCATCTCCATTGCCTGAATACTGGCTTCTAATTGTTGATCACCCTGCTGTCGGTTGAGGTCTAATTGGTTGAGTCGGGCTAAGAGGTCGGCTTGTTTCCGTTGGTCGACTTTGGGGAGCCATTTGTTTTTAAGGTCATCGAGGATGCGTTCGGGTTTCATGTCGTGAATATTAACGTATGTCCCGGTATACGCACCCGGCAAGAATGCGTTACTCCAGTTCGCCAGTTTGTTGCGAGGTTGAGCCCGCGGGCTCATGGCAATGAATCCAGGTAGATTTTGATTTTCGGTGCCGAGTCCATATACCATCCATGAGCCCATGCTGGGTCGGCTTGGCTGCAAATGTCCCGCGTTCATCATCATCATCGCCCCGGCATGTTCGGGGATATCAGTGTGCATCGAATGGATGAAGCAAATGTCGTCAACACATTGAGCGGTGTGTGGAAAAATTTCGCTAACATATTTGCCACAGTTGCCATACTGTTTGAAAGAATAGGGTGAAGGCATGAGCCCCATTTTAGTATTTCTTAGGGACTTTCGGTCGACACAGTCGGGCCGCTCGCCGGCATGTTTGGCAATATTGGGTTTGTAGTCGAAAGTGTCGACTTGCGACGGCCCTCCCGGCATGAATAGCTGAATGACGTGTTTTGCTTTTGGAGCGAAATGGGGTGGTTTTGGTGCCAGTGGTGAGGAGTTAAGACCAGCGGTCGCAAACTGACTGCCTAGTAGATCTGTTTGCGAAAGAACGCTGGCGAGTCCCATGGTGCCAAAGCCTGCGCCCATTTTTCGTAATGCGTCACGGCGCGTCAGGGATGGGATTGGGTTGCGATGGAACATGCAATGGACCTGTGTTGGGTTGCTTAAGTAGGAAGGGTTAACGGATGTACATGAACTCATTCGCACTCAAGAGGACCTGAGCGTACCGATCCCAGTTCGATAAATGATCTGTATTTTGATCGGTTTTTATAAATTGTAAACCAATTTCGATCTCCTCGAGGGTTGGCTCGCGCTGGTAGAGCCAGCGATAAGCCAACTCAATTTTCTCCGTTTCCGAATTGCCTGACTCGTTGCTAACTACTGTCTTGTTAAGCTGGAGTGCTAGTGATTTTGCGCGCGCCATCATGAAATCACTATTCAAAAGAAAAAGAAACTGTTGCGGAACAATACTGTTTGGACGTTGGGCAACGGTCGCTCGCATAAGTGGAAAGTCAAACCGTCGAAGAAAACGATCGGATTCGTAGACATCGCCATTGCGGCTTACTTTGGCGTAGAGCGTTCGGCGTTTATTATTGGTTGTGTCTGGCAGAGATGGTCCCCCGGCTTGGATGTCTAGCTCGCCGGTGACAGCTAAAAGAGAATCTCGAAACGACTCAATGTCCATGCGGCGCGGTGACATCCGCCACAATAAACGGTTGTCGCCGTCCCGACGAAATGCTTCTTGATTGTTTTCGCTACTTAATTGATACGTTTGCGAATTCATAATTTTTCGATGAAGCGATTTCAAGGACCAGCCGTCAGCAACGAATTCGCTTGCCAGCCAATCAAGTAGTTTGGGATGGGTTGGTTTTGCCCCCAGTGTTCCAAAGTTACTAGGGGTCGAAACCAATCCAGCCCCGAAATGATGCATCCAAATTCGGTTTACAAAGACGCGCGCGGTAAGCGGGTTTTCCGGGTGAACGATCGCATCAGCGAGTTCGATTCGTCCGCTTCCGTTTTGATAAGTTTCGGTGTTTCCAGTCGTAATTAAACGGGGGAATCGCCGCGGGGCGACGGCCCCGGTTTTTCGCAAATTACCACGAATTGCAACTTTCATATCTACATTGCCCGTATCGCGGAGAGCATGTGCGGTTTCGTAACCCGGAGGCGGATCCGCGAGCAGTGCCGCTAGGTTGGGCAGCCACTGATCAAGACTTTCCTGTTCATCCAGCGTTGGCTCCCGTTTTTCCTGTTGGAGTTTGTTTTTTAGCGGGTTGATTTTCTTATTGAGTGCATCGACTTGCTGTCGGTGTTGGTTAAATTGATTCACGATTTCCACAGGCGCTAAGGGGCGATCATGTACGGCTGTGTTGTTAAAGATGCCGGCAAGTGAGTAGTAGTCTATTTGTGGAATTGGATCGAACTTGTGATCGTGACATCGCGCGCAAGATCCTGTGATACCCATGAGCCCGCGGGTGAGAGTATCAACTCGATCATCCAGAGTTTCGCCTTTTGCCTGTGCGACACTATCGGGATCGCCGCCGTCGGATTGATACGTTGGCCCCAGTGCAAAAAATCCAGTTGCGATGGCCTGATCACTTGGGGCGAGAAGGTCACCGGCAATTTGAAGCCTTATAAATTCGTCGATAGGCAAATCATTGTTGAACGACTCAACCACCCAGTCGCGATAACGCCATGCTTGCTCTAGCGGTTTGTTGTCCATAAAGCCGCCCCGGCCATCACTGAATCGGGCGACATCCAACCAGTGCCTTGCCCAGCGTTGGCCGTACAGAGGGGTTGCTAATAATTCGTCTACTAAGGTTGCTATCGCGCGGGGGCGATCCTCGGCTGCGGATAAAACGAAAGTATCCACTTGAGCAGGCGTGGGCAGGACGCCGACCAGGTCGTTGTAGATTCGGCGCACTAAAATTACCGGACTTGCCGGGGAGTTTGGTGTTAAGTCTGCAGCGTTTCGTTTGGCAGAGACAAGTTGGTCAATCGGGCTGAGGCCGGGGACTGGCGTTGCATCGAGTAGTGAGGGACGCTTTATCGGTTGCCAAGCCCAATGGTTTTTCCGTGCCGCTTCCCAATCAAAGCTAGACCAGTCAGTTTTTTCGGACGGTGGACGAGTGCCAGGGGCCGAGGTAACCCGTGGCCACGGCGCTCCCATTTCAACCCACTGGGTTAGCGCAGCGATTTGTTTAGGTTTGAGTTTGCCATCGGGAGGCATTTCCATGGAAGTGTAGTTAACAGAATCGATCAAGAGGCTATCACTAGGGTGCCCCGGTGAGATTGCAGCCCCTGAGTCGCCGCCAGTGATTAGTCCAAGTCGGCTGTCGACATACAGACCACCTCGCAGTTCCGGCGCGTCGGTACTGTGACAGTGATAGCATTTCTCAACGAGCAGTGGACGTATTTTGGTCTCAAAGAATTCAATCTGTTCGGCTGGAAAATTCGCGGTTGCTTCTACTACCTCTTGCCCGAAGGTTTGGCATGCAAGTGTGCTAATTCCAAGAAAACAGGCCAAGAACGTTCTTTGAATCATGTCAGATGGCGATCGATATTGCTGACTCATGGTGCTCAAGTTCGCAAGGGCAAGAAATGAACGAAAAGGCATCGAAAAGGCATCGTCGTCTCGCCGGTGACTTACTCTATGATTTGGTTATAGTCTAATGGAAATAATTGTTGAGGAAATAGATTTTAAGACGATCGTTTACCGTTGTGCCATCTTATTTTTTGGTGTTTGGGAGATGTCAAACGAGCCCGACGTTTTGATAAAGTGTGGTTAAAGAGATGAATGTAACTGAATTTGCTGAACAAATCGTGTTTGGAACGACGCTGGAAGAAAAATTAGCTGCTCCGGGAGATCTGGATTTTTCCGAGGTGACAGAAGTGTCGACGGTCGTCCAGTCAATTTCTGCGCCGGGGCGGCCTCCGGGATTGGCGATGCAGTCAATTGCAGGAAAAAATCTCAAACCGCCGCGAGATGAAAACCTTGGGAATGATCTGGAACGAGGTCAATTGCTTCATTTTCTTGCCAACCACGAATTGTTGGCGACAGAACTGATGGCCCTCGTTTTGTTGAAGTTTCCGAATGCCCCGTATGCGTTTCGTCGAGGAGTGTTGGTGACACTTCAAGAGGAGCAAGAACATACGCGAATGTACGTTCGGCGAATGAAAGAATGCGGAGTCGAGTTTGGGAGTTATCCACTGAGTGGCCAGTTTTGGCGAGTGGTTGAGCCGATGCAGTCTCCCCTCGATTTTGTTTCCCGGTTAAGTTTGACGTTTGAGCAAGCGAATCTTGATTACAGTCAGCACTTTGCAAAGTTGTTCCATCGGATGGGAGACCAAGTGACGTCAGATTTGTTATGGCAAAT
>JAALLA010000215.1 GCA_011087765.1 Pirellulaceae bacterium
TGTTGGGGACGCAAAGGTACTTTTTGTTGTTTTTATTTTGCTCTGCGTTCTACGCCATCTAAAATTATCGAAGAGCTGCCCGTCGAGGTTTATTTATAATTCCCCGTTGAGGATTGTAAGTATTTCTCGTCAATTACAGGTCGGAGTTGCATATGGATTCAACAAGACATGGCAATTTATCGGATACTAAAACCTCAGATTCGTTTGAAATTAGAGATGCGGATCCGGATGAATATATTGAAGCGACTAGCCGGTATCAGCTTGGCGGTGAAATTGGCCGTGGGGGGATGGGGGTCGTTTTTCGCGCACGTGATCTCGACCTAAATCGGGACGTTGCAGTTAAGCTGCTCAGTTGCGGACACGGTACTGCTGATGCGGCGGTAACGGCCTTCATTCGAGAAGCGAAGATTATGGGGAGCTTGCAACATCCGGGGGTCGTGCGGATTTATGAGTTTGGGCGTACCGCGGGCGGACGGCCCTTTCATGTAATGAAACTTGTTGAAGGCGAAACGCTTGGCACGCTGATTAGGGAGCGTAGGAACCGAGAGAATCCAGACGCTCAATTGCTTCGTGTGTTTTCGTATGTCTGTCAGGTAATGGCTTACACTCACTCCCAGCACTTTATTCATCTTGACCTCAAACCAGCGAATATCATGGTGGGCGAGTTTGGTGAGATTCATCTGATGGATTGGGGGCTTGCCCGGTCTGTCGATTCGGGAGAGAGGCCACACCCGTCGTCCACTGGGTTTAGGGAGACGGTTAATCCGGAACAGAGTACTGTCGAAAATGGGCGAGTTCACGGAACGCTGCCTTACATGGCACCAGAGCAAGCCAATGGTGAACGGGTGAACAAGCGGACGGATGTGTTTTGCCTGGGGGCAATTTTATGTGAAATCCTGACTGGCTATCCGCCCTATCTAGGAGAGTGTGCGGTCGAGGTTTTGCAGTTAGCAAAAAATTCAGATCTGTCGGATGCGTACGCCCGTTTGGATCGATCGGTTTATGATAAGGCGCTGATTCGACTGGCAAAGTTGTGTCTTCAGCCAAATCCTTCGGATCGTCCCTGGGACGCCGCGATTCTTGCAAAGGAAATGGCGATTTACAGCGATTCGGCACTCGATCGATTGAAAAATGACATTAGTCAGTTTTTCGAGTTGTCGCTCGACCTGTTTTGTATTGCCGGGTTCGACGGATTTTTCCGCAGAATCAACAGTAACTTTAATCGGGTGCTCGGTTATACAGAACGCGAATTGCTGGCCCGGCCGTTTTTAGATTTTGTGCATCCGGACGATCGAGAGATGACAAAAGCGGCAATGGCAAAATTGGAATTTGGTGAGCCGGTCTTTGGATTTACTAACCGTTATGTAACGAAGTCCAATGAGGTGATAGAGTTTGACTGGTCTGCTAAATCGGTAGTTGAAAAACAGTTGGTGTTTGCGGTTGCTCGCCGTGTGAAATGACTTGCAGAACTGCCTATTGGTTTCGATTAGCTAGAGCCTCGGCGATCGCGGTTGCGACTTTTTTGCCCAGCACTTGAGAGCCCTCTGCTGAGAAGTGCACGTTGGCGGGACGTTGGATTTCGCTGAGCCGGGCTAACGCATGAGCGTAAAGGTCGTTGATTTCGATTCCGTTTTCACGAGCAATCTTTTTTGCAATTTCGTTATAAATTGGAGGAGAGGTTTCCTCTCGCAGCGGCTTTGCCCCGGGGGGAACCGGCGTTGTCGTGCCGAGGATCAGCCGGGCGTTCGTCTTTTTTAATTTACTCACGATCTCAGTTAATTGCTGCTGGTATTCTTTCGGGTCAGATTGCAGGGGGTCGGTCGCATTGTTTGAATTCTTTCCAGTTTGGGCACTGACATGTTTTAGGTCGTGCAGCCCAAAATTAAAGTGGATGACGTCCCAGTTCCCACCGTCAATTTTTAACCAGCGATCAATATTGGCGATGCCATTGTCGGTCCCCGCGCAGTTTTCAGGTTTTTTTTCACTCTGCATCGGCCGGAATACAACGGCGTCATTGGCTAGTAGTTTCTGGACGGTAGGGGTGTAGCCAATTGAAATTGAATCACCGAGGATCAGAACGCGAGCCTTTTGTTTCCGGTCGGCATCGGCTTCGGTTTTCAAAAGTTGGACCATGGATTTGCCCAACGCATTCCCGAGTAGAAAGTAGCTTTCGGCATTCCCGTACCAGTGGTGCCCATGGCCTTGGTTTGGTGAGTTTTCCGGGAGGCGGGCAAAGTCAGTCGTTTCGACATAAGAAACGTTTTTGATTCCCTTTGCAGCAACAGCCGCCTGGGCATCACGGAATCTCTTCATGCTGCCGTCTTCAGCGGGGCCACCGTTTCCAAGCTCGCCAAAAACAAAAGGTAAGTCTCGGATACCGACTTGCTTGCGAATAGCTGAAATGAAATTTACTAAATTGTCTGTGTATTGATTGATTGCGTCTTGATCGCACATATCGTTCCAGCCTTGTTGCCAGACGAATCCAGAGATCACAAGCTCGTGATTTTTGAGCGCAGGGATTTTGTTTGGCGCGTCTTCCATCGCTTCTCCAAGCTGTTCCAGCATGCGAATGTAAAACGGACCGACCTCACCGCCGGAGCTGGGAGGGCGGAAGTCAGTCATTAGGCTCTTCCCTCCCCAGGCTGTTTTAATAATTAGGATCGGAGCATTGAATGCGTCACCAACCACGTGCCCAAATTGCATTTCAGGTCCAAAATGGTGAGGTTCCCCGCCGTACGCTGCGAACCCAATGGATATTCCGCCAGTTTTGAGCTCATCTTCGGTTCGATACCAGCAGAAGGCGTCTTCGCGCACTCGCCAGCTGCCGTCCGGATTAACGAGATGTGACATTCTTAATTTGTTCTCAGGCGAACGCATTACTGTCGTCAGGATGCCTTTTCCACCGTTGTAATATTCGGGGTGATCCAAATCGACAACGGCATGCCCTTGCATGTTTGACTGACCGGCAAGAATAAATACCCTTGCAATTGGCCGTTTTTTCGTTTGCGCTCCCAGTTTATTGTCTAGCTGAAGTACTTGCGTAAAAACGAAAGTGACGAGGATCAGGCCAAGAATTTTTAGAGGTCGCATTGGTTTAGTGTCCTGAGTTATCGAGCCGCAGAATGAATCAAATTATTGCTGAAATATATGCTATCGCAGATATGACTGCAAAAAAAGCCGCGGGCAATCTCGATTCTGTTGAGTATGTTCCACGGGCCCGTTCCTATAACGGTCGTTAGTAGTAAGTCGATGCAGTTGCTAGCATTTGTGGGGTTCTTGTTTACCGAAAGCGCTGATTCTTAAGTTTGGTTAGCACTGTCAGATGTTTGACGTTGACCCCGTTTGCGAATGAACGTAATTTCCACACAGATATTAATCGTTTAACGTATGAATTACGTTTAAAAATCGAGTTAAAGCAAGAGCGAGCCAGGGAAGGCGCGATATGACATTGCGAAGTGCATTTGAGTCGAGAGATGCGGCCCGAGGAAATGAACGTTTTCTCAGTTTTGGAATCTGTTGTCTGGCAGTATCGGTAGTTTTGTCTTTGGTTGGTTGTCAAAACTTGATCAAGCGAGGGCAAAGTCCCGAAACGAAATCGATCAGTCAGTTATATGAAGACAAAGAACCAACGACCAAATATGTTGGCGACCTATGCGGAATTTATGGTTTAAATTTTGCGAAGGTAGAGGGCGTTGGGCTGGCGTACGATTTGGAACGGACGGGTAGCAGTGCGAAGCCGAATGTTCAGAGAGATCTTGTTCTAAAATCGCTCAGTGCTAATTCAAATATTGATAATCCAAGCAAGCTAATTGCGAGTTTGGATACCGAGATCGTCGTAATCAAAGGAATGCTTCCGCCTGGAATTCGGAAGGGTGAATATTACGATTTGGAGGTTGTAACGGTAGGCGGTTCTGTGGCGAAAAGTCTCGAGAACGGAATGATCTTGCAGACTAGAATGCAGCCGATGGCGCGACTTGGCGGTGGCTTGAAGCAGGGGCGTGCTACTGGTTACGGGAGGGGGCGAATTCTTGTGGATGCTCTTTTTGAATCGGAGCAAGATCCTTCCCATCAACTTCGCGGGGTTGTGCTCGGCGGTGGTAAGGCGAAAGTCGATCGCCCGCTTGGCCTGAAAGTACGAGAGGATAATGTTCCTGCCAGTACTTCGATGCGGATTTCTCGTGCGATCAATGACCGTTTTGACACCGACGATGCGACTGGGAAAAAAGGCGTAGCGGAGCCCAAGACGAATCGAGATATTGTACTTTTAGTGCCTGAAAATTATCGGCAGAACATTGGGCGTTATTTGGGAGTTATCAAGAATATCGCTTATTCGGAGTCTGCAACAGATCGGGTGAACCGGTTGGAGGCTCTGGAGCAGGAGATTGGGGAGCCAGCAAAGTCAGGTCTGGCGGCGATCAGGTTGGAGGCCCTTGGCGTCGACGGAGTCCCGGCGTTAAAGCGGGCATTGCGACATCATGACCTTGAGGTTCAGTTTCATGCGGCCCAGGCGTTGGCCTTCATGGAGCATGACGATGGGGTCGATATTTTGAAAAAAGCCGCAGAAGAAGAGCCGGCGTTTCGCTGGAATGCTCTCACCGCATTGGCGTCTCTTAATGACGTAAGTGCGTCGATTGCTCTGGCTGATTTGTTGAATTTGCAAAGTGCGGAAACGCGTTATGGAGCATTCCGTGCATTGCGAGCTCAGTCGCCAAACGACTCATTGGTTGATGGTGACTGGTTGGCGAGCGACTTTTTCTTGCACGTTGTTCCTTCGGAAGCAGATCCGCTCTTGCATTTCTCTCGGTCGAAGCGCCCTGAAATTATCGTATTCGGGACGGAGCAAACGGTCGCGGATAATTTTCTTCACGTTGAAACTGGTTTGACCGTACGGGCGAATGGAAATGGCACAGTGGCGGTAAATCGGTATACAACGGATGAAGAGGAGAAGAAGGTCTGCAGCAATCGCATTGGTGATTTGGTAAAAACACTTGCTGACATGGGATATGGGTACGGTCCACAGATGAAAATGTTTCGTGCTGCCAAGAAATCCAATATGTTGAACACGCGTTTAGTCGTCAATGCGGTTCCTAAATTAGGTCGGGAGTATTCTCCCGATGGTGATGAGATTCCCGCTGAGAAATCTGAAAAATACGTTGCCGAGGCTTTGCCTGAATTGTTTCGGACTGGTAATGAGCGAGTGACGGTCGTTCCTAGGGTCGACGAAGAGACAGTCGGTGAGATTGAAGCTGAGATAAAAAGCAACAATGATTCCAAGTGGGATAAGATGATGAACTGGTTCACAGATAGTGAAGAATAAACTCGCAGCTTTTTAGTCAAAACGGTATCAACGCATGTTGAAGGCGCTTGAACTCAGTGGGTTCAAAAGCTTTGCTGACAAAACCCGATTTGAATTCCCACCTGGGATCACGGTTGTCGTGGGTCCCAATGGTTCGGGAAAGTCGAATATTGTCGACGCGATCAAATGGGTGCTTGGTGAGCAGAGTGCGAAAAGTCTGCGCGGTAAGGACATGTCGGATGTCATCTTTAAAGGGTCATCTGGCGCGAATTCCCGGCGTCCGTCTAATTCTGCGACGGCCACAATTGTACTGGATAATTCGGATCAGCGATTCGCCTACGATGCGGATGAAGTTCACGTTAGCCGCCGCGTGTATCGCAGCGGAGAATCGGAATATCTGATCAATGGTGAGACCAGTCGACTAAAAGATATTCGCGAGCTATTTCGCGGAACGGGGGTTGGAACCGATGCCTATAGCTTGATTGAGCAGGGCAAGGTCGAGCGAATGCTTTCGACCAATGCCAAGGACCGTCGAGCGATTTTCGAAGAAGCGGCAGGGATCAGTCGTTTCAAAGCAAAAAAAGTTGACGCTCAGCGACGACTTGCCAGAGTCGAGGCAAACCTTGTTCGGTTGGCCGACATTGTTGACGAGGTTGGAAGTCGTTACCGCAGTGTAAAGTCTCAGGCTTCTAAGGCGGCTAGATACAAAGAGTATTCCGATCGCTTGCAGCAACTGCGGACCTTTGTGGGGTTGAAAGATTACCGAACGTTCACTGAGAAGCTCGAGAAGATTGAAACGGAATTCACGACTGATTCTGAGCGGGCCGTAGAATTAACCGGGAGTATTGATTCCAAGAAAGCGGAAACCAAAGCAATCGAGGATCGCCTGGATGAAATTTCAAATGATTTGACCCAGCACCAGGAGTCAGCGACTCAGGTGAGGGAAACACTTGCTCAGGTTGAATCGCGTCTAACCCTCAATCAATCCAGGCTGGAAGATCTTAACGCGCGTGAATCACAAGTGCGCGAACAGTTGGAGCGATCGTCTCAGCGTGCTCAGGATTTTCAAAACCGGATTCGGGCGATTGAAGTTGAGGCGGAGTCAGCTAATACCAATTTTGAAAGCGCGTCCGAGGGGCTTGCCGGGCTCGAAGCTGAAATTGGTGAGTTGGATTCAAAAATAAAACTGTTCCGTGCCGGCAATGAAGAGAAACGAAACAGGGTTGCGGAATATTCAGAATCCGCGACCTTTGTCGGCCGCGCCGTGAGTGCCGCAGAATCCCAAGTCGAAACGCTACGTGAATCGAAATCTAAAACTGAAAAATTGGTAACCGATCTCGAGGCAACTCTGGGTTCTCATCGAGAAGCCTGGGAGGGATTCACGTCGAAACGGAATCGGTTGCAGGAGGAAGCCGAATCGAATGATTCAGCGTTGGCGATCGCCCGCAAAGAGTATGATCATTTGAAATCGGAGCTCGCCGGGCGACGCGAGCGGATGACGGACCTTACAAACCAGCAATCCGGGCTCGCTCAGCGAGCCGAGGTGATTGAAGAATTAGAGAAAAGCCTCGAAGGGATCAACGCGGGAGCCAAGGAATTATTGCAGGAAGCGAAGCTAAATCCTGCCGGACCAATGGGAGATGTGATCGGCTTGGTGGCTGATCTGGTCTCCGTCAATGTGCAACACGCTGCGATTGTCGATGTTGCTTTGGGAGAATTGGCTCAATTTGTGGTGGTCGATGGTCTTTCCTTGACCAGCGAGATTGCCGAGGAGAAGCTGAAGTTGAATGGACGGGTCGGCTTGATTCAGCTTGATTCGCCTCCCACATTCGGGACAGATCCTAACGTTAACTTGAACGGTGCGCCGGGAGTGATTGGCCGCGCCGATCGTTTGGTCCAGGTTGAGCCTCCGTACGTGGCGTTCATCCGGCAATTGTTAGGTGGCACGTGGGTCATCAAAACACTCGCGGACGCGTTGGAGTTGCAAAGGAATCATGCCAACGCCGAAAAAGTGCGATTTGTGACACTCGACGGAGAAATTGTAGAAGCCGATGGAGCTCTGGTCGTGGGGCCCAA
>JAALLA010000216.1 GCA_011087765.1 Pirellulaceae bacterium
GCGAGTCCCGTCAGCCCGAAGGTTGGTGTACAACGATGCCAGAGCCAATCCCAATGGACGAATGCCGGATGACACTTGGATTCTTAGACCTCAAGAGCTGGTTGATGGTTTTCAGGCGGACGAAGACACGTGGTATTTCCCGAGAGTTGCCGGGACATTTAAAGAGCGGGCTGGATTTCATGGCTGTCAAATGCCCGAGCAGTTGCTGGGCAGAGTTATTCGATCAAGTTCCAATGAAGGTGATGTCGTAATCGATCCATTTTCGGGAAGCTCGACGACACTTGCGGTAGCGAAAAAATTGGGGCGTAAATATTTTGGATTTGAATTGTCGAAAGATTATGTTCGGTTAGGGATGGAGCGTCTCGACAGGATTACGACGGGCGATCGACTCAATGGCAGTGAAGAACCGAGCATGAGCGAATATGCCAAGCGAGATGCTCGGAAGGCAAAGGGGCTTGAAAAAATTCAGCAAGCCCTTTTTGTAGATGACGCAGATATTCATGAATCACTCGTTTCTGAAATTGCTCAGATCATAGAAGCGTTTTCAAAGACGAACCGTGGATATTCGGTTGACCGTCTGATTGCGGATCCCATATTAAATGAAGATTTTCAGTTGGCCTGTGATCGGCTTTCGGTTCCCGGAACTCCAGCTGAACGAAACCGGTTTTTGTTCCGCATAAGAAAAGCGGGTAAATTAAAGGCGGCTTCAGTTGATACGACGGTGAGAACAAAAATTGGCTGGAGTGAAGTAAGTCCTTTTTTGTTTGCCAGCGAAATAGCTTGGCGGCAAATTGTAAACAAATATTGCATGAGCCTTGATGAGATCTTTTGTGATCCAAGGGTTGGCGTTCAATTTGATGCCATCGCAGCGGGGTTTGCTCCTGGTTATCAGTCTCTCGATTATCGCTGGGCGGCGCTCAAGTTGCGGAAAGAGGGGAGTAATGCAAAGCATCGAGCGACGTTGCGAACTCCAAAACAGTTCGGCATTTCCGCGCTAAGCAAGAAAAAACTAAAGTCGGCACAGGGCACTTTGATTTCGGAGTTAGACTTAGATGTAATTCCTGAAGGTCCCGGGGTTTACGTGATTCGAAAAATCGGGGGAGACGCGCTCTATGCAGGTGAAACGAGTCAACTTGCCTCGCGGATTTCAACGACCTTTGGTAAGGCGGAACCTCGAGAAATGTGGCTGAAACAGTTTAATGATTTGGAGTTGTTGGTTCATCCCGTTTCGACGGTAGCCGATTATCGATTTGCGAGACAAAGTGTTCTGTTGAAATGGCATCGGCCGGCGTGGAATACCGTGAAGGAGCTGGCTGGCTAAAGGAGCTGTGCTTCCTGCGATAGAATAGATCGATAATTAAGCTCGATAATTCAACTTGGGATGCAAGAGAGGATTGTTGGTAGGGTGTTGCTGCCGGTTACGCTGCTGTTGGTGTAGAGCACATCTTCTGTTTACCCATCTGTTATGTGATTTTTCCGATGAACGCAGATTTTTCAGACGAGAACGGTGTCGATATCGGGCACGAGGCGGTGATCTCTAAATTCAAGAAACGCTTCAATCGCAATCCCGATTTTGTCTCCATTGCCCCAGGCCGGGTTAATTTGATCGGCGGTCATGTCGATTACAATTCGGGAATCGTATTGCCAATTGCAGTTGATCGGCATACGTTTATCGCTGGAGGCAAGAGCGATGAGGCCGATGTTTTAACAGTTCATAGCATCCGCGAAAATGAATCTTTTGTCGTCGACTTATCCTGCCCTGTGAGTCCTACCAAGGTAAACTGGACCAATTACGTGCGAGGCGTAGTGCATGGCTTTTTAAGTCGTGGGATTAAATTGCCGGGAATGGAAATTTTGATTGATTCAACAATTCCCAGTGGTTCCGGTCTCTCGAGTAGCGCTTCGCTGGAGGTTGCGACGGCGGGAATTCTGGAGGCGGTCAGCGGTGTCGTTCTAAAGGAGAATGAAAAACCCAGGTTGTGCCAACAGGCGGAGCATGAATTCGCCAATGTCCCCTGTGGGATCATGGACCAATTTTCCGTTTCTTTTGCTAAACGCGGTTGCATGTTATTGCTGGACTGCTGCGATGAGTCGGTGGAGCACGTCGAATTTAATCATGACCAACTCGCTCTGGCGGTGATCAATAGCCATGTGCGTCATGAATTGTCTCAGGGTGAATATGCTATCCGGCGGCAGCGTTGCGAATCGGTTTCAAAAACGTTGGGACTTGAAAGCTTGCGAGACCTTACGTGGAGCATGCTTGAGCAATCGCGAGGTCAGCTCGATGATTTGAGTTTTCTATGTGCAGAGCATGTGGTGCGAGAAAATGAGCGCACTTTGAACTTTGTCCAGTACATGAAAAACTCGGACTGGTTACAAGCCGGTGAGATGTTATACCAAAGTCACGCTTCGTTGCGCGAGAAGTTTCAAGTGAGTTGTGTCGAGCTGGATGGGTTGGTTGAATTTGCCCGCGAGCTGGGCCCAGAAGGGGGCGTGCTAGGGGCTCGGATGACGGGAGCAGGCTTCGGCGGATCCGTGATCGTGTTGGCCGAGCGTGAAAAAGCGTCCAATGTGGTTTCGAAGATTGTCGAGGACTACAACCAAATCGGAGCGACACTAGCCCGGCCCAGAGCGAGCGGGTTTGTTGCAGAGCCGACTGCCGGAGCTAATGTGACTAGGTTCATTGTTGGCTGAATTTTTTCTTTTTTCAAACCTTCGCAACCCGGCTATGGTTTCGTTAGAATCCATGAACGGGCGGACGTCAGAGGTCTTCGCGGAATTTACCGTTTTCAAGTGTTGGTTAAGCTATTGTCTGTAGGAGTTGTTCATGTCACGGTTCTCTTTAATTTTTATCATCTCCTGGGTGCTGTTGGCGTTAGTGGCTATCCCAACGCAGGCGCAAGAATATACCTCGGCCGAAGATCGTTTGGCTTGGTATCAAAAGCACACCGAGATGAAAGAACACTCTCCCCATAAGAATTTAAAATGGCAATTTTTGGGGCCGACAAACATTAGCGGTCGCGTCACGGACGTCGCGGTAACCACCCCGAGATCAAATACTTATTCAATTTATGCGGCCACTGCTTCGGGGGGAGTTTGGAAAACTGAGAATGAAGGGACGACTTGGAAGCCAGTTTTTGAACATGGCGTCTCGACTTCAGTTGGCGACGTTACGATTGCTCCTTCCAATCAGGATATTGTCTGGATTGGATTGGGAGAGGCGAACGTGTTTCGATCTTCAATGGCGGGTGCCGGTGTTTATAAATCAATCGATGCGGGACAGACATGGAAACACATGGGCCTGGCAACGGCTCATACGATTCCTCGAATTATCATTCACCCAACGAACCCGGACATCGTCTACGTCGCTGACTCTGGACATGAGTGGACCGAAAATCCTGAACGGGGTCTTTATAAAACTGTGGATGGTGGCGAAACCTGGGAGAAAGTTCTGGAGCTCGATGAGCAAACCGGTGTCATTGACTTAATGATGGATCCAAGGGATCCCGAGACTCTTTACGCAGCGACTTGGCAGCGGACTAGAAAACGCTGGAACGATCCCCGCAATGAAGCGGATTACACTGGGAGTGGGATTCATAAGACTACTGATGGAGGAAAGACCTGGCAGCCGATCAACCAGGGGTTGCCGGCGGCTAAGTTTCGCGGGCGGATTGGGATTGATTTGTGTCTGACAAAGCCGGACGTGTTGTATGCGTTTGTCGATAATTATGATTTATCAGAAAAGCAGCCAAAAGG
Organism: Pirellulaceae bacterium; assembly: GCA_011087765.1. GTDB lineage: Bacteria > Planctomycetota > Planctomycetia > Pirellulales > Pirellulaceae > Mariniblastus. The sequence goes on from JAALLA010000216.1 coordinate 3,757, forward strand.
TAATTCATTTGATTCGTACGGACGGCCTCGTACGAAAACCATTAAGGGAGCGGAAGTATACCGCTCAGATGATGCGGGCAACAATTGGCGGAAGGTGAGCGAGTCCAATGATTATATGCGGGGGTTGAGCTCCACTTATGGATGGGTCTTTGGCCAGATTCGAGTTGACCCGAATGACACGGAGACGATTTATGTGATGGGGTTAGCCCTCAACGTCTCGAATGATGGTGGGAAAACGTTCCGCCGACTAAGAGGGATGCATGGTGATCACCACGCACTTTGGATTAATCCGGAAGACTCGAACTATTTGATTAATGGAAACGATGGCGGCATCAATATGTCGTATGACGCTGGAAAAAATTGGAGGCTATTTACTAAGCAAATACCGGCCGTCCAGTTTTTCAATGTGATGCATGACATGGATTCGCCATTTCATGTTTACGGCTCGATTCAAGATCATGGCAGCATGCGAGGTGTTGTGAATGTACGTGAAAACCGAGATGGTAGCCGGCAAATGCGACCGGTTGAATGGGAGTGGGCTCCCGGCGGAGAAGGCAGCAGTCATGCGATTGATCCGACGGACGCCAATACCGTTTACTCGGCTGGATTCTACGGTCAAATTTCTCGAACAGAATTAGATCAAGGGATGCGCGGCAAACGTCTTTTGCCACCATTAGAATCAGGTGCGGACCCGATTCGCGGGCAGTGGATTGCTCCCTTCATTATTTCGCCGCACAATCCGCGCGTGCTTTATCACGGTATGAACTTCCTTTACCGGTCGATGAATCGCGGCGACGATATGCAAAAAATCAGCCCGGATTTGACGAACAATAACCTCGCGGAAATCGGCGACATTTCTTATCAGACTATTTCCACCATTTCTGAATCCCCTTTTAAATTTGGAGTGCTCTACGTTGGTACCGATGACGGCAATGTCTACATGAGCCCCGATGGTGGTGGGCAATGGGTGAAGAAGGACAAGGGGATTGCTTCTGATCGTTGGATCTCGCAAATCGTGGCCTCTCAGCATCGCGATGGCACGGTCTTTATGGCGCAGAATGGAAAACGGAATGACGATATGAAACCCTATTTATGGAAGTCAGATGATTCTGGAAACACCTGGAAGAGCATCGTGGCGAACATTCCCTCTGGGCCAATTAATGTCATTCGAGAAGATCCGAAGAATAAAGATCTACTCTATGTCGGCACAGATCTGGGAGTTTATGTTTCCACTAATGGAGGTGCGGATTGGAACGTGTTGGCCAATCAACTTCCGACGACGTTCGTCTCAGATTTAGTTATCCATCCGCGAGATGACATTATGGTGATTTCCACACACGGTCGGGGAATGTGGGCGATGGACGTTCGTAGTCTTCAAGATCCAGAAGGCAAGCTAACAAGAGAACCGGCCGAAACCGTGCCCGATCGCCGAAGACGGCGAAGTGGTTTTTAACGTTTGATTTTGATGTTGGATGAAACAGTGTAAGAGATCGTGAGTCCGAAATGAATTTTTATTTGCTAAGCCGTTTATCGTGTTTGACCGTGATTTTCTCGCTGGCTCAGGGACTGGGGGGAACCGCAGATACGTGTGACGCTGATGGTTTAAAAGGAAAACGGCCGAATATCATTCTCGTCATGACAGATGATCAGGGGATGGGAGATTTGTCTTGCATGGGGAATCAGGTATTGAGAACCCCCAACCTCGATCGGCTTCACGCAATGTCGACTCGATTTACAGACTTCCATGTAAGCCCAACCTGTGCTCCGTCTCGCTCGGCAATTTTTAGTGGCCGACACGAGTTCCGGAATGGAGTGACTCACACCATCAAAGAACGAGAGCGAATGGCTTTAAGCACGACTACGTTTCCCGAGTTATTGCATAAAGCAGGATATGCGACAGGGATTTTTGGTAAGTGGCATCTTGGGGACGAAGAACCCTACCAGCCGGGGAATCGCGGTTTTAGCGAAGTGTTTACTCATGGTGCAGGTGGAATTGGGCAAGCCTACCCGGGAAGTTGCGCCGACTATCCGCCGAATCGTATTAAGCAAGGGCGTTACTTTGATAATGTGATTCGCCACAACGATACGTTGGTCAAAACCAGTGGATTTTGTACTGATGTTTTTTTTCAAGCTGCGTTGGGGTGGACCAAAGCCCAGCATGAAGCTGGCCGGCCATTTTTTACTTACATAACGACCAATGCGCCTCACGGTCCGATGTTGGCGCCCAAGAAAAATAAACAGCGGTTTTTAGATTTGGGCTGGGATGAAAATACTGCGGGCCGTTATGGAATGATAGAGAACATTGATGAAAATATGGGAACCCTGATTCAGAAGATGGATGAATGGGATCTGTGGGACAATACGTTGTTGATTTTCATGACTGATAACGGGCAAGCGGGAAAACGGGGAAAGCTAAACGGTAAGGCGACACCAATCTTTACGGCAGGTTTCAAGTCGGGTAAGGGATCGGCTTACGAAGGTGGCACCCACGTCCCTGCCTTTTGGTGTTGGAAGGGCGTTCTCGGAGCCGGGGTGGATACTCCTGCTTTGGCGGCTCATATTGATATGTACAAAACTTTCTGTGAATTGGCAGGAGTTAAAATTCCAGAAACAGTGCAGGAGATCGACGGACGCTCACTCGTTCCAGTATTGGAAGATACCAAAGTTGAATGGCCGGATAGGCATTTATTTGTTCATGTTGGCCGTTGGGAAAAAGGGGCTGATCCAAACTTGAGTAAGTTTAATAAATGTGCTGTGCGGACGGCGAGATGGCGGTTGGTCGGCAATAAAGAGTTGTATGATATCTCGGTTGATCCATTTGAAAAAAAGAATGTCGCTGATGAGCACCCGGAAGTCGTAACGGAACTTCGGAAAGCTTACGATCAATGGTGGACCGAATCGCTTCCATTGATGGTCAACGAAAATGTGCCCTACGCAAAAACGCATCCCGCGACTGAAATGTACGAGGCTCAGTTGGAGGAGAGCGGAATTCCGGCATGGGTTGTTCCTCGGTTTTAGCAGTCCCTTTTTATCCTCGTCGTTTCGCGTTGCGTCATATCGGCTTCTGGATTTTCGCCGTTCCCTGCCCTGCGCGTGTGGAGCACGCTGGAAGATCGTAAATCCTCGTGTTTTCTGGGTTTGCTGCAGTTTTCTGATTCCTCTATTATCCCGCATTCGAAATAGTTGAGATTGAGGTTCCGGTGTGGGCATGATTGTCGATGCGATCGGATTGGCCTTCGAGAAACGGGTCAGTTTGAAATCTCAGCAGCGATTGGAGGAGAGAAATAGTGTCACGATGGAATTTAAATTTAAATTTCAGAAACATGAGATTCGCAGGGTTGAGACTGGTGCTGCTGATTTCAATGTTGACTGTCGTAGGTTGCATGACAACCAGTCGCCCCTCACGAGAATTGATGCCGACACCACTTGCACTTTCTTTAGGGCTGTCGCACCCCGGGAGCGAATGCCTGGATTCATTGACCGAGTCTTTAGTGCCTGTGTATGTCATCAGTGGCCGCAATGTGGAGCCTGAATCGTGACAACTGGATCCGTTTGGAAGCAAGCGGCGCCATACAC
>JAALLA010000217.1 GCA_011087765.1 Pirellulaceae bacterium
GTTACGACAAACGGCCAGCAGACCACACCACCAACGGCTTAAGCCTCGGTGTCGATGGGTATCTTTACATTGCAGGTGGCGACTTTGGATTTATGAATGCCAAGGGGACTGATGGCACGGAATTGACGCACCGAGGTGGAGGTGTGATTCGAGTACGCCCCGATGGGTCTGGGCTGGAACTCTATTCCACAGGGACTCGAAACATCCTTGAAGTCGCAGTAAGTCCAGAAATGGACTTGTTTGCTCGAGATAATACGAATGACGGCGGTGGTTGGGATGTTCGCTTTCACCACTTCACCGGAGGCGACGACCATGGCTATCCCAGGCTCTATAAAAACTTCGCCGATGAATGCGTACCACCCCTCGCCGATTACGGCGGTGGCTCGGGCTGTGGTGCCGCCTACGTGGATGAACCTGGATTTGGAAAATGGAACCATGCTCCGTTTACTGCGGATTGGGGAACGGGAGCCATTTATCACCACAAAGTCGCCCCCGCAGGTGCGACTTTTAAAGAAACAGAGAAACCAAAAGCATTCGTTAAACTCCCTCGACCCACTGATGCAGACGTAGACGGGATGAGCCGATTGTATTGCTCGAGTTGGAAAGGCGCGACGTTTAAATGGGTTGGCCCTCAAGTTGGCTTCATTGTGCAAGTAAAACCTAAAGAATACGCTCCCGAGCCCCTCCCGGATTTTGAGAAATTATCGTCAAAACAATTGATTGCGATTTTTGACTCCCCAAGCCACCGTCGCCGACTTGCTGCACAACGCGAATTGATGCGTAGAAATGACCCTGCCAGCCAAAAATTAATCGACCAAGGTACCGCGCGATGGAACACGCCCCGGCGCACGATTCACCAAATTCAAAACGAAGACGATCCGCAAGTAATTATTAACGCGATGAACAATAGCGACCCTGCCATCCAGCACGTGGCGGTTCGTGAAACTGCCCGCAGAAACTTTTTTGGTGAGACCCTCTCGCATCTGGAGGCCACTGAAAATCCGACCAATTTTTTCCGGACCTTGGGAATGATGCATCAATCAGAAACCGTCACTGCACTCGCCGCGCGGTTATCTGGAGCGGACGACAATCGGAAAAAATTTATCCTTAAAACATTATGCCGCCTGTATTTCAAGGAAGCAGAGTGGGCAGGTCAATCGTGGGGCACACGGCCCGATACTCGCGGTCCTTACTACCAACCTGTGAAATGGGAAGAGACCGAAAACATACACCGTCTCCTGATGGAAGAACTTAAAAACAGTAATTCCAATGTTGCTGCTTACTTAATGGAACAATTGGCTAAACACCGAGTCGATCTAACTGAATCGATTGACCAAATCGTAGCAATCGCAAGTTCCAATCGAGAACTTACTGCGCCAGCGATCTCAATTTTAGCTAATGGAAACAAACTCACTCCGGCCACCGTCAACTTTTTGATTTCTTCGGTTGAGCCTGAACTCAACGCTGACACACTAAAACAAGTCGTATCGCTACTAAGTAAAACAAAGGACTCAAAAGCAATCCCTGTTGTTTTTCGTGCACTCGATATTCTCAATCAACCACGTCACAAACAACAGCACATAAAACAAGCCCGCGAACAGTTCTGTAAATCAAATTTAGTGAAACGTAACTTAGAGGATATTGCTGCCCGTGCCCTACAGACCGGAGACTCCGGTTTCTGGGCAGACTGCGCGCTACTGAGCTTGTCGGCTGAAAAAAACCAAAATCCGGACACCAAGGCTGCTTGCAATGACCTAATTCGACGCCAATGCTCAAATCCATTGCTCCAAGGGAGAATCGTTGCCGCGGCAACGTATTTGAAAAGCCATTCGATTGACGATTTCGTACTGGCTTCACTCAACTCAGAAAACAAAGAACTCGCTCAATCAGCAAAACTAGCATCCCAGGCGTTAAATCTTTCTATGCTTGTTGATCGATCCGCGAAACTTGGTTCGTTAGAAGCAAAATCCGCGGTAGATCAGGCCATGCAAATCAAAGGGGATCATGGCCACGGTGAAACCATTTTCATTAAATCAAACTGCACTGCTTGCCACACGACGAAGGTAAGCGAAAAACAAAAAGGGCCGTATCTTGGAAACATTACTAAAACTTACCGACCACGCGAACTCGCAACGGCTATTTTAATGCCCAACCAATCTATCGCCCAGGGATTCAAAACTAATATCATCCTCGATCTGGACGGTCGTCTCGTTAGTGGATATGTAACCGAAGAATCGGCCGATCGAGTTGTGCTTCGCGACCAAGAAGGCAAAGAGTTTATATTTAAAAAAGACGACATCGATTCCCGCAAAGAGTCAAAACTATCCTCCATGCCCGACAACATTCTGGAAGAGAACACGCTTTACGATTTGGCAAGTCTCATTAGCTATCTCGAGCATATTTCTCAAAAATCAGAAACCGCAGGTAAGTAACTGGCATTCCTTTTTCGGATTGCAATCCGAATTCCTCTGCCCAACCAAAGCCATTACCGACTGAGGCACATGGCTAACCGCTACCATCGCGTGTCCTTTTTATAGATCACGGTTCACAATACACCTTGGGCGCAAGAGTCAATGGCTTTTCGAATTATGGGAATTCGACTGGTGCCCCCCTGATTCAAGGAAGCTTATTAAGTCCAAGATTTCATCTCGGGTAAGCACATCTAACATTCCGCTGGGCATGGCCGAAATCTTAGATGGAATTTGCTCATCGATTTGATCCTTATTAATCAACTTCACATTCTTCGGATCAAGCAAGTTACTTGCAATTTTGTATTGCTTGAGCGTCTCTTCAATAATAACGCCCGATGCCACTGTACCATCCAACAAAATAAATTGATGATTTTGGAATTGTTTGTTTAACTCCAGCGATGGCTGAATAATTTGCTGCAGTAATTTCTTGCCATCCATCCGTTCCGAAATTTTAGTGAGCTCAGGCCCTAGGTTAATTCCATGTCCAGAGACAACATGGCACTGGTTACACCTCGCTTTTACAAAACTCTGCATGCCCCGCATCACCACAGTTTCGTCCACCTCCCTTTCCGGAATCTCCTCAAAATCTTCCATTGACCATTCCTTCACCACCTTTGGTTCAGCTGCAGCGATCATTTCATCGGCTTCAGATAAATCATTCACAACCACCAAATCGCCCTTCATGATCACCCAGTGTCCGGGAAACGTGCATACGAACGGGTAAATCCCGGGTTCCGCGGGAGCCTCAAACCTCATGACATGCACAAGTGACTTTCGGGTCGGACCAATCATCGGCGAAGAATTTAAAATCAAACCTGCTTTACTCGAAGGAATAAAATCGGAGTTTGCATTTTCAGCATCGCGAGCCATTTCGTTGGCTGCCATCCCTACTTCTTCCAACGCACCAGATTTGACAAACACAAGATTGTGATCGGTTGCATCGGGGTTGGTAAAAATCACTTTCAAGGGTTGCCCCGTTTTCACCACCACCTGGTTGACACTAAAAAGCATGCGTTCGGGAATGCAGGAGATGTTGACCGTTTTCAGATTCCTTTGCGAATCATATTGCGCCTGTTGAGCATTAGGGGGCGGTTCTTTAAGCTCCCGCGTTCGATCGAGTCGTTTCATGATTTGATCGATCGAGTAATTTGGATTTCCTTTCCAATGCCGCTGAAGGGTGTGAGAATTTAGTGCGGATTGAATTGCGTACGCCACATGTTTTTCTGCAGGCAAATTCAGGGTTTGCAATAAGATCTCCAGTGCATCCGTGGTGCCAATATAACTACAGCAAATAGCAACCTGCATTCGAACAATCGAGCTTGTGTCATTGGCAGCAATGGAGATCAACTCAAGCGCATCCTCGATTTCGAAATGCCAAAACCTTAATTGTTCGACTGCGGCAGCTCGCGCCTGGTGGAGATCACAAGATAAAAGGTCTCGCAGCAACCGGTGAGCCGTATTACTTCGACTGGTGGATTGGGGTAGCCCGCGTCCGTTCGCATGAACGGTACGGTAACACCAAAGTGCCTCCAATTGATGATGCCGAAATCGAGGATCTTCAGGGTCTAAATTCGAAACCCACTGATCTAAAACCCTGACAACCTGATCAGAATCCCGCTTTCTTAATTCCTGCTTAGCCAAATAACGAATACGAAATTCTGGTCGCTTCAGTAAATCCAACAACTCATTCAGAGGAGATCCGAATATAGCCGGCATCGATTGAACGGATTTCCCTTTAGCAGTGATACGCCAGATCCTACCCGAATGTCGGTCTCTGCGTTCATCTCTCAAGGAATATTGAGCATGTCCTTTAACCGGGTTGTACCAATCGCATACATACATTGCACCGCGCGGTCCAAAACGCAAATCGACGGGTATGAAACTCAGATTGGATGAAAAAATTAAATCACTTACGTATTTCTCTTCAAAGCCAAAAGGCGTTTCTTTCCATTTTAGAATTTCGATTCGGTTTGTTGGTTTGTAACGAGCCTTAATAAAGTGGCCGCGCAGCTCTTCCGGAAACGTGTTGAAATCCACAAACTCCTGTCCGCAAGTACCGGAATAGGCTTGCAAGCCCGCGGGTTTTTGGTGCTGGGTAGGGTAGGGTGGATCGAGCGAATGAAAGGCCGCCGCATAGACTGGATGACTTGCCATATGCTGACCCCAATCGTCAAACGTCACTCCCCAGGGATTAGTGCTGTGATAAGTTCCGAAACTTGTCAGACGATGGGACTTTGGATCAAATCGAAACCACCCGCTATTTTGCTGGCGAACCGGCCCATAAGGCGTTTCTATCTGCGAATGATGGAAGATGGATTCTCGAAAAATCAAATCGCCGTCGGGAGTCCAAATGAAATCATGCAACGCGTGATGGGAATCCTCCGTACCGAACCCAGACAGTAAAATCTTGCGCTCATCTGCTTTTCCGTCGTTGTTTGTGTCCTTTAAAAATGTGAGATGCGGGCTTTCTGAAACATAAACACCGCCATCGCCAAACTCAAAGGAAATCGGTATGTCTAAATTGTCAGCAAACACAGACGATGTATCCGCTTTTCCATCACCGTCTACGTCTTCGAGAATGACGAGCTTATCGTTCGGCTCATTCCCCGGGTAAACGTGGGGATAGGTTGTTGAGCAGCTAACCCATAATCGACCTCGGCTGTCCCAGCGCATTTGAATTGGGGCAGCGATGTCAGGAAATTCTTCTTCACTGGCAAACAAATTAAGATCGAACCGGGGATCAACCTTAAAAGCCTTCTGTTCGTCCGCGGCAGACATCCATCGATTAGCGCCCCGACTTGTCTTCGTCTTGGGAAGGGGAGGCAGATTTGAATCATCCACTAAGTCTGGCACTTTTTTACCAGCTGCCAATGCCCAGGCACGCCGCTCTCTATTTTCGACCAGCAAATCAAAATTTTTCATCGCCGGTAAGAAATCGAGATACCCGTAAGACTTATTTCGGCCACCGGTATAGTAGAAAGTGTTGAGCGGGCGGTACCGACGGAAATATTGTCTATTTTTGTCAATGATTGTTGTCCTTAAATCTTCATTGACTGTCGTCACAACTTTGTTGAAGGCCCCTTTCAGTAACGATCGGCTAAAAATTTCATAACCGCGTTGGTTTAAATGGACACCATTGGATGTGATTTCATCTGCACTCGAATTAGCCACCGCGAGTGTATCTTGATAAACATCGACAAAACCAATCTTAAGTTCATCTGCGATTTCCTTCATCGCCGCAGCGTATAATGCAACATTTTCATTATTTAAATCACCCGCGTTAACACCCTTTATATTTTCACACGCGACAGGAGATACGAGAATCAGTTGAGGCGCTGACGTACCATTGAATGCCTTAGCACGCACCCGTTTCAGATAGTTACCTAATTCTTCACGAAATGCCGAAAGCCCTTCAAACCCTTTAAAAGATTCGTTAAAGCCGTAAGCCACAAAAATCACATCCGCTTTTTCATGTGTCAGATGCTGATCTTGATCCGCAAAATTACTAGGTCGCGGTTGAATGGTTGATGTGTCCGCAGACCAACCTAGATTCCTAACCACCAGTTCGTGTTCTGGAAAAGATTGAAGTAAGAAAGTCTCGAAATAACCATAGTTCTGGGCGCGTTCAAATAGTGTGTTTCCAACAAGCGCTATTCGACTGCGGGGCTTTAATAAAATTGGAAGGCTTGTCGTGCCAGGCGAGACTGTTTTGGCACGCGGCGCTGTATTGGCATAAATTCCGTATTTTTTATAATCCGGATCTTCGGGAGGCAGGGGATCATTGGTTTTTATATTTTTCGCGTCTTGTTGTTTCGCGCCCTGTGCTTTTACTAACTTCTTAATTTCCTGTTCATAGGACGACAAACCATCAACTTTGAATTCGGCTCGCGGTGGAATTTTTATCCCGGTTGTCCAGCAGATTCCGTTTAAAAATAACCTCACAAATCGAGAGTCGTTAAAGGTCTCCCAATGACCAAGGGTCGTGGCAAATACTTTGCCCCCGTATTCGTTCTCCAAAACCCAGGCTACGGGCTCTTCCATCGTTTCGGTCAACACATGAGTGCCAAAGGCGTTATTGACCTTACCCACCTTTTTAGATTTCCCTACGCCATTGAGCAAAACTGTCGCGTTGGGCGGAGGTGTTGTTAAATAAAGGGTACCCGCGGCAAGTCTAGGTTTATTGAAATTAATACCCGCCAGTAACGGATGCTTCTTCCCTGACTCGGCAATGGAAACAGTCGTCTTACCGCCAATGTGGATCTCATATTTTACGCCCAGCGCCCTAAGCCCAAACCCATCATTCCAGTCGAAGTGCTCGCTGCCTTTGGGATAGGCAAACGCGTGTGAGGACGTTCGAAAACCAACGATTGGCTTCCCAGACTTTAAATATCGATCAATGAATTCAAGTTGCCCCGCGGGAAGGGTCAGAAAACGAACGAAAAAAATTGCTACGTCCGCAGAGTCTAACGCCTCCAAACCTTCAATCCCGTCAGGGTTTTTCTCCGGATTTCCCTTACACTCCAGAATTGTCGTTTTAAACCCTAGTTTTTCTAAATGCGAAGCCAGAAGAGGCATGGATCGCTCCGGACTATAGTGCCGTGTGCCCACGACAAAAACAGCATGAGGTTTATCCTCATCTCCGAAAGCATGCCCCCACCCAAACGAAGTTATCAAAAGTAAAGCTATTGCAAATCGAATCAATGTCATTGGATTATTATTTTCTCTTTCACTCGCTTAGCCCCTTCAGAATTCAGGTACTACGCAATTGTCTTTCTAGATTTTCACCGAAGCTGCCGAACGTAATTATCCCCAATCAAGCGGAATTCCCAAATGACAGAGCGACCA
>JAALLA010000218.1 GCA_011087765.1 Pirellulaceae bacterium
CATTGAAGAAAATAGGGCATTACGCTGTGCTTGACATCATTGTTTTCTATTTTATCTCAAAGTGTTATAACCAAACGATGGCGGATAGTGTACAGAACCGGACGGTTCGGATCCACGAAACGGGTTAACACATTAGAGTTCGAACAATTAAAGCAGGAGTAAAAAGAAGGGTGATTTACTCAGCCATCATTGTGCTTGGAAATTTAATGTCCAAAAACGGAGAACTCAATAATGAATCAAAGGGAAGAATGGATCTTGCCATAGATCACTTCTACAACGGGAACGCATCTCGTATCGTCACGTGCGGATGGCCCTATCGGAAAGATTCAAACATCGCCATTTGTGATGCCATGCGCCAGTATGCAATCAAAATCAGGGATGTCCCCAGCGACGCAATAATTACGACAGCCAAATCAAGAGACACCGTTGGCGATGCCGTATTTTCAAAACGGCTGTTAAAGTCAAAAAATGACGAATCGAATTTTCTCATCGTCACCAGTGATTACCACGTCTCTCGAACCAGCGAGATATTCAGTTTTATATATGGCAGACAATACAGGCTGAAAGTAGTCGGAAGCCCAACGGAACAAACCAAGAATCTAATCGATAGTGAAAAGAGATCTCTGATAGTTTTTCGAAACACATTTTATGGAATTATGCCAGGTGACGACGAGTCCATTTACCAAAGACTTTGTGAAGACCACCCCTTCTACAATGGTGTTAGCCATCCGAAAATCTAAGAATTCACCAGAAACGGTCTCGTTAAAAGACCTCAATTGGTAACCTAATTATGAACAAAGCTAATCATGAGAATATATTATTCTTGGGTGACGAAAATTCACCATTATTGAAATGGTTGAGACTCAATGGCGAATCGGTAATTCAAACGACGCAGCCATTTGATTCGAACTTTATCGACGACAAGAATATCAAATTCCTCGTTAGCTATGGCTTCCGACACATCATTCCGAAAAACATCTTAGATCAGTTTCCCAACCGAGCGATTAATCTTCACATCTCACTTCTTCCATGGAACAAGGGTGCGGATCCCAATCTTTGGAGTTTCATCGACGGCACACCCAAAGGGGTGACCATTCATTATTTGGATGCAGGCATCGATACCGGCGATGTGATCGTCCAAAAAGAGGTCCTGTTCGATATCCAACAAGAAACGCTTTCAACTAGCTATCAAACTTTGCAATCCACAATCGAACTCCTGTTCCAACAAAACTGGCAATCCATCAAAAATGAATCCTGCGCTCGCCAGCCACAGCAGCACCCCGGATCGTTGCACAAGTTAAAGGACAAAGAGACAATCTCCCATTTGCTGACGGAAGGCTGGGACACTCCGATTTCAAAATTGCAAAAAAATATCGATCAAACAAACTTTCACGAATGATTGGAACTCAATCATTTCCGAGGCAATACCAATTGAAACTCCCAACTCTTGAGACAACCGAACCACAGAAACAGCGCAGGATTCCTGAGGGGCCAATAAACAGGCAATTTTGGCACGATTAAACAAGCAGACCAGCGGCGCAAACCAAGCTGGAAAGTTTATCTTCCAGCACCAGGGCAATGAAACTGGAGAGACACCAGTTGAAATTAGGTGGTGCGCCTACTTTGCCAACTCCTTTTCGTAAACTGAATTTAGCGGTTGAATTTTTTTACCGACAACCGCAGCAATTTCATTGATGTCAATCTCTGGCAAGCCGGAAACTTTCTGTGGTTTCAATTTAGCCAAATCGTAATCGTAAAGAGTCTGCAGCCAAAGCAGTGCTCCAAGTTTCGCAACTAGTTCACTTGGATGCCCTAGTTCATCTTTTAGCAACTGCTCGTGCTTGGACTTTGGCTGCTTTCTTTCCGACCGGTTCTTGTTCAAAATATGCTTTACTCCGGGCAACTTTCCATCTCGGAATCGTTCGACTAATTCATAAGTGCCAAGTCCATAGGGACAAAATAAGATTCTGTTATCCGGATATTTATCCCTTAGTTCTTTAATAATGGTATCGTTAAAACCAACACTCAATCGCTTCAAAACGTTGATTTCCATTTCACTGGCTTTGAACAGTTGCGGCCCCCACGGAATCGTGACCATGAATGTCGTCTTTGGATTCTGAGAGATCGCGTAGTCAATCCACCGGCTATAATGCTCAACCGAGCTATCCATCGGAGAGAAGTAGGTCATCACAACGAGATCAATCTTTTTTGTGTCCAAATGCTTTTGCGCTTCCGTGCGTTTCTTATCGTTAAGCCAAAGACGACCTGGTGAACCGTTGGCTCCGCCAGCAAAGACCGTGACTTGACGATGATTTTTAGTTTCGGAATCGGACACGATCTTCTTTAGCTGCTCTACGCTAGGCCTGAAAAAACTATGGCCCATATAGAGCCCATTGAAGCCCTTGTCTTCTACGCCGTTGTCAGCAAGCGCGGGTAATGTCCAAAGCAAAGCGAATGCAAGACTAAGCAATAATTTCATGTTCGGTATTCCCTAAGGAAAAAGATACTTATACAAAGGTCTAAAAAACTTGGTTCCCAAAGGCGCGAAACTAAGTTCACAATTCATTCATTAATTCAACTAGATTTGATAACTTACCAGCAGTTAACGCCAACTTAATGCTACGAAATAAAAACCTCACTCGCTACAGACAGAAAGGGTGGTTTTATTAAATTTGTTATACAACGTGCATACTTAATCCAAGTACAATCGCCGAATCGATCGGTCCCCAAAATCAACTAGTTGAGATCAAATTATACTTTCCAAGCGGGCGATGACTGACTCAACCAGCGGCTTTCAAAAAACAGGTACTAACTAGCCCGCATTGATTCGATTATCTTCGATTTTTAGCAGTAGCCATGACGTCTATCTGATCCAGATTCTTTCGCATCTGCATGATCGTTTCTTCGGCGTTTGCCCTTTTAGCTAAGTTAGTCTCTTCTGAAGGATCGCCCACGAGGTCGTACAACTCCTCACCCGTCGCCCACGAGGTATACCGATAACGCTGAGTCCGAATGGCTCGCCCAAGTTCTTTTCCACGCGAAACGACGGTATATGCAAAATCCTTACCATTCGATTCAGGATCTAACAGCATTGGCGTTAGGCTTCTGCCCTGTAATTCCGGCTTCGGAGGAATTTCACAAAGATCGACAAGTGTCGGATAAAGGTCGACCAGTTCCACGAGTCCCTCGGATTTGGAACCGGGAATCGTAGCACCTTTTTTTAACGAATCGGGAACACGAATTATCAAGGGAACTCGATCACAACTTTCGAAGAGCATGACTTTTCCCCACATGAATTTCTCACCAAGCAAATAACCGTGATCCGACGTCAAAATGACAATGGTATCCTCCCAATGCCCGTTCTGCTTTAAAGCGTCCAACATGACCATGACTTGTGCGTCAATAAAAGAAATACACGCATGGTAGGCCTGAATATAGTCGCGACGAAGATCGTCGTTTTCTACACCAAACTCAAAACCAAACCCACCGTAACGTTTTGTTTGCGCAAGTTTGGGAACGGTCTTCCAGAACTCAAGTGAACCAGGGGTAAATTTCAAACCATTTTTCGGATACATTTTGAAATACTTTTCCGGTGCAAGGAACGGAACGTGAGGTTTTTGCAAACCGCAGGCGATAAAGAAAGGACGTTCTCCACTCACGTCATCCTTAAGCCATTTCTTTACCTGTAGGACATTTTTACCATCCTTGTGCTGCTCATCTTTTAAACCGGTTGGCCCATAGCCCGGCGCCTGTCCACGGGTCTGAGGGGCAATCGTGGGATAAAACTCCCGCCATGCACGCCGAGATTTACCGGCGGTAACAGGGCCATTCTCAAATTCAAACTTTTCCCGAATTGGCGTCACCATCGGCAATTCATCATTCTCAAAACGTAAAACTTGATCCCACGCAGTTCCCCCAGGATCGACTTTTTCATTGTGGAACACTTTACCGACGGAACCGGTCCAGTATCCAGACTCCCTAAAATTTTGCGGCATCGAAACAGTCCCAGCTCGCACATCGCGAATATCGGATTGGTTATCCAACACTCCAGTCGACTGAGGATATAACCCATGTAGGAAAGACGCTCTTGAGGGCCCACACACAGGATACTGACAATAGGCCCTGTGGAAAGTCATTCCGGCGGCAGCAAGTTCATCAAACGCAGGCGTACTAATGTCAGGATAACCCGATGTCGAAACGTGTGTATTGAGGTCATCGCAAATGATGAGCAGGACGTTCGGTCGTTCAGCAAATATCAAAGACGGCGACGTAGCGAAGCAAAATAAAGCAACAGTCAATCCCCGCAATAAAAATCCAATCATCCCATCCCTCATCAACTAAAATTAAACTTCGCCAAACATTCCCAACAGACAGGAAATCAAATCAATCAAATTTTCCCACCAATTTTCCGACCCACGGTCCAAAATATAATCATTTTTTTAATTACTAGTCACGATATTTTACTCCACAGATCAGTTGAGGATTTGAGTTATTTCTTTATAGATTGGTTATTCATTATGGCCGGTGGCGAATTTGAGCTAGAGGAATAAGGACGATATTTCGACGCAGGCACGTAATTCCCTTTCCCTTTTTCCCATCGAAAGGCCTCTCCATCAATCACTAAATCCTTCCGGGCATTAAGTTTTTGTGCAGGTGGTGCAAATACAGCCGGTGCTGACTGTTGAAGTTGAACTTTTACTTTTTCATAGCCAACTTCGGGTGCCAAATTGTTCCACTCGTTGGGATCGACACGGAGGTCATAAAGTTCTTGTGCGTCATCTGCGTAATGTATATACCGCCAATCGCGATTCACTACCGCATATTCTCCCGGTTTCAAATACGGCAGGAATACATTCCGATCCTTGGCGAATTTGGGGTTGGCTAGAGTAGCTGCGAGAGATTTCCCCTCGATGGATTGCTTCGGCCTGGGAAGGTTGCACATGTCCAGCAGTGTTGGAAACATATCAATCAAACTGACCGTCACGTCGGTTTTGCTTCCCTTTTGAACGCCGGGACCTGCCCAGATAAACGGTACATTAGTAGTTCGTTCCCAAAGCGTGTGTTTTCCCCATTGGCCTTTTTCGCCATGGTGATAGCCGTGGTCACTCCAGATCACGACGATTGTATTGTCCGCGTATGGGCTATCCTCAAGCGCATCAAGCACACGGCCCAGCATTGCATCAGCGTAACTAATGCACGCCAGGTAGCCGTGAATTGCGTCATCAACCGCTTCAATTTCTACTAATTTATCATGATGTAAACGTTTTCTATTTAAGCGGACCTTCCTGACTGATGTTGGTAGGTCATCCAAATCGTCTTCGCGCATCGGAGGTAAATTAAGTTTATTGACATCATACAAATCAAAATACTTTTGAGGGCAATAGTTTGGGAAATGGGGAGCATACAAACCGCAAGCAAGAAAAAACGGTTTATCGTGATCCTTGGCTAATTGAGCTGCGGCCCAGTTTGCTCTAATCGTATCCGCCATTGTCTCTTCTTGGTCATTCGCAATCGCGCCCCATTCAAGGAAAAGACCCGCTTTAAATTTCTTGCCTTGATTGTAAACACTCGCCGGAAACGGTTGGGGGACTGGAGTTTCGCTACTCCACGAATTAAGGGGCCAACCGCTGGTTCGCTGAATTGGATTGCGAAGAAAAAACTCCGTCCACCCTCGCTGGTCTATTGCACCCTCGGGATGGTGAAATAGTTTTCCAGCGCCCAAGGTTTTATACCCTTTCTTGGAAAAACACATTTGTAGCGCATCAATTTCTGGATGACCCACAAAATAATTCGAGCTCGTATAACAGCCCGTTGTCGACGCATACTGACCGGAAAAAATAGCAGCTCGGCTGGGTGCGCAAAATACACCCGCAGTGTGAGCATTCGTGAACGTCACACCACGAGCCGCCAGCCGATCCATGTTAGGGGTTATCGCTCTGGGACTCGTGCCCAGGCAACCGATCCAGTCATTCATGTCATCAACGGCTAGGAATAATACATTGGGGGGACGTTCACCCCAGGCTCTCTCTGAGTTGAAAGACTGCACCACAAGGAGAACCAGCAGCAACACAGAAATTCGACTAAACATAATTACGCAAACTTTCTTAATCATCTTTCAAACCGACGGTAAACCACCGCCAAATTCAGTTTTTTTGAATACCCCAAAACACCAAACCTCTTGGTCAATTTTGACGCTCTAACCTGCACACCGGTCTTGAAGCCATATTCACCGTGGGATCGCAAATCAACCGCGACCTACAGTAAGCTAGAACCATTGCTAAAAAATTCAAACAATCGAAAAGTCAATTGAAATCACCGAGGACCGGGCGGCAGATTCTCTAATAAATAACGTGCTATTAGCATTCTTACGTGCACCAATGTACCTGCCCCCTCGCTAAGACCATGGTTACGATTGGGATACACCATGTAGTCAAATTTTTTACCTAGCCCAATCAAACGATCGACTAAGCCTTCAATAATTTGAATATGCGTATTGGTCTCACCTGATCCAGTCACGATTAGTAATTTCCCTTTCAGGCCTTCAGCAAAATTAATGGGAGCCGATTGTTGATAGCCAGCCTCGTTTGATTCCCTCGTTCCCATATAGATTTCTTGAAACCATGCATTGTACAAATGGGGTTGGGGTTTCGGTACGACTGCGATACCAACATGGTAATCCGAGGGCTTTCGAAACAGGGCATTGAGAGTATTCGATCCGCCACCGCTCCAACCCCAGATACCAACTCGCGACAAATCAACGAAAGGCATAGTCCGCCCCAATTCTCTTAAGCCCTTAACCTGATCATCAGTTGAAATTGGTCCGAGACTCCCAAAAACCGAACGTCGCCACGCCGCCCCTTTCGGTGCAGGGGTTCCGCGATTATCGATCGAAACGACGATGTATCCCAAGTCCGCAACCACACGTAGAAAATGACTCTGCCCAGCACCCCATTCGTTTAACACTGTCTGCGCATGTGGTTCGCCATATACATAAATGAAGATTGGATATTTTTTTGTATCATCAAACTGACGCGGCTTAATCATCCACGCGTCCATCGTAATATCATTACCAATATCCAACTGAAGAAATTCGGTTGGCCGCGAAATCACATTCGCAGCTTTCTGTTGAAGCCGAGTATTTGATTCCAGCATTTTAATAACTCGATGAGTTGGAAGTTCTACTAGTTCCACTGTTGGCGGTCGATCAAACGTTGAATGTGTGTGAAACGCGTATTTCCGATTGTTCGAGAAATCGTAGCTGTGAGTACC
>JAALLA010000219.1:0-682 GCA_011087765.1 Pirellulaceae bacterium
AACAACAACCACCACCCCCCCCCCCCCCCCCCCCGCCCCCCCCCCCCCCCCTGTGTGGGTCAACTTGAAATTACCAATATACCTTTGGCAGGCCCCGATTGGCTAACTCGGAATTTTACGGAAAAGCAGGAAAACTACGATCCTTATTCGGGTGACGATAACATTATTCGCGGTCGGTTCCATCATCTTCTAAATTTCTTTGCCAACGATAGCGATGCAGGTGGCGGCGATCGTGCTAATCTGCATCGGATCATGGATTACATCGAGGTCCCTTCCCGGTTTGCTGGAACCCGAGATTACCTAAGTACCGATAATTTCCCTCAACCGTTCAACTTCCTTTCCCGCTATCGTGTGCCTGGGAAAATCAATCTCAACACCATCTATTCTGACAGCGAATTAACCTCCAATCAGTCCTCGATCTGGAATGGATTACAGGGTGGATTTGCTAGTATAAGTGGTGGTGTGAACTACCAGAATTTTGCTGATTCTCGGGAGAATGAGAATACGGGGATGCCGACTGATTTTGGAAATCCATTCCGTCCTTCGGATGAGAATGTCAATGTTCCACAGAACGTTCCATTGGTATCTGAAGTAGGTAGTACGCTACTTCGAAACAAATCGGTTGGCAGCAATCAAGATAGGGATCCGTTGTTCGACTTTGATAACACGGCGCCGATTTACA
>JAALLA010000219.1:692-7253 GCA_011087765.1 Pirellulaceae bacterium
CTCTGGTTACCGAAGTTGGCAGCACGCTGTTGCGAAATAGCGAGTCTACTAGCATTGGTCCCGCGCCGGAGACTAAGCCGTTGTTCGACTTTGATAATACAGCGCCGATTTACAACGCGGATCGCAATGCCTATTTCCGAAATCTCCAGCGGCAACGATTGGGTAATCTTGTCACAACAAAATCGAGTGTGTTTGCGGTCTGGGTGACCGTCGGTTACTTCGAGGTCGATGAAAACGGACTCATTGGTGCTGAAATTGGCGCTGATACAGGCGATGTTAAACGCAACCGGGGTTTCTTTATGTTTGACCGTTCGATTCCAATGGCATTTGAGCCCGGTAAGAACCATAACATTGAGAAGGGGATTCTTGTCGAGAGCATCATCGAATAGAGTTCCTCGTGGCCGCAATCTCTGACTTGGTTCACCGTCCCGCCATTCGGATCACGAACGGCTGGGGACGCTAGTCTGTGTCCGTTGAGTCCGTGTTGGTTGATTCGAGC
Organism: Pirellulaceae bacterium; assembly: GCA_011087765.1. GTDB lineage: Bacteria > Planctomycetota > Planctomycetia > Pirellulales > Pirellulaceae > Mariniblastus. The sequence continues at coordinate 1,192 of JAALLA010000219.1, forward strand.
TGCTGATCAATCATCAGGTCGTCAACTGTTCCTCGGCGACGAATCAGGCGAGCCTCATTTTCACAGACCAGGACTTCCGCTGGCGTTGGGTGACTGAGGAAACCCAGCGGACTGGCTGCCCGGGCGTAGGCTCCCGATTGAAAGACGCCCACCAGATCCCCTGCCTCGATCGATGGCAATGAAATTGAACGGCCAATGGTGTCGAGCGGTGTGCACAACGGCCCGACAATTTCAACCAAGTCCGCAGAGTGAGGCACATCAATTTTATTGAGAATCGCCAGCGGGTAGTTTCGCTTAATGGTCTGCCCCAGATTTCCGGACGCCGCGAGGTGGTGATGCATACCGCCATCGATAACCGCATATGTTTTTCCCCGCGAGCGTTTGACGCGGGTGACGCGGGCAACATAGATACCGGCTTCATTTACCAGGAACCGGCCCGGTTCGATGATGGCTTTCGTGTTGGCGAGCCACGGGGAGGATGCCATGGCTTGGTCGACCTCAATCAGGCCTCGCTGAAATGCGTCGAGATCGAGTTCGGTTTCGTGGGCAAAGTAGGGAGTTCCGAGTCCACCGCCAAAATCGAGAGTCGCCAGAGGAGATTCTGTTTGCTGGGCAACGGCGTTGGCAATGGAAATGCCGCGGTGGTACTGCGCGAGCAAAATTTCAGCATCGAGGATTTGGGTGCCCATGTAGATGTGGACACCGGTGATTTTTGTGTTTTCTTGTTGTTGGATTTCGGCGACGACGGATTCGAGCGTTTCCTCATCTATTCCAAACGGAGATGGTTTGCCGCCCATCTGCATTGCTCCACCCGCGGTATCGACGGGATTGACCCGCAGTGAAATAGATTCGACTGATCTCTTTTCGCCAGCGAGCTGATTGATCCATCTCGCTTCCTCAATTGACTCGACATGGATTTCACCGATTCCGGCATCGAGGGCAGCGGATAGTTCCGTTGTTGTTTTGCCCGGTCCGGCGAACAGGATTTGTTTGGGTTCGCAGCCTGCGGCAAGCGCCTGTTGTAATTCACCTTGGGAGGCGATCTCGAGGCCGCATCCCTCCGCAAGAACGGTTCGCAGGATGGTCGCATTCGGATTGGCTTTGATGGAATAGTAGAGTTGGAACCGATCGGGAAGGCGAGATTGCAAATCTCGGATGGTTTTCGTGATCGTATCCTGGTGGTAAATAAACAACGGCGTGCCAAACTGATTCGTCAACTCTTCTATTGAGATGTCACCAATGCACAGTTGGTGTTCACAGATTCCAAAATGTTTCTCTGCGAGTCGTGCTGCGTGATTCAATTGAGGTCGTTTGGATTTCATCAGTTATCAATTGGGTAAAACCAAAAGAGGTCAATTCACCTGAGAAGCAACTCACTTAGAATGCCGTTGCCTAAACCGGGATTTAATTTTCAATGAAATTGAGGCGTCTGTCGACGGGGGTGGTCGACCGCGACTAGCTGGTAGCTGCTTCGGCTCGAAGCGCTGGATAGTTGACTTTCCCACTGGAAGTCATGGGCAGTTCAGTGACGAAGTGGATTTCTTTAGGCACCATATGCCGGGGCATTTTAGCGGTGCAATCGGCGAGAACCGCAGCAGCATTCAGCTCTTCCGCATTTTCCTGCGGAATCGCAAAGGCGACCAGGTGTTGCCCGAGAACTGCGTCGGGCACGCCAATCACGGCCGCCTGTCGTAGGGGCGCGACCTGACACAGGACGTCTTCCACCTCGTTGGGACTGATCCGGAATCCAGCAGATTTAATTTGATTATCCCGGCGGCCAACGAAATATAAAAATCCAGCTTCATCCTGTCGAACGAGATCGCCTGAATAACATACCAGAGCATCGTTGGGATGGCCGGGTAACGGATCGGGGTGCGGACGAAGGATCTTGGCGGTCAGGTCGGGATGCCCCCAGTACCCCATCGAAACGGTGGGACCATGGTGAACCAGCTCCCCTGTTTCGCCCGGTTTGCATCGTTTGCCGGTATCGTCGATCACAAGAATCTCTGTGTTGGGAATCGATTTTCCCATCGACGTCGGACGCAATTCAAGTTGTTCCGGTGGTAGATAGGTCGATCGAAACGCTTCGGTCAAACCGTACATGAGCACGATGTCAGTCGATGGAAGCTGATCCTCCAGTTGACGTAGCAACGCCTGAGGCATTGCGCCGCCGGTGTTGGTGATGTACCGTAAATGCGGGAGCGGTTGTTTCCCAAGCCCCGAACTCGGTTGGGCGAGTAAGCTCCACAGCGATGGGACTCCTGCCAATCCGGTTATTTTTTCCTCAATCAATTGGCTAACAATCTCACGTCCAAACCGGAATGAAATCATGACCGCAGCCGCCCCTTGCAGGACAGTCGTTGTGAGTTGATTGAGTCCTGCATCAAAGCTAAGGGGAAGTGCTGCTAATAATCGGTCGGTATTAGAGAGTTTGAGGTAATCAGAGACGATCTCTGCGCCGGCTAATACATTAGCGTGACTTAGCATCACACCTTTGGGGCGGCCTGTGGATCCTGAGGTGTAAAGAATTGCAGCCAGGTCTTTTTCAATGCACTGGTCGATTGGTGGTGATTGCTGATTACAAAGTGAATTCCAGGAGCAGGTCTGGAGGGGATGCGAGACATCGTCAGGTGAGTCCACGATCGTGAGTTTGAGCGTGGAGAGATTCGGGAGAATCTCTTCGATGCGTTTCAATCGCACAGCATCGGTAATTAGAGCGACTGCTCCACTGTCGTTGAGAATGTGTAAAACCTGATCTGGAAACAGGCCATGGTGAATGGGGACAAAGACAGCCGATGCCTGTGCTGTAGCAAAGATGGCAAGCGGAAGGGTTACATCCGGAGGAAGGAAAATAGCAACGCGGTCGCCGCGATTAACTCCCAGTTCTCTGAGGTTTCCAGCCGCACTAGCGACTTGAGTGGCCATGTCCTGATAATTGAGGCGATGGTCTTTAGTCACCAACGCTTCGCTAGAAGGATATTTTGCAGCACTTTCAGACAGCATGTGGTGAATGAGGTACTGCATACTCAATTGGATTCAGCCTGCGGGTGAATCGAATTTGATTTCTGAGCTACGAGTTTCGCAATAGAACGCGCGGTTTCGAAATTCTCAGGGGTCATTTCTTCATCGGTAACAATTAACTCAAATTCCGCCTCAAGGAAGTGAACGACTTCCAGAGTTCCGAGTGAATCGACAATCCCGCTTTCTAGAAGGGAGTCATCGGCACCGATTTTATGTTGCTGCGCTAATGGAAAAGTCTGAATTAACCATTCAAGAATTCGAGTTGTCGTTTCGTCTGCAGATCTCATGAGGAGGTTCTTAAACTGGCGGTCCTTAGTTTTACGAACCTGATTGTATCTTAAGAATCGGTTTTTACCGAGGTGCCAAGCGGCCTTCCTTCTGTTGGGGAGAAGATTCACTTGCACAGATTAAACGAGATCAAATACGACTTATTTGATTCGTCCAAATAATGAGACGAGAAAGAGTTCTAGCTCGTTTTTTAAGAGGTCTTGCAGGTACCGCTGGTTCAGCGGCGAGTGAAGTTTGCTGAGTTAAGCAAGGGAAATCGAGGGTTCAAATCAAACGAAAGCGAGTATTTGATTAACGGGAAACACGCCGGCCATCGACAATTTTGTGGCAAGTGCACTCTTTTCCGTAGAGCCCAATCCGGTGCAAATATCGTTTTGCATATTCCCGGGGTTTATCACGAAGAAAACTCATCCACCCCGTCCCAAAGTTATTCACACTAATTGAGGGAGAAAGGGAGCGGACGTAATGCCAGCACCCTCGCGGAATAAACATCATATCACCGGGGTTGAGGAAGGCGTACTGAGCGTGAACCTTTGAGAAATTGGGATAGCGATCGCTGTCAAAATCATCAGCGTTGACGGAACTCATGAGAGTATTGGAGTCATATTTCCGGCTGGGGTACATGTATGAACTTTGATCCCAGGAAACCAGTTTGACAAATTTTTGACCGACGACCTGAGCAAAGATGTTATCGGCCCAATCGATGTGGTAACCGGTTACTGTTCCCCCCGGACCGATCCAGCCAGTCAAATGGTTGCGGATTTTATGTTTGGACATGATGCTAAAGTCGACATCGTCAATCAAGTGCGGGAACTGTTTGAACATTTCAAAGACGGCTAAGTATGGAATTTTTCCATTCACAGGCCTCGGCGATTGAATTTCGTCAAGATATTCCTGAAAACTGATGGTTCGAAAAGAAGTGGTTTCCTGCATCACGTTGCCCTCTTCGAGAGTGATCTTGCAATCGCTTTCGAGACTTCGAAAGTAATCGAAAGACCATGTCTCTAGGGCTTTCCAGTGTCGAGCACCTTGATTGATGATGACTGGTTTGGGAGTTTTTAGAAAGTCAGCGAGGAATTGTTTTTCTGTAATTGAATCAATTCGCTGTACTTCAGTCAGCGTTCCCTCGGGATGTTCTCCACGGAGAATATTGGCTCTGTTTTGGTCAAATTGAATCATTGAAAGCTCGTTGATTAAATGAACACGGAATTACGTTTTAGATAGATCAAACTTAGTTTGCGAAAGCGTTATTGCTGAACTGAGTTTGTCTCGGCGTCGCCACCATTGAGAGATGGCCCGGGGGGTGGCGTGCCAGTAGTCTCCGGCGTCCCGGACATGTTTGAGAAAGTTGAGATAAATTTCTGTTTCGCGATGCCCGATCAGGTAATCCGGATGGGTTAACATCATTGCCATACCCTGATGTTTTTGAATGTAGTTCAATTTGTCCATCCATATTTTACCGGTTCGTTCGCCGAGTTTGATGAACAGCGTATGATCTTGAGGCAAGGTGTAGGGTAGCTCGATAAATTTTCCAGCAACAAAGGGCCAGATTATTCCTACACCACCGGGCGCTGCTTGAAACGGATCGATATCGAAACAAGAACTGTCATATTCGATATTTAAATCCTGTAACCAATTTAAATTCCGGTGGACCATTGGTGAGCGAAAGCCTACGGCTTGATATTTATCAATTGCCTGGTTAATGGCGGATGCTCTTTTTTTGAATACTCGTTTTGACGAGTACAGTTGACCATCGTGGTTGTATCCATGAATTCCGATTTCAAAACCGCGGGATTGTAAATCACTGACGAGTCCAGCATCAATTTTGTATTTGTAAGGCACGAGGTTCCAGCTGGAGCGAAATCCCAGCTCTTCTTCGGCATCCGCGATTCGGGCAATATGTTGCATGCCTTCTGAAGTTTCGACATCATGCGTAAGTACAAATGCGTATTTGGCCGATTCAGGCCAGATATCCTCAGATTTAATATTGCGATCCTGTCGAATCTGATCCATCAGGCTTAGCGGCAGATACCATTGCTCACTCACATCGTGCGATTGAGATTTTTGAAGCCACTGTCGGATTCTGATTGGCATCACCGGTCGCAGAAACCGGTAGTAAAACCGAAATTTCCTGCTCAATGAAAATTGGCAAGCGTCCGCTTCGATACGTTCGGAGGCAAGTTGAACCGAGGGAGGATCGTTAAATAAGTAGCTTAGTTCCATTGATTTTGCATCATTGACTATATTTATAGAGCACTCTGCCAAGTGTTTTACAGACGACGGTAGGCGTCCGCTTAATCACTTCTCCAGCGACGCGAACTGCGGTCGAAGGTGCTAGGGTCGTTTCAGGTGAGCCGGCAAGATAGTTGTGAAAGATATCTCTTTCCCGAGCTCCCCATTTCTTTTTAAATCGGCGGAGTCCCTCTTGAGGTTTTTCAGAAATTCCAAAATCAAAATATTTGCATCCCGTGTCGACGGCCGTTTTGATGCAATGGTAAACAAGCCAGTCGTTCGGTCGGTCGGCAAGTGCGTCGGGATTCGAGGCTGCGTATTTGTAGATTAAACGTCGATTGGACGAGAGTAATACACCGGCTGCGATGGGCTGGTTTTTTTTAGTGACAATGCCAATGCTCCCCATTCCCCTTTCGATGATTTCAGTTTGCAGTCTGTCAAAATAGCTGCGAGGTTGGACCGGCGCGGCCAGGGTGGGGGGGGGGGGGGGGGGGGGGGGGGGGGGGGGGGGGGGGGGGGGG
>JAALLA010000220.1:0-1215 GCA_011087765.1 Pirellulaceae bacterium
CACTTAACTTGTAGGAGCCAGTTTCTGGGTTTCCACCGAACCAAATTAGATGGTTCGGTTTTGCTTCCGGTATACCGGCAGGGCGGTCCTTCGAGAATTAAGGTGAGGCTATTGCTTGGCGAGTCTAAGCTTTTCAAGAATTCCTGCCGTGAATTTCACATCAGGAACTCCTCTGAGTTTGATCGGAGCTTGTTCTTGATTTTGTGGCGTTAGCACTATCGTACCGGTGCCTGTGATCTGTTCGATAAAATTTTGGGAATAGAGTACTTCTTCTAAGCCCCGCAGGCTGGTGGGGAGATCTCCGCCCAAAATGCTTCTCCGTGAATAGATAAAATCGGAATCGTATTCAAATGGGTTCAGACGTCTTGCCAAGAGATATGAGAGACAGATAAAGCAACACAACAAAAAAACTAGTGTCCCGAAGCAGACCCATGCCGTTGGGTTACTGTTGAGTTTTGCGATGGTAAGGAAAGCGATCACCATGGTGGCCATGATCAACCCGATTGCTGCAAGAGGCCCAAGCAAACTAATGAGCGCAAATTTTACGGAGTATCGATTTTCTGTTGCCATTGTGTGGCGCCCCTACCCTGCCTGCACGACTAACTGATGAGTTGTAGGCGTGAAAACGGGTTTCTATATTCACGAGTAATCCTCCAATTGTACAGGCAAACTTCAAATAAAGGGAATTAAAGGTGACTTGTTTATTATCAGAACCAATTGAGGTATATTGTAGACATACTCTTCAGGGGGTATCGATGCGATACTTTATGACACCTAACTCATCTCTGGTTTGAAATGAAGTGCCCCTACTGCCAAGTTGACAATGACAAAGTGATCGATTCCCGTCCGGGCGAGGATGGTTTCGCGATTCGGCGTCGACGAATGTGCGTCAGTTGCGAGAAAAGATTTACCACCTACGAGCGCGTGGCCGAGTTGGAAATTCGCGTAGTAAAAAAAGATGGCTCGCGGGAACCCTTCCGACCTGAGAAAATTAGGCAAGGACTAGAGCGAGCTTGCTGGAAACGACCGATTCCAACGGATCGCGTTGAACAAGTGATTACGGAGATCATTCAAGGCGTTTATATGAATGGTCAGTCGGAACTCGAGAGCCAGATTATTGGCGAGATGGTGATGGAGAAGCTGATTGAGCTGGACGATGTGGCTTACATTCGATTCGGATCGGTTTACCGACAATTTCGCGATATACATGACTTC
>JAALLA010000220.1:1315-7215 GCA_011087765.1 Pirellulaceae bacterium
ACCCTCAGGTTCGCCGCGATGCAATGTTCACGCGGTATTTTTCCATTGGTCGTTCAGCGTGCGTTCCAGACCACGGTACCCATTGGGTGTTGTGTCATCCGGGAATGATCTCCACAGTTCGCGTTTTGCACTTGTTGTTGGCGCTGGTCGTTAAATTGCGCCGCTGAATTCCGTCATGTTCCGCGAGAAAATCTGACTTGGCGTGTTAGACAAGGAGGTCGTGGAGCGACAGCGTATCAACCGGTTTAGTGTGAGCGACTAAGAACAAACTTGGCGAGGTCGCCTAGACTGTTTGAAGCCGGACTGGAGGGCAACGACTCAGCGAACTCCATTGCTCCCTTGGCATGATTCTCGGCAACGGAGCGAGCGTAACAGATGGAATCTGTGTTGTCTAAGAACGGCATTAAACTTTCACAGGTGGAAGCAGAATCGGCCAGGATTGACTTAAATTGTTCCTGACTAGAGGGAGCCATGTTTTGGAGGCAATGAATAACTGGTAGCGTCGGTTTTTGGTTGACTAAATCGGTGCCGAGTGTTTTTCCAACCTGATTGGGTTTACCTACCAAATCCAAGACATCGTCAATTACCTGAAAAGCAACGCCAAGGCTTCTTCCATAGGATTCAAAATTTTCACATTGTTCCTCGGAAGCACCAGACAAGTAGGCTCCAAGCCGACAACTGACGCCGCACAACTCGGCAGTTTTCTCGGTAATCATCTGGAGATAATCTGATTCAGTGAGGTCAAACTTACCCTGCCAGGCGTTTTGTCTCATTTCTCCTTCGCAGACACGATTACTCGCTACGGCCAACATTCGCAATGCCTCACATGATTCGGAGAGGCTGGCGACGTGAAATGAGTGTGTGAACAAATAGTCGCCAAGCAATACACTGACTTTGTTACCCCAAGTGGAGTTGGCCGTTGCCCGATGGCGGCGCGTCAGTGCTTCATCCAGGATATCGTCGTGGATGAGCGTTGCGGTATGAATCATCTCCAACGCCGCGGCAATTTGAAGGTGTGCTTTGCTGGTGGTGCCACAACTTGCCCCACACAATAGTAAAAATGCGGGTCGAATACGTTTCCCACCGAGGAGCCAGCTGTGCTTCAGCAATTCGTCAACAAAGGGGACTTCGTTGGAAAGCTCGTTTCGCAGGATCGACTCGACCGCCCCCATTTCGTTACGGATCGGCTCATAAACGGATTCGAGTCCGTTGGGTTTGGCAGATGCTTGCGTAAGCTTCGTCTCCGAATTGTCATCCGTTCGGCTGGCTGTTTGACTCACGAGTCGTTCCTTATCCATTATCTCGCTTCGCTACGAAAAGCAGAGCGGGCCTAATCTACCGTTATTCCGTCTCACTTTGGCGGAGAAAATGCCCACTCTTCCCACCGGACTTCTCTTCCAGTTGAATCGCTAAAATTCGGATTCCCCGGTCAACACTTTTGCACATATCGTAAACCACCATCGCTCCGACGCTGACCGCTGTAATTGCCTCCATTTCAGTTCCAGTCGTCTCGAGGGCTTTGACAGTCCCCGAAATTCTGATTTGCGTGTCCGAGACATAGGTGAACCGGACATCAACTGAGTCGATTCGGATGGGGTGACACATCGGTATCAAATCTGGAGTCCGCTTCGACGCCATGATTGCAGCGATCCTGGCGACCTCAACAACGTTGCCTTTCTGGATTTGATCATTCTTAATCAAATCGAGAGTCTCGGCAGCCATTTCGACGATACAGCTGGCCACTGCGGTGCGTTTGGTCGCCGTCTTCTCACTAATGTCTACCATGTGTGGGTGGCCATCAGCGTCGAAATGAGAGAGTGAATTCAATGTATCTTCAGCGAGCGTTGGGATTCAGTTTACGGGGGCGACAGTCCGCTATTCTATTTACCGGATGAAACGTCCAAGAATAACGCAATAATAGGCACATTGACACCCGCAAACCGTTCAAATCGTGTCGCAAAACAGACTGGTCATCGAGACCGCACGGTTATGACGGTGTTTTCCGCCCGGAGGTCCCCATACGGGATTGAGAAAGATTGTTGACCCATTTGGCCGCTTGAACGCCCGCAAGGCAATAAAAAAACCGTTGCCTGTGGGACAACAGGCAACGGTTTATGCGAAAGACGGCGAGCACACTTGGTCAATTTGAACCTGCGGCGACAAACCTTGGGTAAGGTTTAGACAAGTTCTTTAAGTGAACCGATTAGTGTGCGAAGTCGTTCAGCGAGCAGGCTCGCGTCAAACGGCTTCTTAAACGTTTCGTTAATTGCCGAACGGTCGAACGAAATTGGTTGTCCGTCGTCTGGCAGTAATGCGATTAGAATCGTTTCCGAGAAATCGGGATTCTTACGCAGGTTTTGACAAATTTGCATCGCTTCTACTTTACCGATTGAAAAATCAGTGATGATGCAGTCGGGGTGAAAACTTTCAGCTTGAATGCCGGCTTCGAAGCCGCTGGCAGCCACAGCTACTTTGAAAGATTTCTCGGGAGGTAATTCCCGTTTGAGATTTTCGATTAATACCTGATCTTGAGCGACAATCAAAATTTTTGCCATCGCTTCATCTTCTAGATCACCCAAAGGCATACCATGCTCTTTGAGGAATTTGATCAGGTATTCGCGTGGGATACGACGGTCTTGCGAACCGGGGATTCGGTAGCCTTTGAGGCGTCCCGAATCGAACCATTTGCTGACCGTGCGCGGGGCCACTTTGCAGATCTTGGCGACCTGTCCAGTTGTGAACACCTTCATCGCAGGCTCTCCATAAACACTTTGAATCGTCTTTCGCTACACAGGCTAGACAAGGAAAAACTCCTTGGCTCTCACAGTGTAACTGCCTATCCCTTTTGCTCGCTGAATGCGACCAACTGGGTCGGGATAAACAAGTAATCGCTTTTTGGGGTTGAGTTCGTGTCCGTACTTACCCACCCGTTACGACATCGGCCATGTCTGGCCAAACTATCAGTTAAATCCGGTAAGACCATCTAGAGTCGATTTATCGGCTCCTTACAATCTGCAAACTTACATCCAGTTTGAAACACGGTGACGATGATGTCGCCTAAAGAGAAATGCAATCCGTAAGCACCAATCGGGTCAAAGGTGCATACTAATTTTTAGCCGAACAGAAGCTCGGTTATTGATTCCCCCCCAAGGAACCGTTGTCACTTTGCTGGCTTGTTAGCAATGCAACACTGATTCCTGTTTTTATGTTTCGTTCGTTTGTAGGTAGTTTCTTTAGAAACTTTCATTAAACGCAGCGTTAACACGCCTTGTATTTGAAAAAACATTTCAAACAGTGGGGTTGGAAAGGAAAAAGTGGCTGAATAGCCGACCCAGATTGCCTTGACGGTGTAATCGGGTCAAATTTTGAGCCTCTAATAGAAAGTGCAAGCAGTGGCTTGAATCCTCGCAAGGGATCAGTGAGTCTTGATGTCGAAAACGAGAACCTGTTCCAGTTTGCCGTCAATCATTTTCACAAATGCCTTGTGTGCCGGGTGGGGGAGGTAGGCATCGCGATCTTTCTCATTTGCAAAACTTACAATGAATGCGTGTGTGTATCCCTGGGTAAGGTTTTCTGGGCTGACGTTGGTGCCTGACTCGAGTGATGTGATGACGTCAATTTTTTCCGTAAGTTGGTTGAAAGCCGCTGAGATTGCATCGACTTCGCTCTGGGGTACGGAATCTTTGAATTGAAACAAGACGATGTGTCTGATAACCGAGGGTGCGTGCGAGTGGGTAACATGCGTTTTTAATCCGGCGAGCATTTGTTTTGCGACAAATTGATTTCCTGCTGGATTCAGGTGTACGCCGTCCGACGTTAAAATGTTCTTAGCTAGGTTCTTTGGATTGTTTTCTTTAAGGTGGTCTACGAAATGATTGCGAAGATCAAGTAACTGGACTCCGGTTTCTTTTGTTACCCGACGGCTGATCGCTGAAAATTCCTCTAGCATGGGATCGAGTGGATTGGTTCCGTCCGTTTTTTCACCAATCATGCTTGGTGTGCACAGAATGACCTTTCCATCCTGTGCTTGAATCTTACCAATGATTTCTTTAAGCCCTGATTCGAAATCGGCGGGTGAAGTCCCCCTGCCGCTTTGCGAATGCCACACGTCATTGATACCGATGTAAATAAAAACCAGATCAGGTTTTTTTGAGAGCACATCTTTATTTAAGCGTTTTTGGAGGTTGGGGACTCGATTGCCGCTGATACCTGCGCCAATTACTTTGATGTTTTTATCGGGGTAGTGCTCTGCCAGTTGTTTTTTGAAAAGGGTGACATAACCATTCGGGCGAACACCGGCCTGTGTTATCGAGTCACCAAGAAACAGGATGGTCGTATTGTCGGGAATCATAGAGAGGTCGCTGTGTTGGGCGGATGAGTTGTTCGTTAAAAAAAGAACCGCAATTAATAATGCGATAAAATGGATGGGGTTTTTCACGATTCTCTCCTTGGAACGCTGGTTAATAAGGCGAAATTGTAACAGACATTGGGTGAGTCGTAAAAGAAATTAGAATCGGTGTTTGCAATTTTTAGTCTGAAATCAGCTGAGGTAAAACACTGGGCCTACCATCTTCTGGGCGTCGTTTTGAATAATAGGGTTTAGGGGTAGACTATAACTATGACATTTTTCCGTCCCTGTATCGATCTCCACGAAGGCCACGTTAAACAAATCGTGGGTGGTACCCTCACCGACCCACTCGATCGCGTGGCTGGCGAGGACGATTTGGTCGTCAATTTTGTATCAGAACGTTCCGCGGCGTGGTATGCGGAGAAGTATCAGTCAGACAGCTTGCAAGGCGGCCATGTAATCCAGTTGGGGCCTGGCAATGAGGATGCGGCGATTTCAGCACTTTCTGCTTTTCCCGGCGGATTGCAGGTGGGTGGTGGTGTCACACAAGATAACGCCGCGCAATGGCTTGATCGAGGCGCAAGTCACGTCATCGTCACAAGCTGCCTATTTGATGGGGCCGGACATTTTTTAGAACACAAGTTGATCGAACTCGAACGTGAAATTAGTGCCTCGCGTTTGGTGATTGACCTGAGTTGCAAACGGACAAAGCGAGGCTGGGTGGTAGCCAAGGATCGGTGGCAAACTTTGACTGATTTGCCAGTAAATCACGAAACTCTCGACCGACTTGCTGGACATTGCAATGAATTTTTGATTCATGCCGCGGATGTCGAAGGTCTCTGCCAAGGGGTGGACGTTGAGCTGATTGATTTGTTGGGAGCCTGGGGCAAGATTCCAATGACCTATGCCGGCGGCGTCGCTTCGATGGATGATGTTCGCCTTGTTTCAGAAGTCAGCGATCATAAGGTTGATGTGACAGTTGGGTCATCTTTGGATCTTTTTGGAGGCGACGGCGTAGCCTATCGAGAACTCGTCGATTGGAACCAGTCACGCAAAGTAAACTGAACGGGCTTTGTGAGTTGCAGTCGATAACAGGCCGCGGTTGCGATTATCGTCTTTCAAGATCGCTCGTTTTAGAGCGTTATTCCAGACCGTGGGTCGCTATGAGAATAGGCGATGATTTTCCAAACGCCTTCTTTGTTTTTTTCAAGAGTTAACTTGATTCGCCGTTGCCCCCAAAGTGGTTCGGCGCCGTTATCGACTCGCACAGTAACGGAAGCATTGAAGAGAACTTCAGCGGTCGGTGGGTTGGCTTTCAAAAGATTAAACTTGAAAATGGCTGAGACGCGACAATTTTGGAAATCGTATCTCGGCATCTCGGCTTCGGCACGTCGACGGGTTTCAGCGTGGTCAACGCTAAAAAATTCCATCGTGGCGTCAAAATCGTTGCGTTGGACCGAATTTGCTAGAGCGTAAATTTGATCGGTAACTTCTTCACGTTGGGTAACGACCATTTGCTCGCAGGTGACGATTGCCGCCGTAATCACCGCAA
>JAALLA010000221.1:0-1327 GCA_011087765.1 Pirellulaceae bacterium
GCTGGCGAAATGGCCAGGCCGAATTAAGCCAGGATCCGTCTGCACCGAATTGGCGACGACGATGGATTTGTTACCCACTTTTTGCAAATTGGCTGACGCTAAAATGCCCAAGCAAAAAATAGATGGATACGACATTACAAATTTACTACTGGGCGACAGCGGAGCGAAGTCAAAATATGAGTCGTTTCTGTATTATCGTCGCCGACAATTGCAGGCGATTCGGATGGGAGACTGGAAGTATCATCTTCCTCTTAAGGCAATACACCCAAATTGGACGACTCCTAAAACGGAGGCCCCCGGACGTTCTGCGAAATTAGTTAACTTAAAAGATGATCTAGCTGAACTGAACGACGTTTCTCAGGCCAACCCGGATGTGGTGGCAACAATGCAGGCAATTGCACGCAAAGCGATCGAAGAACTTGGCAATGACAGCAGCCAAGGCACTGAGCAGCGGTCTGCATTGACACTCGAATCGTCGGCGCCGATGGTTCTGAAAAAATAGCTTCGTGCTAAAAATAGTCGGCGGTGCGTCTGGATTTTTAACAGCCGGACGCTCGCCAATTTTGAGGATTTACCAACTGTCAGTTCGAAAAGGAATCGCTGGAAGGCCTTCTTTATTTCCCAGGTTTCCAATGACCGTTTCCTCCCAACCAAACCGGACGGCAGATGGTTTGTCGACTCCCGCCGCCTCGACTACGACTGTATTGCCAACAACTTTAGCCGTGGCTTCGACAAATTTTTTATCATTACCAGCGATCATGAATTGAGATAATGGTTTGCCGTCAAGTGATTTCAAGCCGGAGCCAGAATAATCAAATTCAAGGATGGCCTGATTGCCCTTGGCGGACATCGTTTTATATTTTGGACCCGAGTAGACCATGCTGGAATCACCATAGTTTTTAGCCATGGCCCAACGAGCCAAACGTGCGCCCACGTCTCGCTTGTTTCTTGGGTGAATGTCGTTCACATTCCCGGTGATATCGGTGACCACAACCATTCCGCAATCTGGAATTGCATCGAGGCAAGCTGTTTGTGCGTCCCAAAATCGCGGGAGTGATTCAGCATTGATTCCCTTGTTTCGATTCTTAAATTTTGCGCTGTACGGGAACGGTGCAATTTGCACAAAGTAAAACGAAAGGTCATCCTGTTGGAAAACCGATTCCCAGCCTTTGACCATGGCGATCGTGCGATCGGTGTAAATGTCTGTGTCGCCACTAACGCAGTTGGATTCGCCTTGATACCAAATGATGCCTCGGAACGAGTACGGAGCCAGCGGATGGATCATGCCGTTGTAAATGCCACCATTTTTTGCGTCGGCTTTAAGTGA
>JAALLA010000221.1:1427-7055 GCA_011087765.1 Pirellulaceae bacterium
GCGGATGGATCATGCCGTTGTAAATGCCACCATTTTTTGCGTCGGCTTTAAGTGAATCGACCTGTTCCAAGCCGACTTTTGGGGTCCATGGTTCAATCTGGGTTCCGCCCCAATTAGATCCAATTAAGCCAATGGGAACGTCGAGTTTGGCTTGTAGGTTTTTCCCGAAATAGTAACCTACTCCCGAAAATTTCTTGACAGATTCTGGTGTGCAGGCCTGCCAGGTTCCGGGTGCGTCCTCTTGCGGTTCTGGTTTTTTGATATGGCCAACAACATTGTAGAGTCGTATTTGAGGATGATCTGCTCTGGGTATCTCGTCTTTCCCTTGTTCGGTTTGTGTCATGCTCCATTCCATATTGGACTGGCCAGAGCAGACCCAGACTTCACCAACCAAAAGGTCATCCAGCTTGATCGTGTTTTTACCGGTGATGCTCATCGTTGCCGGAGTTTTGTTGGCTTTCAATGGTCCCAATGCGACTAACCATTTACCGCTCTTATCGGCCTTTGTTTTTTTCGTTTGCCCCGCAAAAGAGACTTCGACTTGCTCTCCCGGTTCTGCCCATCCCCAAATATGGACTGGCTTTTCCTGCTGAAGAACCATGTGGCTGCTGATGACATTGGGAAGTCGCACGTCGGCAAATGTGGGTGCCGCTAATATTGAGAATAGTAGTAACGTCGATGCAAAAAATTGTTTTGGAGTCATGAGGTGTCCGGCGGTTAGGTAGATTTCAAGGAGGTAAATCAAAGAAAACTTGTTATTAGGAGGAAGCAATTATGAGCAGGTGGTGCCATAAAAGTCCAATCTCAAATTAAAAATGTTTGCAATTTTGAGTGATGATTTTAAGCAACAAAAAACCTTGCCAAAACAATGGCATAGCTTTCTTGTTACGGTCCTTTGATTAACTCGACCTCGGTGAAGTAGGCTCCTCCCGCATTGCCTTGCGAATCAAACAGCCATGTTTTGAGTTGTGTCTTTCCTTGGGGAAGTTTAACTTCAAAGACTTGACCAGAAGTTCCCGGTTCGATTCCCGATTCTAGCGTTACTCCGGCAATTTCGATTTTCCCGCGTACCGCTTTGACAGTTCTGTTCGCCAGTTCGGGCCATTGGCGGAGTGTGATTCGATAACGTCCGGGTGTTTGAACGTCCACCATCCACGGACCCGTAACAGGAACCAGTTTGCTGATTTGTCCAAAATTCCAGGGGGGATTACCTAAAGGCATGTACCAATCCTGAGAAGAGAGGACGGTCGGATTATCGGTTGGGCTTCCGAGGTCAATGGAAACCGGAGTGATTCGGGGAGAGACGGAATCCCAAAATGGGAGGTAGTAGGATTTTAGTTTTTTGACGACATCAGGTTGCTGATCAGCGACGTTTTTTCTTTGTCCTGGATCGGACCGAAGATCGTAAAGTTCTTCGCCATTAATTAAACGCCATTGGTCTTTCAGGATGCACGAGTAGGACCATGGCTCCGGTAGAATTTTAAATTGAGGTCCACCGTGGTATTGGATGATGAGGTGGTCGCGGTGGCCGGCAGCGTCCACTTCTTTTAAGGTTTTTGCAAAAGAAATACCGTCCGGTTGATAAGGATCGGGTAATTTTAGATCACAAAGTTCAGCGAGTGTCGGCAGGACATCAATATGTGCTGCTAAATGGGGAACGGTTCTGTTTTCAATGAGTCCGCCGCGAGGCCAGCGGATGAAAAAGGGAACACGGTGACCGCCCTCGTAGATAGATGATTTTTTTCCACGCATTCCTGCGTTGTAGCCGCTGGTAAGCAAGCCCGAAGGTTTTTCAAATGTTCCACCGTTGGATGTGCCATTGTCAGTCATGAAGATCAGGATCGTATTCTTGGCGAGGCCAAGGTCGGCAAGTTTACTCCTCAACCTCCCCATGTTGTGATCGAAGTTGGCGATCATGCCATAAAATTCCGCTCCATTTTTCCATTTGATTTTTTCCCGGTACGGGTCGCTCCAACGATCATCAACCCGATAGGGTCCGTGGGGCGCGTTGGTTGCTAAATAAAGAAAAAATGGTTTGTTCCGATTGGTTTCGACGAAATTGATGGCTTCGGAAAACCAGACATCGGTGCAGTATCCAGTGAATTTTTCGAATTTTCCATTTCGTTCGTAGGTGTCATCGAAATAATCATTGCCCCAATAGTCAGACGCCTGTCCAACGCCTCCACATCGATGCCAGAGCACATTTTGAAATCCGCGATCTTGTGGCCGGTGAGGCGCGTTATCACCAAGATGCCATTTCCCAAACATGCCAGTGACATATTGATTGGCTGAAAACAAGTCGGCGATAGTTTGTTCGTCAGGGTGCATCAGCGTGCGGCCACTGCTGGTTCGATAGGCACCTGTCCTCGCCGGGTAGTGTCCCGTCATTAATGCAGCGCGCGTTGGAGTGCAGAATGAACTAACGTGGAAGTTGGTAAACCGAATCGACTCACTGGCTAATTGATCCAAATGAGGCGTCTGTAAGATTGGGTTTCCGTGACAGCTAAGGTCGCCGTATCCTTGGTCGTCGGTCATCACGAGGATGACATTGGGTCGTTCCTCGGCTGAGATAGACTGCGTGCCTAGCAGGATCAGTGTCGCGCCGCAGATGTAAATGAAGGTGGCTGCGAGTGGGATATGAGTTCTTTTCGATGGAATGAAGACAGACCCCTTAAGTAAATGAATCAATTGGAAGGCAACTTTTTGAAGGACCTGTATTGTCATGGGCCAATTGAAGAAAGTGGTTCTCATGGAGATGTTTTGCAATACCTGTATAGGGTAGGTGATCAGAAGCATTTTTAGTTTAGCGTTGCTAACGGAAGAAGTGTTAGCAGAAACTGGCCTGCTCCTGACTTCAGAGCGTGTTCTCGCCGACTGAAAGGCTAAAAACGTGACAAATTGAACGATCGGCGGTAGATTAGTAGGAACTAGCGGTGAATGCCTGGAAGGGTGCTTCAATCCGTAGTCGTTGCGAGGCGAATGAAATATTTCATGAGTTTGGCGACCTAAAAAAACTAGTACTTTGCTCGAGATTAATCCTATGAAACCCGTTTTAACTTTGCTGTTTTTCATTTTTGTTTTTAACACTGCCATTGCCGATACCAAGCAGCATGACTTCAAAGGCGCGGCAGTTGCCGAAGTCTACAAAGAAGCTTCGGGAGATAAATTGTGGATTTACCGGTTTGACCCTGTTGATTACAAGCCTGAAAGTGATTCGCGACCCGCCGTTGTGTTTTTCTTTGGGGGCGGCTGGAATGGTGGAACCGTTGGTCAATTCGAGCAGCATGCAAAATACCTGGCTGCCAGAGGGATGGTTACATTCGTGGCTGATTACCGAGTAAAGCAAAGGCAAAAAACAAATCCCGATGCGTGTGTTGCTGATGGGAAATCGGCGATTCGCTGGGTTCGCAAAAATGCCAAGCGGCTTGGAATTGATCCTCAGCGAATCGCTGCTGGTGGAGGTTCAGCTGGCGGTCATGTAGCGGCAACGACCGGGATCTGTGACGGCCTTGATGATCCTGCAGAAGCGGAATCCACGATTAGTTCCAAGTCGAACGCGCTTCTCTTGTTTAATCCAGTTTACGACAACGGCCCCGAGGGCTACGGACATAATCGTGTTAAGCAATGGTTTCCAGCTATTTCGCCTGCGCATAACATCAATCAAGGTGATCCACCCACGATCGTTTTTCTGGGTTCCAAGGACAGCTTAATTCCAGTAGAGACTGCCAAGAAGTTTGATGCCGACTTAAAGTCGGCGGGCGTTCAATCGGAGGTTTGGATTTACGAAGGCCAGCCCCATGGATTTTTTAATGAGGGAAAAAGCAAGGAATCATTTATTGATACCGTTCTAAAAATGGATGCCTTCTTAGTGGCGAATGGGTGGCTCGATGGAAACCCCGACCGCAAGAAATTGAACTCCCTGTTAAAGACGAAATAAAAAGAGGAAACAAATTGGTTGAATTTTTATTGGCATCGTTTTTTGAGTCATTTTAAAAAAATAGTTTTTTTGGGCTCCTTTTTTCTAAGATCTGTGCCATCGGTGCGTTAAACCCGCTGTTGGCAGTCGATTCAATGAAATGTTGGGAGTCTGAAATGTCGGGAACGCTGGAACAGATTGAAATCCGGACTCCATGTCCCATGGACTGGGATTTAATGGATGGGAGTGACCGCGTACGCTTTTGCGATCGTTGTAAAAAGAATGTGTACAACATCGTGGCAATGACGGAGGCGGAAGCGGTCGCGCTGATTGACAACGCAGGTGAAGAAATATGCGGTCGAATTTTTCGCCGAGACGATGGGACGGTGGTCACCTCGGATTGCCCGCCTCGTTCAAGTTCCCCTTTGGCTGTCAGGAAAAAACCACTTCAGTTTTCGATGGCTGCCTTGATGGTGCTCGTTACATTCAGTGCCGGGTTGGCGGCAAGTGCGCCTTGGATAGGCTCCAAAGTTCAACCGCTAATCGACCGTTTTTTTCCAGCTGTCCACGGGAACGACTCCCCAATTGGCGGTGCAATGGTGATGGGAGATGTTGCTCCGATGCCTCCGGCTCAAAAACCGCTGCCGGTCATCCAGGGAAAAATTTTGGCGTTGGAAGATTCTCCACAATAGAATTCTCCAGTGAGAAGGCCTGCTTAATTTAGGTAAATCGTTGGCTACTCCATTTGTTGTCCTCTAGAATTAGGAAGTCCTAATATTCGATGTTGGGTATCGAGTTGATGATTTCTGGGTTGCATAGCGAATGCAGTGGAGGGGCTGGGCGTGGCAAATTCAATTTCACGGAGGCAATTTGCGGGGATTGCTGGTGGAGTCGCCGTGCCAATCTTAGGCCCTGCGTTTGGCTTTGCTAATCGTCCTGTATCCGAAGAGAAACTGCGCGTCATTGCCTACAATATTTACGGAGGCAAGGGTTGGCCCAAGGAGCGACCCTTGGCCAGACAGGCTGTTGCAAAAAAACAAATGGCCGCGAGACTTGCGCAAGAGTTGGAATTGCATGCTCCGGACATTATCTGTTTTTCTGAATCTCCGTCCGAATCAATCACGCGAAATATCGCCGAGCGGCTTGGTTTTCATCATGTTCGCTTTCCCAGTGGCGGCAGCTGGCCCGGAACATTGTTGAGCCGTTTCAAAATTACTAAATCTCAAAATGCTCCGTTGGGTTTTCAGCGTCCGCCGAAACTATTTACCCGTCACTGGGGACGGGCGGAGCTATTGATCCCGGACAAAACGACGTTGGTGGTTCATTCTGCCCACCTTTACCCGACAGCAGACCCGGTCAACCGTCTGGCTGAAATCCGTGCGATGGTAAAATCGATGCAGGCCGATTTGCAAAGTGGAAAATCGATGTTGTTAATCGGGGATTTGAATCACGGACCAGACACAGCTGAATATAAACTGTGGATGGAGGCTGGCTGGCTCGATACGTTCGCAAAAGTGGGTATCGGTGAGGGCCCAACCATCAAAGCTGATATCCCTAAGTGGCGGATCGATTATGTTATGGCGGCTGGAAAAATCGCTAATCAAGTCGTTGAGTCGAGGCCGTTGTTTGAAGGAAGCTTTCGTCTGAATGTTCAGGATCCCCAGTCGTTTGCGTTGAGCGATCACTTGCCTCAGTTAGCCGTTTTTGACTTG
>JAALLA010000222.1:0-3997 GCA_011087765.1 Pirellulaceae bacterium
TTATCGAGATGCATGTTGCAAGTGTTACCCTCGTACCAAACACTTCCAATCCCAATCTGGGGTTTGTTCATATCTTCGGAAGTCATTCCAGTTCCATAGAGCATCGCTTGGGATGCGCCTTGAACTTTGGGCTGAGTAATACGGCTACTGTATTTGTTAAGTTGGCTCGACATAAATAATTTCAACGAAAGTGGTTTTGGTTAAGGCTAACAGCATCTCAAATGAGCACGGGTTTTCAATCGAATAACAGGCTATTTTACAAAATTAAGATGCGATTTAATTCAACGGCGTAAACCTGCCGCTTAATTCGCCCCAATGGTAATTCGTATTCCAATGCCCATAAAAAAACCTCAAGTTAAAAACCTGAGGTTATCAATTTTAGATTCAACTGGAAGCCATCTTAAGAAGTGGCAGCGGGCGCCGATGGAGCAGCTTCATCTGACTCACCTGAGTTTGAATCGGCTTCCGCAGCAGCGTCCTCAGCGGCCTTGGCTTCTGCCGCTTTTATTTCAGCGGGGTGTTCTCCAGCAACGAGCAAATCAATTTGTTTGGTAATACTTCCGACGATTGCATCTCGAGTGCCTGTCGAAAAAGTCCCAAGGTCAGTTGAGATAGACATCGGAACTTCGGCACCTGCTTCGGAAAGTGCTCTGCACAGCTTTACGGAAAAAGAATCGAGACTATCACCAGGCAATGACGAACGATCGGAATCTTTCAAAGCAGCCATGTCTGCGCCTTCGGCGATATCTGCCAAACGGACTTCCGAGACGACATCCGATAAGCCAGCTGCGACAAGATGCTCAACGGTTCCCCCACCGGCAGCCCACTGAAATGCATCGACGCAAATGCCTACGTTGGGTTGACCGACTGCTTTCACGAGCGTCAACAATTCTTCTGCAGTTTGAATGAACTTAAATTCGCCGTCAGGAACTTCAGAGTCAGTGCCACGAAGCCACAACCCGATATTCAGCGAAGACTCAGTGCACTTCTCGCTCAACTCTTGGAGACGCTGCTGATATTTTTCAAAACATTCCTGAAAGGAGTATAAACCGTTACTGGATGCCACGCTGACGTAACAACCCTTCGCATTGAGCGTTGTGGCGAGATCGAGAATCGTGTCAAGCTTTTCCATCGCAGTGCTGTAATCCTCATCCGATGCACCGAGATCGACCGGTAACTCAAACGTACCCATATCAATTTTCGCACTCTGCAAAAACTGACACGCAAATTGCTTACCCAGGGTGTCATGGCGTCCGACAAGATCGACCATATCGACTTCAACTCCGTTGAAACCGTGGGTCAAGGCTAACTCAATTAGCTCATTTTGTTTTCCTGCAACACCGAGACCACCACTGTTTAGAATTTTATACACTTGCAAATTTTCTCCCTAAGGACGTTGGTTGGCCGACAAAAATGGAGCCAACTAGGTCATTAACTTTTGTTTTTAAGTATCTTTAAACTCAATGTGAGGCCACCACATCGAAACACTCGATGTGTCGGATCCAATCAGAATCTCCCAAAAGACAACACTTCGGTTCCCTCTAAAATCGGAAACCGCTCGTCCACGGGGAATTGAGCTATATAAGTCAAATATACGAGAGAGGCCACATTCGACCTCTGTGGCAAGATTATGACAGATTCGCCTAATTTATCATAGGGCTACGGGTTTCAGCCAATTTCCCGTAAGAAACAAGCTTCTGGCAGACTCCCCACTGCGACAAAACGGCTCAAGCTTCATTTTCACCACCGCCGCCGAGTACTTTTCCGACAGCCCTCCGGCAACCGACACCCAGCTGAACCGACTCTCAAGGCCGACCGACCCAAGAAAACTTCACTCCAGCTGTGCGGAATAATCACCGCCTCACCCCCGGACCAAAAGGGGCACTGAATCCCGCATCGACACCTGAATCGAGGAAGGCAAAGTTTGACGACTAGGCAGCTATTTCTTCTGACCGGCCTCAGATGGCGTTAAGCTGTAACAAATATGATGATCAATCTGCCCGCACATTCGCAAAAAAACGTCTTATCTGCACAACGCGAGCAAGAGGCAGAATGGGAATTGACGATGCCTTTGAGAGAAACACAGCGTTGAGTGCATTCGAGTTGAGAGGTTCGGGCAACTGCCCTCCCAATCACAATTCGCTCGAACATGAACTGTTCTCCTGGGGTTTGAAATGTCGCGTGAGCTAAAGAATTACATTGCCATAGGCATCGGTGTCGCTGTTGTGACGAGTATCGCGATTCAGTCGTTTTCACCCGAAGCGAAGACACAAATTACATTTCAAACCGAGAACGAGAACTTTAAGTCCTTCTCCTCTTTTGATGCCCCAGTTGTTCCCTTAGAACAGCCCTCCGCCGCAAGTCCGCTCGCTGAATTGAAAACAGTAAAATCAAACACGAGTGAACAACAATCTGTACTGGAAAAGGCAAAGATCGCCAAAGCTAATTCAGAATCTAAGCCGAAGCAACCATCAGCGACCAAGCCAACAACGGAAACTTTCTCTTCGCTGCCAACCGTAACCGCTGTCCCGCAAGTCACTGCGGCACCTTCCACTGAAATCCCCAGGCAACGGAAGCCAATCGTTGAAGGTGCGGACATCAAGAAACCGAGTGCCCAAACGGTAATTCCAAAAACGGCACAGAGAGCGACCGGATCTAGTGGCACGCGCGACCCTCAAAACCAAACTGCATTCAACAAGTATGGCACGAACCAACGACAAACCAGCGTTCGCCAAGCCAGTAATGAGGTTGCTGCACCGACGGCCCCAACTGCCTTGCCACTTCGTCTACCGCTTCCCGAACAGATCGCTCACCAAGCTGTGCACCACATTGAATATGGAAAGTCACTTTCGCGACGTGGATCTTTCTATTCAGCCCAGCAAGAGTTTTATGCCGCACTTCGGATTATTGCGATCTCTAACGACACGCAAACCAGTACCAACCATTACAGCCAGGCGCTCGCCGAAGCGGTCGTGGCAATGAAAGAAGCCCGGGACTTCGTTGGTGCCGAATTGGAATCAGAAGCGTTTCTAAATGTTGCGTCTACTGTGGAAACCCATCACAGCAATATCATTAAGCCAACCGACTTAGACCAGACTTCACCAAGACAGGCCGTTCAACAGTATTTTCTGTTTGCTCAAAATCGTCTCGACCAAGCCGGAGGGCGGAATGTAGTTTCAGCAGAAGCATTCTGTTGTCTTGGAAAATTACATACCTCGATGCGACAATCTGAATCTTCACCTCAAGCCATGGACGTGGCAAAGGCGATCGCGTTTCATAGAGCTGCACTCCTAAGTGACCCGGACAATTCAAAAAGCGCGAATGAACTGGGGGTATTGATGGCCAAAATTGGACAGCTTGATTCGGCAATCGCTCTTTTCCAGCAAAGCCTGGTAAAGAATCAGACGCCGCAAACGTGGAGAAATTTGGCAAAAGCTCACCAACAGAAGGGCGAATTCGAACTGGCAAAGGCGGCAGAGGACCAATATCAAACCCTCATGCAAGCTCCTCTTGGTAAGAAACAATCGTCGATCCG
Source organism: Pirellulaceae bacterium (assembly GCA_011087765.1). Taxonomy (GTDB): domain Bacteria; phylum Planctomycetota; class Planctomycetia; order Pirellulales; family Pirellulaceae; genus Mariniblastus. The sequence continues at coordinate 3,536 of JAALLA010000222.1, forward strand.
CTGGGTGAACCGAGGCCTATTTAACCAAAACCAAGCCAGCCAATTCAACCAAACTAACCCAACTCCAAACGCAGCTGTTAACAAAAACACCAATAATCAGCCCGCTGCAGTTTCAGCTGACCAGCGTGACTCCATTCCCGGCAAAACGTTGACGGATCGACTGAAAGAATTCTTTTAATCAAAGCGTCTGATTATCGTTTTGGCCCGTCGGAAAATTTTCAAAACAGACAGGAACAAGTGAATCATGAGACTCACGACAGCAATCCAATCGAGTGTGCTGGGATGTTTAGCGTTAGCCGCAACATGGTTGAGCGTCTCTTGCCAACGTTCAACTTCGGAATTGGAATTGAACCAATCTCGGATCACTCCCGCGGTTGCTGATACGTTTATCATCGAAGATGGGCAAATACAGCTCTGCCAAGGGTACGACACCCATAACTCCGGACCGGTACTCAACTCCGG
>JAALLA010000222.1:4097-5216 GCA_011087765.1 Pirellulaceae bacterium
TCAACTCCGGCATTGTGGCTGGCGTTAACAATGGCCAATTCGGATTCGTTGCCCCTGCAACCGCTCATGCCATGCCGACAAGATCACTTCAAGGCGTCAATCAATTCACCCGTGGTCGCAATGGAGCCGAGGCAAAATGGCAAGACAGTACCTGCGTACCGTGGGAATCCATGGCCTACGGCGAGTACATCGGCCCCTACCGTCGCCCCGCAATGGGAGAGTACCGTTTACGCGTCAATGATGAATTAGAATTAGTCTATTTGCGAACCCGTCAAAAATCGGTGAAACCCTACCAATTGTTTGTAGGAGATACGATCCGCATTTCATCCGCCATTGACCCTTCGCTCAACGCTGAAAGCCTTGTGATTCGCTCCGATGGCATGGTCTCACTTTCCCTAATTGGCCAAGTAGCAGTTGCCGGCAAAACGGTTGAACAGCTTCAAAAGGAACTCGACAAACGTTACGAGGCCTGGGTCATTAACCCAGAGATGCTTGTCCAACTCATCAAAGGTGAAACTCCGCTCGAGGACATCATTAACTCCGTCGATGCAAGAGCGGGGCAGGGAGGTACAGGTCGGGCCGCAACGGTCTCACCCGATGGCACCATCCAACTACCGGGCATTGGAAGTATTCCAGCAATTGGATTGACACTTGAAGAAATGGGAAGAGAAATCAATGCCCGTTACCAAGGCCGGCAAGGGGGAATCGAAGTCACACCCATTTTGACCCAACGGGCACCAAGTTACATCTATGTCGCTGGTGAAGTCCCAACCTCCGGGCGATTCGAGATGGTGGGCCCCACCACTGTCATCCAGGCGATCGCCCTCGCAGGAGGGTTCAAACCGGGTGGAAACGTCAGAGAAGTCGTTGTATTCCGCCGCGATCAGGATTGGCGACTCACGGCGACCCGGTTGGATCTCAATGGTGCATTACTCGGAAAACGCCCTCATCCGTCCGACGAAATTTGGCTTCGGGATTCTGACATTGTTCTTATTCCCAAAAAACCAATTCAACGAGTCTCGGAATTTGTTGAACTGTACCTCACCAACACAGTGTACAGCATTTATCCTCAACAGGCCGTCTTCGACATTGATAACAACACGGGTTTCTAAAGGGTTT
>JAALLA010000222.1:5316-7010 GCA_011087765.1 Pirellulaceae bacterium
TCGGCCAATATTCTAAAACGGCACCCGCATACAATCCGACGTCCTGAATCGCTTGCGTTTTATTAACGCGGGCGATTTTTTTATACAGCCTAAGTAGTCTCCGCAATTTAATTTAGCAACCATGACCATGATTCCACTCCTCCTCATGGGACGGACTGCGAGATCCCAATATCGACGCACCCAAAAAATTAAAAATTGCGCGGCCATTAATTTGCATCCCGCTGAAATCACCTCCATAATGATTTTTTAGAACATCGCACTCACGGCGACCGACATGGACTTAGGCCAACTCCGATATTTTAATAAAATCGTTGAACATCGGAGTTTTACGCGCGCTGCCAAAGACTGCTCAGTGTCACAGCCCGCGCTAAGTCAACAGATCGCAAAACTTGAAAAAGAACTTGGGCAACCGCTGTTTGAAAGACAGGGGCGTACCATCCGAATGACGCCCGCAGGCCAGGTCCTTCAAAATCATGCTCAAAAAATTCTCCAACTCGTTGAAGATGCCAAGCGGCAGATAACCGACGACGGCCAAACCGGACAAATCTGCGTTTCCGCGACACCCACCATCGCACCGTATTTTTTCCCGGAACTCCTTGAGGGCGTTGCATCTCAATTTCCCAAAGCAGATTTTTCGTTGATTGAAACCGGTGCCGATGCGCTAATAGAACTTTGCTTGAAAGGCGAATTAGACGTTGGCGTACTGGCCATCTCTCCCTTAGTGAAACGATCTGCAAGCCACCTCTCTTTCGCATCCCTCATCGAAGAAGAGCTTTTGCTGGCAATTCCTGCTCAACATCCTCTCGTCAAAAAAACAAGAATTCACCTGAAGGACGTAGCCCAAAATAACTTCCTTATGTTACCGGCCAATTGCAGTTTGTGTCTGACGATAGATAGCTTTCTCCACCGCAAAAAGTTTCACCCCAAATCAATCACCCGCGTACAGCAACTCGCGACACTCCAAACAATGATTAGCTCGGGCTATGGCGTTTCGCTAGTCCCCAAAATGGCCGCGCAGGACAGTTCCGGTAAAATCATTTACCGCTCACTCAGTGGCGAGCAACCTCGTCGAGAGATTGCTTTGTGCTGGAATTCGAAACGTTACCAAAGCGAATTACTTTCGAATTTCCTAAAAGCGCTCATCGAATTTTCGGGAAGCCAATTCATTTCTGCCAACACCCCGGTTGTCGAGCCGCTGATCAATGCCAGAGTTTGAATCTCGATTTGAGACTCCGCGGCCCCAAAGACCTCACCGCATTAGTCATCGGAGAGCAGGAAGTTCGCTTGCGTTTGAATTTGGGAGATTGGCACGTCGATGTCCACCACGACTCCGCTGCGATCAATCAACATCGCTCGGGGAAGTACATCTGTAGGACACTGTTCCCAAACGGGATTCGCTCCTCTTTTCTGGATGCTACCGTTCCCAAAAAATACGCCCGCGGCGGCAGATGCCTCCCCCAGCAATTCGCCGTCCAATTTCTCATCAACTGAAATTGCCAACAATTTACCCCCTCTTCGCCGCCATGATTTTGTATTTTCGCAGGTTTGTAACAAGCCTCTGATCGAATCCTTATCTTCGCTCGACCAGAGCAGTAAAACGACCACGCGACCGGTCAAACTCGAAAGATCAACAGAGGTTTGATTGTACTGAACTTGATTTAAATCAAGCTTCGAATTCACCAAGTCCAGCCGTT
>JAALLA010000223.1 GCA_011087765.1 Pirellulaceae bacterium
CCATCGGAGTCGCCATCGAGGAAAGCTCCCGTGGCGTTAGACTGAACTTTACCACCGTCAATTGACATTTGATAATTACCATCGTCAAGCGAACCATGCGTCACGCCGGTTCCGACAAAACTAAACGTCACGACGGTTTTGCCCGTCGCATCTGACTGACTCATATTGTAGCCGATTGAATTACCCGATCCTCGGTGCATAAACGAGAACGCGTCTGAGTCAATGGTAACAAGCTCAGGGAAGCTGACAGAAATCTCTCGAATCGATGACATTTGCCCTGATCCCGAATCAAACACGAGATCATCCATTTCCAACTGATCCGCAACGTCGATGGCAATCGATTTATCAAACGTGAATTCACCGTCGGAAACCTCAACTCGAATTGAATATTGAGGTTTGGTTTCGTAATCAATCTCGACGCCTGACTTTAACTTCAGAGAATCACCATCAATTTCGAACAGGCTATTGTCAGCATCTCCGTCACCCGCAACCAAATTGAAAGTTAATACCGTCGAATCAACGTCACCTCCCAGCAGATTCGCAACAACCAAACCGCCAGTCGTATCGGTATTTTCATTAACCGAGGTTGCAGACAACTGAATATCCGTAGGCGCATCATTGACAGGTGTCACAGTCACCGAAACCACGCCGTCGGTCGCGGCACCGTGCTCGTCTTCAAGGGTATAAACAAAAGAGTCAGAACCATAAAAATCATCGAACGGAGTGTAATCGATGGTTCCATCGCTCTTCAAACCTACGGTACCATTCGAAGGATTCCCTACCGATACCACTTGGATCGCGTCACCATCCGAGTCCGAGTCATTGTCGATCACATCGATATTTTTGAGAGTATCCTCTGCAGTTGAGGCCGCGTCAGAATTTGCTACCGGAACCTGATTGAACCACTGCTCTAGGAAATATTCTCCCAATCCAGCATTGGCAAACACTCGAACTTCGTAATCTCCGGAAGTCGCAGCGGTGTGGAAAATGGACGTACTATCAGAAGCGACAAGCGTTCCCGAAGGATCCCTCACTTCCATCCGCAATTCACTTCCAGAGGAATTATCAATTGCGTTGTTAAACAGATACACGCCAGCACCTGGCAAAAATGCGTCGATGGAAAACTGGTCACCAGCCGAGGCCGTAATGCTGTACAAGTCATCGTCGGGATCAGAAATTTGGTAAACCAGATTATCGAGCGGAGTAATGTCAGTACCTTGACCCGCGGCAATCACGTAAGCGATTTCAGCTGTCGGCCGGGAGATGGTGATGGTCTCTTTCCCTCCCGATGCCACACTCCCGCTTACCACTTCAGCCAAAAAATTGTCGGAAGCGTCGTAAGCTCGCAACCAGGCAACATCTGAAGCGTCATCCGAACCAACGTCAATTGAAACCGTTGACTGCAACACGGAGAAATCAGCTCTCAACTCATTCTCGCCAGCGCGGAAACCGTTGGCTGCGGTTGCCCCCGGCGCAAAAACATTTGCTCCCGTTGGCGCTCCATAGCTTGCCGAAGCCGCATAAATTGAGCCACTTCCAACGTTATTTGATAAAGTCAGCCCCGTGAAGGAATTGCTAATATTGGTTTCCGCAGCGAAACCATCCGGATCTGCGGCGGTCGCACTGAGCGTCGAAACATATCCGATCACTCCGTTAACTCCCGTCAAATCCGTCACCTGAGGTGAGGCAGATTCGACGTCCAGAATTGCCGATCTACCAACCACCAACACATAGTCCACATCGACGGTGCCGGTCACTTGAGCAAAGAACGTTGTCGCTCCGCCCGTATTGGTGTAGCTGGCCACAACGGAATCTAAATTTTCGGATGCGGCCCCCGTCTCAAGCAAACTGCCGCCGGCATCAAAAAGTTCCACCGCTAACGTCGCCGACCCAGCGAACCCATCTACAGCCACCGAGATTTGCTGACCATCAGCAACGGAAAATTCGTACCAATCCGGTGACGCTTGTTCAGTGAAAATATTGATTTCATCGTAGGCACGGCCATCCGAATCATAGGGGTAGTTATCATACTGCTGGAATTTAATCTTAAAATTACTTCCCAACGAAATCCCCGCCGACGCGGCTTCCGCGGCAAGATCAACCGCAACAAAGTTCCAAACTCCATTCGCTGAATCTGTGCCGGTTAAAACCGTGTGCCAATTGGTTCCATCGGCACTGATTGCGACGCCGTCTCCATTCGAACTTCCCGAAAAACTATTCGGGAGAGTGTCCGTCTCATCGCCCCACTCAGCGTGATAAAAACTCAATGTGGGACTTGTAGCGCCTGATAAATCAACCGTGTAGACCGCCTCGTTCAGATTGTAAGTTGCCGTGTTCGTTTGATCCATAAAGAGAGAATTAGTGCTTCCGTTAGCCGCGAAGCTGTTGGTAACGACAATTCGACCACCTGAATCCGTTGAACTCGTTACCCAATCACCATCTAAACCACCACTTTCAAAATTGTCGGAACCCACAAGAATTTGTTCTTCGGCAAGGTCACCTAAGACAGCAATTCGATCGCTCGACGCCGCTGTCCCCGGGGAAAATGCTGCTGAATCAATATTTTCCGCATTCGCGAGGTCACTATTACCAACTCCTGTCGCTGATTCAGCTTCCACCACCGCATTGAGCACAAACTCAATTTCGTAATCGCCGCTACTCCCCGAAGCTCCATCAATTAAGATCTGATAGGTTCCGGATTCAACTAAGTCCATGGAAGGCAAAAACAAGTTGGAATTACTTGCCGTACCATTTCCGACCAGCACATTATTTGGATCTCGAACTTCCACGTCCGGAATTAAGCCATTGCTCCCGCGGACCGCAATTGAGAGCGTTTGACCTGAGTCTAAGTCGACTGCGACGGTGTCCGGGAAACCGGCACCAATCACATCTCCCGTAACGACCGAACGATTAACACCGGCACCGGTTCCAGCCCCCGTAAAGACCGTCAGTTCTTCAAACGATCCACCGACGCCGACGGCGTCCCACGCGGCAAGAGTCGACAGGTGCTGTTGAGAATTTAGACCAAATAAGTCAATCGCCGACTGTACAGAACCTTCGCGGGCATCGATGTATTGAGAATTTGTTGTCAGATAAACCGATAGATTTCGGTAAGCAATCTCAGCAGCGTCATTCATACCGATGCCAGTTACGTCATAGGTCTGGCCATTATCATTTACCCCAGACTCTCCCTCGGTGAGGATGTAGAACCATTTATTTTGAACACCTGAGTTAGTGTGTACTCCACCGTTATCGCTGCTCGTGAAATTCCAATTACTACCCAGATAGGTATCTGGATCCCCTTTGGCCGATGGATTGGACATACTTCGCAGAGCATTCCCTGGATTCACGCCAATGTCTTCACCCATCAGCCAGTCATTCGTACCAAGTGCATGATTTTCAACGGCTTCTCCAAAAATGTCAGAGAACGATTCGTTCAAAGCACCTGACTCGTAGGAGTACACCAGCCCCGCAGAGTACTCAGTGACGCCATGGGTAATTTCATGCCCGACAATATCAAGGGAAACCAGGGGATTGTACGAAGTACCGTTGCCATCCCCGTAGGTCATAAAAGATCCGTTCCAGAATGCATTCACGTAGTTGCTACTGTAACTCACATAAGAGACAAGTGTGGTGCCCTGGTTATCGTAAGAGTCACGGTTATGTTTTGTCTGGAAATATTGGAGCGTTTGCTCCGCGCCATAGTGTGCCTGGACTCCGGTATGAACAGAACTTGCGGTAAAACTCGTGCTGGAACTAGTAATATCCGTGGCGTTGCTGTAATTCGTGCCGTTGTTTAAATCATAGGTTTCTACCCCATTGGTGCTCTGCCTCAGGCGAAATGACCCTGAATTTGAATCGGCTAGAAAACTCACAGTTCCGTTGTAAAGACTTGTACCCGTTGCCGCGACATCCGCGTCATGGATACGATCCTGAACGTCGATAATCTCACCCGACACAGCATCAACAAAAATATACGCCCGGGACATCGGTTGCGATGCGTGAATATCAAACTTGTAGGTCAAGCGTGAATTAGAATCCCCGGCCGAGACGTAAACCAACTCACCCATGGGTTGACCTAATGCAGAGTCTTCATCATGTGAATGACTTGAGTGATCATGATTCAAATGCTCATCGTGCGAATGTCCCTCCCATGCGTAAACGTCGGCGTCGACAAAAGCTAAGGCACTTTGAAGTGCGATTTCGTGCGTCAGTTCCGGCATCTCGACCGGATCGAGCATCGGAACATAGTTTCCGCTAACACTTTCCACCAAGTCGTTGCGAACATGCAGGGTAAACTCACCGTGTTCAACGGGTAGTCCACGATGCAATTGTCGATACTTAAGATGTTCAAATCCAAGGTGATCCGATTGAACACGACTCAACCACATCGAATCGTTTTGGGCAAGGGAAAGATGCTCTCGAAGCAAGCTCGCAACACCAGAGGAAGGAACCTTGTTCTCCAGTACCGTCAATAAATCGGATTCTGGAGTGAAATCCCACGTTGACGTCTCGCCCACCGCAACCGCATCGGTAGTTACCACTAAATCAGACGGAATGACACTGAATTCATCGACACCGCTCGCAGAAGCAACCGCCAGCAACCGCCGAGGTTCAAGCGATTCATAACCGTAAATCGAACTTAGACTTCGTTTTTTAGCAGCACGCTTGTTAACGCCACGCTTGCTACGGAGTACCTCTAGACAGGCCTGATTTTTCATCATCGTTTCCGTTGGACCAGGATGGGACGGTAGGACGCAGGAGGAATTCCTGCAAGGTTGGAAGGGAGCAAAGACGAACGTCGTTAGACATCGAAGCCGAATGGCAAAGGCGTCGCGAATTCAAGGCAATGCGAATGACGGCCTGTGAGGTATTCGCTCAACGAGCAACTTTGTTATCCCCACTGTAATTCGAGGTGGGGAAAGATCAAGACAAGCCAGCGGAAACTTCGGATTCCGGGCGATCCGTTATGAACATTCGTTCAACCTTGCCTAAACCACCACTCGCTAAAAACGCATGGTAACCGAGGAAAACCGAGCGATGTAAAGGCACCATTTCCAACATTAGTCCAACCGATAATGCCAGTTTGGCGGTAGCGCTATCGATCAAACTGAATTGATTGATTCCGGAAAAATCCCCAAAAATCGCCGCCGATTAATAGCAATTTCGCCTGCAAACGCTGTTTCAGGCTAACTCCCTTAATGTCATCAAATCTATGAATCTCAGAAGACCGCACGCAAGTCCCCCCGAAATCCATCGCTTCCGAGGGGACCGAGAAAGCCCATCGATTGAAATGCACCGCGTACGCCAACCCATCGCGATGGAAAATACACTTCGCAGCGGAACTGTCTGCCAGCAAAAACCTTGACTAACCAATCGGCTGAAGGAAAGCCTATGAGACGTGCAACGATCGTTAGCATCTTACTGCTGTACCAACACACATTTCATGAATCACCAAACATGTTACCAAGCCCGCCCAAGACAGACCCCTCTCCGGTCGAACGCCCCCCCATGCTAGGAGCATGTTGAATGACACGATCGGCAAGTCGTGAGAATGGTAAACTCTGAAGCAACACGGTTCCGTGCCCGCTCAACGTAGCAAGGAACAATCCTTCACCACCCAACACCATAGATTTTAAGCTACCAGCCCGCTCGATGTTGTAGTCAATCCCACTGGTAAACGCGACCAGGCAACCGGTATCGACTCGCAACGTTTCGCCTTTGAGAGTCTTCTTCACTACGGTACCTCCAGCATGTACGAATGTCTTCCCATCACCAGTCATTCGCTGCAAAATAAATCCTTCTCCACCAAAAAAACCAGTTCCCAAACGCTTCTGAAACGCCATTGAAATCTGCGTACCCATTGCCGCGCAAAGAAACGAATCTTTCTGACAAGTAATTTCGCCGCCAACTTTCGCCAAATCAATTGGAATAATTTTCCCAGGGTAGGGAGCTGCGAATGCAACTCGCCGTTTCACGTTCTGACGATTGGTAAAGTGCGTCAAAAATATTGACTCGCCCATCAACTTTCTCGATGCGGCAGAAAATACTTTACTCATAAATCCCTGATCAGGCTGCGAGCCGTCGCCCATTTTGGCTTCAAACTCAATCCCTTCTTCCATATAGTTCATCACCCCGGCTTCGGCGATTACCGTTTCACCTTGGTCCAGTTCAACCTCGACGATTTGCAAATCATTTCCGAAAACTTCGTAATCCACTTCATGGCTGGGCATAGAACTAATTCCTTAAAATTGTCTTGATTCAATTCAGCAAGCGTGCAAAACCTCATTTGATTTCAACAACTCAAATTCTTCTTTTGAGTTAGTCATCGTCAATTGACACAACCAGCATTCGCCATCTAATCACGATTGTTGGCAATTTTCCCTTAAATATAAACAAAAAGTGGAATCTTCATTCTCCCCAAAATTCTCGTTAACCCAACGAAATTACACAGAAAAAACAAAAGCCAGACAAATGTGCACCAGCGATTTACCTTTTTTCAACCACCATCCTGCTGGATGCATCCAACTTCATGAAAGATCTTGAAAGCTAACTTTTGTTCAAAATCAAAATTGATAAGCTAAGTCACAAAAATGACTTTGGCTTTGCTAAAGGAATCCAGGCTAGATCCGCCAGTTCATTGAAATCCCCTTCAACAATCAGACCAATACTCAAACATTCTTGAGTCGCCGAGGTCTTCTTCGCCTGCCGAGACAAAACAGAACAGCAGCACCGGCAAATATTGTTGAACCGGGTTCCGGCACAGCTGAAATCATCAAATCCGAAGTAGAGAAAAACACCTCCCCAACAGCATCGTCTCGTTGCCAGGCAATCCACAGCACATGATGGCCAATGCGGTCCTCAGGAACATCTAAATCAAAGTAGTAATGATTATCTATTAACAAAGGATCTGGACGGGACAAAAACTCCATCTGGTCCCAATTCAATTCAGTTCCTGAATCCCAATCAGAAGTCGTCATCCAAACGTCCCAAACACTTGGTTCAT
>JAALLA010000224.1 GCA_011087765.1 Pirellulaceae bacterium
CCTGCAACTTCATACTGTTAAACCAAAACACTCCGAACTTAAACATTGAGGATCTTAAGATGGATCTATTAGAAATCGTTTCACTGGTCTCACGTTGGCTACATGTTATCCCTGCGATTGCTTTAGTCGGCGGCACCCTATTCATGCGACTGTCGTACGTCCCAGCAACTCAAGAGTGCGAGGCGTCTGCGGAATTACGTGAAGCAGTTCGAAAAAAATGGGCGAAGATTGTAATGATTTCGATTGCCTTATTACTCATCAGTGGACTCTACAATTCTGCTGTTAAATCGATGGGCTACGAATTATCACCTCTCTACAACGGCCTGCTGGGAATCAAAATCTTATCGGGTTTTGCAATTTTTTACCTGGCATCTGTCTTGTCAGGCCGAAGCGATAAAGCAAAAGCGTTTCGGGAGCGAGAGCTGCATTGGCTTAACATCCTTTGCATCCTGATGATTGCCACTGTGATGATCGCCGGCTACATGAAAATGAGTGCCAGTGAGTTTCCAAAGAAAAACAAAAGTACGGAAACCGCTCAAAAAATCGCAATTGACCAAAATCAACCGGCACAATTTTAGGCGGTTGGAAATCGTTGGCTCGAGTTATTTCCTCGCAAGGCTGACCGCAAACCGAACGAGGAGCTAAAACACGGGCGCCCACGTCGCCTTGCTGAAATGAAGCATGAAGATGTCTCTCAGGGAATCACAGCGTGTCCAATTTTTGGATTTCCTTGCGAGACATCGAATATCAAGGGCCGCCAAGTATTTTGCGTCGTTTGTTTTGAACCGATTATTCAAATTTTTTAGTTTTATTTTTGGCGGGTAAACCAAATGACGAGTTGAATCGAAATAATCGGCACGGCAAATATCGACTCAGTCAGCATACGGCCTGCAAATTTCGTGAAATCAGCTATATTTGGTACGGTAGAGCCAATGCGATCCGAGTCCGTTTCCATGCTCAGTTCACATGAGTTCACTGCAGCCACGGCACCGCGTCAAAAGCGCAAACGTCATTGATTGGCTGCATTTCAATCTGTATTCGGTGCGGCACAAAAACCTGCTGCTTTTTGAATGACTGAAGCAACAATTTCATCTGTAGAACCCAAGTTTGTTCTGCCGCTTTTTGGCGCTAAAGACCAACACCTCCGTCGGCTGCGTGAAAAATTCAACGTCACCATTACTCATCGTAACGGGCAAGTTAAGATCACGGGTGAGAAAAAAGAACAAGTTGCACAAGCGACTGACGCCATCGAACAACTGACCGAAATCGTTCGCAGGAAAGGCAACCTAACCCCTGCAGTTTTTGACGAGACGCTCGCGCGGGTAACAGGCGAGTCGGCACCTCGAAAGGCGGTTGAAGCGATTCAGACGTTGCAAGTGGGTAAAGAAATTCGCCCACGGACTCCGGGGCAGGCTGCCTATATTGACTCCATGAGAAACAACGATCTTGTATTTGCTGTAGGTCCAGCTGGTTCAGGAAAGACTTACTTAGCCGTCGCTATGGCTGTCGAAGCATTAAAAAACCAAAGAGTTCGCAAGCTAGTTTTAGTACGTCCAGCGGTCGAAGCAGGGGAGAGCCTTGGTTTTTTACCCGGCGACCTTCAAGCGAAAATAAACCCCTACTTAAGGCCTCTTCTCGACGCAATTCATGAGATGATCGGTTATGATCAAGTCCAACAGCTCATCCAAAGTGATGTAATTGAAGTTTGCCCACTAGCCTACATGCGAGGCCGTACGCTCAATGAATCATTTATCATCCTCGACGAAGCACAAAACACCACGACCGCTCAAATGAAAATGTTCTTGACGCGAATGGGCAACGCCTCGAAAATTGTGGTCTCGGGCGATCAAACTCAAATCGACCTTCCTCCGAAAACACAAAGCGGCCTCGTTGATGCACTTCAACGACTCAAAAAAATAAATGGAGTCGGCATCTCACGCCTCACTTCGAAAGACATTGTCAGGCACCGATTAGTTACCGATATCGTACAAGCGTATGACGGCAAACCCAATCAATCACCATCATCCTAGCACTTCCAAAATCGCTCGAGTCAACGACGGCCTTGCGGGTTCACCCAACACCGTAATTCTCAAGCATCTCAAATCGAAAGTCATGTAGAACGATGTCCAACGCTTCATCAAACCGTAATCGGTGGATGACCCCCGCCCCCAAGACACCATTTTTCAAAGTCGCTGACTTTTTGCAGCGGTCAGATGTATGGTCACGTATCGGGTTGTGCGTTCTTACCACGGGCATTCTGTACTTTGTCATGTTTGGCTGGGAACCCCCTTTTTCTTATCGGATTCGCCAAGCCCCGCTTCGAGACCTGCACGCCAATACGGTCTTTGAAGACGAAGACCCCAAAGCTACCCTTGAAAAACGAGAGCGAACCAAACGAAACTTCAAAAATTATTATGAAAACGATGCACAAAAAATTGAGATCATTCGCGAAGAATTAATCAACGATGTTTTTAGCATCATGCAGCAAGAATGGGGTGAAGTTGAAAGCTCCAACCTTTGGTCTGAGTTCTTCGAGGTTGACGCTAACACAACCGAAGCGACTGCTGCTGACGAGGAATCGTTCAACCTCTTCCGAGAAAGCCTCTCCGCCGATAAAGAACTCGAAAAACTAAAAACCATCCTCGACCTCGCACTGCTTGATATCAAACAAAAAGGACTTTTAATTGAACTTTCCCACGAGAGTGACGTGGGAAGTGTTGAGCAAATTCAGGTCTACCCCCTGGGCAACTCCGACGCGAGTGAAGTTATCAAAATTGAAGAAGTCCGAATTGCTGAAGTGACCGACGAACTGCAAAAACGCCTGTCGGAAAAACTCAACAATGAGTCGGATACAATTACTGATCCCGGGCTTGTTTCCGATCGCATTTTCTCATGGCTCAAACGAAAATTACCGGAAACGCTATCGTGGAATGAAGGGTACTCCAAGGAAGAGCGGGACAAGGCGGTCGATGCCGTCGACGTCGAGATGAAGCAAATCAATATTAGTGACCCACTGAAATCCGGCACCTTAAACATCTTGTCACTCGATTCGACTGGCATCATGGCTGGCGTACCCCTCACCTTTGAAGATATTGAATTACTAAAAAAGGAACACCAAGCCCGCATCGCAAACGAGAGTGTTCAGGAAAAACTAATTCGCTCGGCAATGTTCTTTGGCTTGTTCGCGGCAATTTTCTCAATGTTCTGCCAGTATCTGTTTTATCGAGACCGTCACCTACTTGACGATTTAAAACAGTTTTCAATTCTGCTGGGACTGATGCTCGTAACGTTGACGCTGGCCTGGATTGTCACGATCAATAATGCTTGGCGAGCTGAGATAATTCCAATCACGATTTTTTCGATGACGATTGCAATCGTCTACCACATCGAACTAGCCATGCTGGTCGCTACCCTCGTCGCCCTTGCCTACACCGTTGCACACGGCTTCGGACTTAGCGAATTCGTTATTCTGACCGCTTCGTCTTCCTCTGCAGCCCTTATGTGCCGTGTCATTCGTAGTCGAACCAAACTGGTCAATGTTGGCGCTGTGGTCGCGACGATTGTTTTCCCGACCGTTATCGGTGTCAATTATTTGATGGGCCAGCCGCTGACTTTCAATCTCGCTGCCGAAGCGCTCTGGTTCGCCGGTGGGGCGGGAGTGGCCGGACTGATGATGACAGCCCTACTCCCTTTTCTCGAACGTCTTTTTGACATCCAGACCGATATCAGCCTGCTCGAACTAAGCGATGCCAATCACCCGTTATTAAAAGAGCTGGTTCAAAGAGCACCAGGTACCTACAACCATAATATTAACGTTGCGTCGATGAGTGAAGCCGCCGCCGATGCAATCGGGGCCAACGGATTACTATGCCGGGTTGGTGCCTATTTTCACGACGTTGGTAAACTTAGAAAACCTGAGTATTTCATCGAAAACCAAGGAGGGGGGCCCAACAAGCATGATGACCTCACCCCTTCGATGAGTACGCTCGTCATCCTCGCTCATGTGAAAGACGGAATTGAGATTGGTCGAAAACACCGTCTACCACAACGGATTATCAACCTAATTGAACAACATCACGGCACAACACTGATTGAATATTTCTATCAGCGGGCGTTGTCACTTTTAGAAGAATCCGGAGACGAAGAAGCCATCGCCAATCTCGATGAATCGGATTTCCGATACCCCGGGCCTCGCCCTCAAACTCCGGAAGCCGCCGTCATGATGCTTGCCGATGCCGTTGAAAGTGCCTGTCGCGTTCTGCGCGAACCAGCGCCCGCTAGAATCGAGAGCCTTGTCCGCGACATCACCAAAAAGAAATTTGAAGACGGGCAATTCGAAGATTGCGACATTACTATCAAGCAACTCAATACCATTCAGGAATCTCTTATTAAATCCCTGAATGCAATGTATCATGCACGTATCAAGTACCCCGAGGCGCAAGCCGCGGTCGCCACTTAAAACCATTTACCCTAGCCTAGTCAATTGCCAGAAGACACTCACAAAATTGAAATTGCCGACGAACAATCGCTACCTTTCGATGGAACGCGACTCGTCTCAACGGTCACTCAAATTCTGTCCGATCACAATCTCAAGCAATCTGAAATCAGTATCGCTGTGGTGGACGATCCCGCAATCCGCGTGATTAATAAACAATACCTCAATCACGATTACGAAACCGACGTGATTAGCTTCGTTTTAGATTTCGATGAATCCACTGCACGCCTTACCGGACAATTGGTGGTCAGCACTGACACCGCCAGTAATATGGCTAGCCAAATCGGTGCAACAATGGAGGACGAACTCCTCTTGTATGTTATTCATGGCATGCTTCACCTGGTCGGATTTGACGACAAGGATTCGGAATCTGCAATCGAGATGCGTGAACGGGAGCAGCATTACCTCGCGCTCAACGGAGTCGAACACCGCTGGCATGCCACAAGCCCCGATGGAGAACCCCATTGATGCCTGACTTGCTTTTCTGGTGCTTGATTTGTAGCGGCGTGATCACGACTTACGCCGCGATTGCCTCGTTTGTCCTGAACGAGATCGCCTGGCACGAACTGGAAGAATATTGCAAGCAGAAAAAACAACCAAAACTGTTTGGAGTTATTTTTGACTTTCGGGAACAAATGACACTCGGCGCGGGGATCCTCCAAATGATTGCCACCGCGGTGTTCGCGGTCACCCTGGCCGCCGCCTGGATGGGTCCGCGCAATATCTCAGAGCTATCTGCCACCCAGCTCACCTCGATTATTGGCCTGGTTTGCTTTAGCCTCGTCTTCTGCGGCAGCTGGATCCCCTGGGCAGTCGGACGCGTCGGAGCCGTACCGTTTCTTTTTCGCACTTGGCGATGGTGGTGGATGGTTTCTGCACTCGCCTGGCCGCTCTTAGTTGGAGGCCGATTCGTAACCGCCGTTTTTGCTCGAGCCAGTGGACAGGACGATGACGAGGAAGACGAGGAAGAAGCGTTCGAAGATGAAATTCTTTCCATGGTCTCTGAAGGTGAACAGGACGGCTTCATCGAACCAGACGCCAGAGAAATGATCGAGGGCGTGATGGAGCTTGATGACAACGATGTTAGCTCCGTCATGACCCATCGATCTCAAGTCGACGCACTCGAAGAAAATACCCACTGGGACGAAATGTTGCGATTCACTGTTGAATCTGGACGAACTCGCATCCCGGTTTATCAGGAAAAAATAGATAACATTGTTGGATTGCTGTACGCAAAGGACCTGTTGCGTGAATCACTGCGAAGCGAAAGCAAACGGAAACCCCTTCGCAAACTTCTCCGCGATCCACTTTTCGTTCCCGAGACAACGTTACTTGACGAGATGCTTAGCAAGTTTCTTCACGTGCGGACGCATATGGCCATCATCAAGGATGAGTACGGCGGTTTTGCCGGCGTCATTACCATCGAAGATATTATCGAAGAAATCGTCGGCGAGATCGTTGATGAAACCGACAAAGACATGAGCGAAGAAATCACGATCCTGAATGACCATCAGGCAGACGTGCTCGGCACCGTTCACATCGGCCGACTTAACGAAACGCTAGGCATCGAACTCCCCGAAGACGATCAATTCGACACGCTCTCAGGCTTGATCATGCAGCAACTGAATGAAATACCTCGCTCCGGCCGCGAACTCGTGCTGGGAAAAGTTCAATTCAATATCCAGGAAGCGAATCGCAGACAGATAAAATCAGTGAGAATCACACGGCTCGAAGACGATACCGATTAAACCAGCGGCGGGAAACCAACTCTTCTAAAAACCCGCCAAATCGATGCCAATCTCTCACGCCTTCGAAGCAGGTTTCTTAACTGCCTTTCGGCGTCTGCCGAATCCAAGACAGCCTAAACCGAGTCCAAACATGAGAAAGGTCGTTGGCTCGGGTACTGCGGAGAAACTGTAATTGAGAAACACATCGCTTCCGTTATCGGAGAGCGTAAAGGTTCCCGGTGCTGAGGCACCATTAACGTTGAAGGATAGGTTTCCAAGCGAATTCACCGAACTTGCTCCGGTGAATACTGACCAGGTCTCACTCGCTCCATCAGTCGTCCAAAACGCGTCCGCAAAGTTCACTGATCCACCAAAATCGAAGTTCAGCGTGGTTGCGCCGTTAAAACTAAGTGCGCCGCCGACATCGATCCCGTCAAAATCTGTTCCTCGTGTGCCACTTGTATCCGAAGTATTGGAAACCAATTCCCAATCGATGACTGCACCTACTTCATAACTCAAATCGCTCTTAAACGTTTGAATACCCGGGGAATTACCGGGACCATGAGTTCCCGAAATGGTAGTTGCCCCGCCAATGATTCCGGTGCCCGCCAAAGTTGCGCCGCTCGCAACCACAACATTTCCGGTTGCCGCCGATTGATCTCCGTTAATGACCAACGTTCCCGCATTGACCTGGGTCTCACCTTTGTAGGAGTTGTTTCCGTTGAACGTCGTAATTCCACT
>JAALLA010000225.1:0-2479 GCA_011087765.1 Pirellulaceae bacterium
CAGTAACGCGGCTAAAAGCCGTCAACAAACCCCAAGCTGCCATGTAGAGTGCAACTCCTTGCCATCTTAAGGCTACGAGGGCGACTGCGAGGCCAATGTCAATCCAGCCAATGATCCAAAGCAAAGTCTCAGCGGTTTGCTGGTTGGTGACTAACGGAAAGCCAAAGAGTTGAGAAAGCAGAAGGTAGTCTAGGAAGGTGCCATACAGTTCAATCGCTTTATAGCCATGGACTGCAAAAGTTGTTGAGGTTGCGAGTAGCAAGATTATCAAGCCCGCGTCGAAAAGATAATTTTTGACATTGAGATTTTTTAAACGTAAAAAAATGATTAATGTCACTGGTGTTGCAAGGCGTACGGCTATTTCAAGCAAAGTAATTCTCGCAAATAAATCGCCGCGAATCGTTTGCCCAATCCCCATACTGAGGATCCAGATAGAAACGCCGGATAGGATGAGGGTTTCGATTAAAACCAGTCGCTGCTCGGCCCTGTCACTGTGTTTAGAAGGCGAATATGCGGAATAAAATCCGGTAACGAGTATCGCTACACCTGCGATGAGGCAGCCATAAACACCAAGGTCGTCTATTAACTGGGCTGTTGATTCATGAAACTCAGATTCAAAATATAAAACGCCATAGACTGGGCTTTCTGTCTCGAATTTCGCTAATAGATACCGCCCAGCAATTCCGAGGCATTGGAACGAGATGCTTAGGCGCAAGCACCAAATGGCCAATCGCCAATACGCGTCAATCGAGGAGCGATCGTTTACCAAGCTGATTCAAACTCTATTGTGAAATGTTCCGGTTTCTTTGCTTCCCCATTATAGCAGGCACCTCTGGTGTTGAAAACGAATTAAGGTGTGGGGGAAGTGCAGCCAAAACATAAAAAATTAATTGTGTCGCAGAGAGATAGAAGCGCCAAAATTTGTCGACCGAGTTTTGCCCTGAGTGAAATAATTCAGTCTAGAATCGACGGAGTCAATTCGACTAAATTTAAATCAACAAGAATCGGCGATGCTTTGTTTCACAGATCTTCTGAATTGTGCTAAAAAGCCTCGTCTGGCCGTTCCAGCATTTTTCAAGTCAAAATATATATTTTCTAAATTCCATTTAATTTGGATCGAAGAATCTTTGCTTTTCTTCGAATAAAAGAATTATCTGTAAAAGTTTGAGCAAAAATGCTTGCCGAATTTCGATGCGTTAAAGTTCAATTTCACAATGACTGTGGAAGGCTATTTTTATTTGGAAGAAATTGGGGCGAAACTTTAAATTATTTGAAACCTGACTTGGTGAATTGCCTATGTCCTGTTTGAAAACAAGCTTCGTAGCCGCAGTTGTTTACATGCCCCATTCTTATAGACTTAAGGAATGAACCGCGGAACGTATCGCTGCAGTTCCAAGTAAAATTCATCGAGGTATACCATGTTGGCTGGTCCTTCGCGGAATAAATTTTCGATCCGGCAAATGCTGCTTGTAACGTTTCTTCTTGCGTTATTTTCTTTCCTGATTGCTGCTGCTTATGCTGGTGAACCGATGGCTTATGGTTTGGTACTAGCGACTTTTGGCCTAGTCGTTCCGATTTGTTGTATCGTATTCATAACTGCTTCGGCGAATTTTATAGCTCAATGCAATTTGGGCTGGTCCCGTAATGCAAAAGAACGAGCTGATGGAAACAAAGCGCATCCCAGTGACGTCCACGATTCTGCTACCCAAAATAATTCAGGTAGGAACGGTTCGAATTCTATTGCCGGATCGGAGATGAATGAATGATACGATTGATATCTGTTTGTTCCTTAGCATTGCTTTCTGTTTTATTTGTGCAGCAACAGAGTTGGTCACAGGTTACTCCTGGCCGGCAACTACCGAGCTATAAAATTACCACGTCTCAGTTTGGTTTGGACCACTCTCAGGGTGTTCACCCGTTTAAAGTAATCTTAGACTTGGTCCCTGCTAAGCCTGCCGGAAACGACCAGGAGTATTTGGTTAAGGTAAATACTCTTCACCAATTTGGTTTCTCTTCTATTACCACGGGTGTCATAAGAATCAATGCTGGAAATACATCCGGGTCAGTTGAATTGATGTTGCCTGCCTCCGGGTTCATAGAAAACAGTATGATTGAGGTCCGGGAGTCTGGGGCAGCAGGTAATCTAAACGGCAGGCTTCTCTTCAGGCAATCTATTCCAATCGAGGGGAATGATAAGCAACTTGCTAAACTCACTCAGAAAAAACTACTTGTTGGGAATACGAATACTCCAGAGTTTGGCAACAATGTTTCGATGGACAATCGGCAGATTTGGTTGATAAAAAGCCTGAGGAATAAGACGAGTTTATATTTAAAACAGCCGATGGTGGTCGACGTTGCTCCTGCGATTTCGTCGAGAAAATATCGTCGTAATTTCAACAATCAAATTGCAACCGTTAAGTCTTTTAACTTACCTGAAAACTGGCTTGGTATATCGGGTTTTGATCAACTTTTCATTTCC
>JAALLA010000225.1:2489-6940 GCA_011087765.1 Pirellulaceae bacterium
CCCCGCCCGCCCCCCCTACCAAGCCCCCCCCAACCCCCCCCCCCCAACCCCCCCCCGTGACGCCTTTCAACTTCCCTGAAGACGGGCTTGGTGTATCGGGGTTTGATCAAATTTTCCTTTCCAGTGGCGAATTAAAAACGCTTGTAGAAACCAGTGAAACTCAACGCGGCAATTTAGAAAAATGGGTTGCCGCTGGAGGTGCGTTAGTCATTTATTCTGCGGGGGCTGATTATCGGGACACGGACAAAGTTTTGGGATGGTTGCTCGGTAAGTTTCGTGCATCAAAACTATTGGCGGGAGGAATGCGTTGGAGCGAGCCGGTTGGTGTTTCAACCCAGGCAGATGTAAACTGCGCTGTAAGAGCCGCTGGTTCAGGTCTTTCAGGAAAGAACGTGCTGCACTTTGATACTTCTCTTTCTCTTAAACAGTTAGACAATCCCCGCGCTCTCGATCCGGATTTGTTTGGGTTCCTTCCTTATTTGAATGGGTGCATCATCTCGGTTGACGATGATATGTCGACTTGGAACCGTGGTGATTGGCGGAGGCTTGAAAACTCAATCGTACTTAACGGATCTTCACTGCCGGCCCGAATCGGATCCGGTTCTGGAATCTTCCCAGTGCTTGCCATTCCCGGTGTTGGCGAACCGCCGGAGCTTCTCTTCAAAATATTGCTTTCCTTATTTTTGATTACAGCCGGCCCAGTTGCTTTAATTGCTTTTTCAAAACTTGGCAAACCGCATTTATTGTTAGTTGTGATTCCATTATTGTCGATGATGGTTTCTCTTGCTCTGTTCTCGTTTGTGTTGATTGGCGACGGATTAATCAAAACCGGAAGTGTTCAGTCGGTAACAACGCTTGATCAACGAACTAACCTCGCTGTGATCAGTTGTAGGGCATCCTATTTCTCAAATTTCACGTCGAAACCTTATGAATTTTCTTCCGACACCCTGGTTGGACTGACCAGTGGGAATGGAGAGGTTAGAAATTTCGAACAGCGCGATGATCAAATGCGGGTTTATGGCAAGGCACTGATGGCGAGAACTCTTCACGAATTGTCGACTTTGCAAGTTCGTCCAGCTTCGCAAAAATTAGTTTTAAATTTCGGAGAGACCGCCGGTTCTGGCTTGCCGAACGCGCGTAATGATTTAGGTGCCAAGGTAGTTTTTGCTATTTTTCGAAATGATAACGACGAATACTTTTTGTTAGAGGATTTGGATTCTGGCCTTTCAAAAAGGGTTGAGAAAATTCAACTTAAATCCAAGGTCAAGCTGTCGGATTACGCGGGTGGTCTCATTCGAAAAGACAAAAAAGAAATAGATTCAAATAATCTGAATCGACGTTTCTATTTTCCCATTTCCGAATCCGAAATTAGCTATGGAGATACCGAAGCTGTCCTTTATTCGGCGAAGGTTTCCTCACTGTTGTCCCGTCCTAATTCCTACGTTGCATTTTTAGAGGACCTTCCGTTAGTAACCGACGATTTGGAGTCGGTTCATTATAAAAAACAAAACCATGTCGTTTTGGGGAGATGGTAATATGTCGCTTGCCGCGGAAACGATGATTCAACTAGATAACGTCACACGGGCATTTGGAAACACACTTGCAGTTGACGATGTTTCGTTCCATGTTGACGCTGGAGAAGTTTTGGGTTTTATCGGTCCCAATGGAGCTGGCAAAACGACGAGTATGCGAATCTTATCGACGCTCGATACTCCAACTTCGGGAGAGGCCTGGGTGGATGGTTTTTCCGTCGTTGATGATCCCGATCGCGTGCGGGAACGGATGGGCTGGATGCCTGATGGATTTGGTACCTATCCGAATATTAACTGTGAGGAATATCTTGATTTTTTTGCTAGATCATACGGTTTGCGAGGTAAAAATCGTCTTCGTGCGATAAAAAACGTGATGGGTTTTACGCAATTGAACCAACTGTCGAAGAAACCAATATCGGGGCTTTCGAAGGGGATGAAGCAGCGTCTCTGCTTGGGTCGCGCTTTGATTCATAACCCAAAGGTTCTAATTCTTGATGAGCCTGCTGCCGGGCTTGATCCCCGTGCTCGGATTGAATTGAGGGAAATGATTCTTGAGTTGGCAAATGAAGGGAAATCTTTGCTAATTAGCAGTCATATTTTGAGCGAGCTGGCAGAGGTTTGTGACCGAGTCGCGATTATAGAAAAAGGGAAATTATTGGCGATTGGCTCTGTCGAAAGCCTGTTGAACAACGAATCGAGGGAATCGGCTGGGAAGGGTGTTTCCCAGCTGGAGGTTAAGTTTGTTTCCGATCCCTCCGTGGTCAACAAGTGGTTTAATTCACGCGAGGATATAGAAGTTGTTTCTACGACATCTGATTCGATACTTTTTAATTACGAGGCCTGTCATAAAAAACAAAGTGAATTGCTCACTGAGTTAGTTAATTCAAAGATTGAAGTTTTTGAGTTCACTGAAAAACAAACTTCGTTGGAAGATGTTTTCCTCTCTGTAACGCGAGGAGTTGTGCAGTGACCGAAGAACCATCTGCAATTGAAAAAGTTAGACTGTCGGGTGAAAGGGTTGAATCCGATTTGATGCCCTCTCGGCTAGGTTCGAAGCTTGACGGTATTTTGGAACCAATGAGTGACTGGTTCAGTTCCATTTTGATTAAAGAGGCGAGGCAAGCATTTAGGAGCAGGCAGTTTGTTTGGACTTATATTCTGCAGCTGATTTTGGTGGCGGCCTGGACCGCGATTGGTTTTTCATTGTTTCAACGCGAGCTTGGAACGTCGTTATTGTTAGGGTATTTTATCATTTTGGGGTTCCCTTTGGCGGTAATAATTCCATTCAGTGGTTACCGCTCTTTGGCGCGGGAATTCGATGATGGCACTATCAGCCTTATCTCCATCACCACGATGAAGCCGAGACAAATAATATTCGGCAAATTAGGTAGTGCGCTAATTCAATTGGTGATGTACCTCTCTGTGCTTGCTCCCTGCATTAGTTTTACCTATTTGCTTCAGGGGATTAGTATTTGGCGCATCCTGCTTGGCCTTTTGGTTAGCGTTGGCGGTTCAATTTTCCTAACGATATTTGGTTTGTTTTTAGCTGGTTCTTTTCGGTCCAGGAACCTTGGCGTTGGTGTTTCGGTTGTATTTTCAATTGCACTCAGCTTCGCTTACTTTTTTTGGATCGGTTTTTGTTTCGCAATGTCCGAAAGTTCTTTTAGTCGCTATGGCTCCGAGGAGAGTCTAACTGTGGCGGGATTCGTTCTCTTTTTCGGATCAACGGCACTTTTACTTCTCGCTTCGGTGGTGGCACAGATTTCATTTCCTTCGGATAATCGTTCGACTTTGATTCGGGTTATGCTTCTGATACAGCAGACTTTGTTTTTCGGCTGGATCGGTCATTTATTATGCATGGAATCGTTCATGGACGGCGTTCCAACCGTGATTCTTTTGGTGGTTGGGCACTACTGGCTCGGAATGGGATTTTTGATGTGCGGAGAATCAACGAATCTCTCAAGAAGGGTTCGGCGTTCTTTACCCAGATCGCTTCCAGGGCGTCTATTTTATTCATTGTTTATGCCGGGCGCAGGGCGGGGATTTCTGTTCGCACTGGCAAACGTCTGGGCTGCGTTTTTAATCGTGTGGTTCCTTGCAATATTTGAGCAAACTTTGTTTAGTTGGGAATGGCAAGGCGATCGAACGCGGAATAAGTTTTTGATAGGTTCATTTGCATGGCAAGATGAGTTTATCGGGATGCTAATTTGTGTTGGATTCGTTTCCTGGTATTTATCATTGGTTTTTTTGTTTAACCGTTACCTTTTGAGGCGATTTGATTGGGATAGCGAAGGTGGCTACGGACCTGTGATTAGCCTGGTATTCGGCGCAACGCTTGTTGCGTTTATTTCAATCTTATCTTTTGTAATCGAAGGCGCATTCCAGTCAGGAAGTTTTGGAGCGAGCGTGGCTTCCTTCTTTAACTGGTATACTATGAGTTTTGAATCGTCTTTAAATTTGAATTTCTTCGTTTTCGTGTTTGTCTTTGTAATCCAGGCGGCGTTCATTACGATTTATGCTGTTTTGCGAGCTTCGGATGATCTCTTATTGGTCGCCGTTGAGACCCCCGAACGTGTCTTAATTGAACGGCTGCCCGCCAAGAAAAATACTCTTCCCGTTGGAGAGTCGATTGACGAAATATTTGGCGAACTGCCTGTCAGGCCACCAGGCAGTGAAGACGCTAATTAGAATTTATTTTGGCTTTACTTGCAGTTCTTATGAATGATCCTATTGCTGAGTTAGACTTTTCGGATGCGGAAATTACCTCGCTGGTTTCTGGGTTTTATTCACGAGTCAAAAATGATGATCTGCTTAGGCCGATGTATCCTCATGACGATTGGGTGGGGGCTGAGCAGCGGCTGCGGGATTTGTTGATTTTTAGGTTGGGTGGTTCAGATAGGTACATTCAACGTCGTGGAC
>JAALLA010000226.1 GCA_011087765.1 Pirellulaceae bacterium
GGGTTGGTTGTCGCGTTAGTTGCGACAACCACCGTGATGTCGGTGCAGGATCGGATTAAAGAACATTCGGTTCTGCAAACGCTCGGGTATTCCGGGGTGAGGGTTTTCCAGTTGGTACTTGCCGAGAGCGTAACTTTATCAATGATGGGCGGGGCATTAGGTGTAATGGTCGCCATGTTAGTGTTAAAGTTAAGTAGCTTGTCTGTTGGCGCAGAGGCTGTCACGATAGCGTTTACGCCTTCAATCAACCTTGCTTCGACTGGGCTATTTGTGGCATTGCTTACAGGTATTTTGGCGGGTATATTTCCCGCGTTTCAAGCGGCTCGTGCGGAAATTGTGGAAGGTTTACGTCAAGTATAATTTTTCTTCACTAGAAGCAACTTCCTCTTTTGTCGTTGTTGGACAACCAATGTTTTGTTCAATTACATTGTCTCGGACGAGGTAAATCGTCCAGCGACATTAGATTTGACTTTTGATTGTTTCTAACTGAAGAAAAGTAATATGAGTGGATTCGTTTTTGTCTTAGCAGAAACAGCGGGAGCAACTGGTGAGATTAGTCATTGGACTTATCTTGCGATTGCTGCTTTCTTGGTGATTTTAAACGGTTATTTTGTTGCAGCCGAATTTGCGTTGGTAAAGGTTCGACTAAGCCAAATTGACAAAATGGTGGCTGAAAATTTACCCTTTGCCAAAATGGCACACTGGCTTGCTGTCCGGATGGATCATTCGCTATCGGCCTGTCAACTTGGAATTACCATGGCTTCGTTGGCACTTGGTTATGTAGGTGAACCTGCGTTTGCCATATTGCTGGAGCCAATTTTCAAAATGGTTGGCGTTGAATCCGATAAGTGGTTGCACATCTTTAGTTTTATGGTTTCGTTTTCCGTGATCACCTCCTTGCATCTGGTGATTGGTGAGCAGGCTCCAAAAATCTTTGCAATCCGGCGACCTCAGAGCATGGTGCGTTGGTGTGCCCCCTTGATGGTGTTTTTCTTTTACCTTTTGTTCCCGTTTATGTATGTTTTGAATTGGGCGACAGAAGTTTTTCTAAAGCTTGTGGGATTAACAGGTGGTGGAGGGCACGGGAGCGTCCATACCGAGGATGAAATTAAGGCAGTCCTGCGGGAATCTTACTTTCACCAGCAATTGACCGACTCAGAGCACGCTCTTTTAAATCGCGTTTTTGAATTCGACGATCTGCTTTGCCGTGAGGTGATGTTGCCTCGATCGGATGTTCAGATTCTAGATATTGATTTGCCAATGAAAGAGTTAATGGAGATTGTGCAAAAAACGCGGCATACACGTTATCCAGTCTGCAAGGGCTCACTCGATTCTCTTTTGGGAGTGGTTCATGTAAAGGATCTAGTCGGATTGGATACGGTCGATTCCAATTTCGACCTAAAGACAGTCCTGCGTGAGCCCAAAAAAGTGCCTGAGAGTATGCCGATCACGTTAGTGTTAAGCTCGATCCAAAAATCTCGCCAGTTGATGACATTTGTCGTCGACGAATACGGCTTAATTGTTGGTGTCTGCACGCTCGAAAATGTACTGGAAAAGATCGTCGGCCCGGTCGACGATGAATTTGATTCGGTGGAAGCCCCGCTGATTCAAAAGGTTGGGGAGCGAGAATATTTAGTTGATGGGAGTGCTTTAATTAGAGAGGTTGAACGCGAGTTAGACATTTCGCTGAGTATGGAGGGAGTTGATACTGTGGCTGGCGCCGTAATGAGTCGGGGGAGAAAAGTCCCAGAGGCCGGCGATAAGGTCGAGTTTGACAATGCCACTGCAGAAGTGCTGGAAATTAGCCACGATCTTGCTGAAAAAATCCGAATTGTCATTTCGGATGATTCAGAAAGTTAAATCAGCTAATCTGGCAGTGCTGCCCGCTATTTAATGAGCAGTCGGATCTATGGGGTTTTTAAAATTCGAATACTAATTGTAACTCCCGCTAAACGAGGTTCGCTGTTAGGCAACAGTGTTACGGCTGGTCGGTGGCGAAAGTTGTTGATTAAGTTGGGGCACGAGGTTACCGTCGCTACTCGATGCCTCGATGGTTCATTCGATTTGTTGATTGCGCTGCATGCCCGGAAGAGTCATCGTGCAGTGGTTCAGTTTCATCAACACCACGGAGGCAAGCCGGTCATTGTTGCGATGACAGGAACCGATTTGCATTGTGACCTCGGGCGTTCCGATAAGGTTGAGCAATCCCTTGAACTCGCGGATCGCATTTTGTTACTGGAGCCGAAAGCTGGAGTCAAACTGCCAAGGAAGTACCAAAATAAAATACGTGTTATTTACCAATCGGCGGATTTGGTGAAGCCCCGGCCCAAGCCACTGACTCGCTGGTTTGAGATCACTGTAATCGGCCATCTTCGTCCGGTGAAAGATCCCTTTCGAACAGCTTATGCTGCGAGGGACTTGCCGGCTGATTCACGTATTCGCGTTGTCCAAATAGGTCGAGCACTTGATCGATCAATGGAGCAGACCGCGAGGGCACTTGCCGAGAGGAATCCACGGTATAAATTTCTTGGCCCACTCTCGCATTTGGAGACACAGCGTCGCCTCGCCCGATCTCGCGTCACAGTATTGAGCTCAAAGTCGGAGGGCGGGCCGGCGGTGCTGTCCGAGGCGATTGTAAACTCAGTTCCTGTTCTCGCTTCCCGCATTGACGCTACCGAAGGGATCTTGGGAAAAACGTACTCGGGGATGTTTAACGTTGGTGATACCCGGCAGCTAACCAAACTTTTATTTCGGACAGAACAAGAGCGTTCATTTCGGCAGCATTTAGTCGAAAGCACGCGGTCGATGAAACCAAAGTTAGCGTTTGGTTTCGAAGTCAGTGCCTGGAAAAACCTAATCGATGAGTTTGGCCTATAGAAACGATCAGTTCAGCCAAGGAGGTTAAGGTATCGCTATTCTGACTCCGGCAGAGGGTTCTCTCCGTCAAACGGTTCCGAAACTCCTTTGATTGTCGCGAGTGCATTTGCGGCTGCCCGTTGTTCGGCTTCCTTTTTATTTTTTCCCCATGCGGGGCCAAATGCTTTCTTGTCAACTTGGGCTGATACCTGAAACCATTTGTCATGATCCGGGCCCTGGTTGCCGAGCAATCGATATTGAGGCGGAAGCCCGAAACGCTTTTGAGCGTATTGCTGAAGTTCCGACTTGTAATTAACATCCAGGCCACCTGCGATCGCGGCACTGACTTGTTTTTTGATGAACGGTGTAAGGAACTTTTTGACGTTATCGATTCCGGAGTCAAGATAAATCGCAGCAACAATGGATTCGAATGCGTTGGCCAGAAGCGATTTTGGGACCTTGCCTTTGACGCCGATACCTTTCCCAACGACTAGGAATTCTTCGATATTTAAACTTTCCCCCAGTTCCGCACACGATTGTCGACTCACGACATTTGATTTGACTTTTGTCAAATCCCCTTCAAGCCAATCAGGAAAGTTTTTGAAAAGGTACTCGCACACTATAAATCCTAGAATTGAGTCTCCCAGGAACTCAAGTCGTTCGTAACTGCAGAGTCGCGTATTAGCGACGGATGCATGTGTGATGGCTTCGAAGAGGTAACCCTTTTCCGCGAACTCATAGCCGAGATGTTGTTCGCAACGCTTGACCGCTGCTAGATCATCAGGGCCAAGCTTAAATTCGCGATGATCAGTCATTGATATCGTTAGTGGGAGTGGTTGAAAAGTTGGTTAGAGCAGATTCCCTATGGTATGTGCTCGAGGTTGGATGTCCGGCAAAAATTTTAGACTTCGAAGAAATAAAATCAAATAAGTGCGCTTATTCGCTGTTTAGTAAACTCTAGAGCTGCGAATAATCTGCAATTTGAGAGACACTTAGGTACGACCTTATTCCTGAAGATGGTCATTGTTCGACTTCATGTTGTCGGCTACCAAAAATGCAAGCTCCATAGCCTGATCATAATTGAGTCGCGGATCTACTTGACTTTTGTAAGCTCTCTCAAGATCAGGCTCTGCTAACTTACCCGAACCCCCAATGCACTCCGTTACATTGTCTCCAGTCAATTCAAGATGCACGCCACCAAGGATGGACCCTTGCTTGCGATGAATTTGGAATGCCGTTTCTAATTCGCTTGCGATCTTATCAAAACTTCGCGTTTTGATGCCGGAATTGGTTGAGAAAGTATTTCCGTGCATTGGATCTGAGCAGAACAGGACCTTTTGATTGGCGGTTTGGACCGCATCGATGATGGGTGGCAGGCAGGCATTCACATTGTCGGCGCCAAACCGGTGAATGAGTGTGATTCGCCCCGGTTCGTTTTCCGGATTTAATGCAGAGATCAACTTAGTTAATTCACTTGGTTCAAATTTTGGTCCGACTTTGATCCCGAT
The DNA here is from genome assembly GCA_011087765.1 of Pirellulaceae bacterium. GTDB lineage: Bacteria > Planctomycetota > Planctomycetia > Pirellulales > Pirellulaceae > Mariniblastus. The sequence goes on from JAALLA010000226.1 coordinate 4,365, forward strand.
AGGATTGGAAATCCCTTTCATGTATTCGACATGAGCCCCATCAATATCCCGGGTGCGGTATCCGATCCAAGGAAAATGGGTGCTCATGTTGTACCAGCCGTCTCGCCTTGGAACACGCCGAGTCTGTGCTTGCTCATAGCTTAAATGTAGGGCTTCGTGAGAAGTGAAAAAGTCGATGATTTTGCTTTGAGAAATCGACGTGCCCAACACAGCTTCCATGAAATTGAGTGAGTTGGTGATTGATTCGATCATCTCGTGATATTTTCTGGCCCGGGGAGAATCCGTGGCAAATTCAAGATCCCAATTTTCAGGATGGTGCATATCGGCAAAACCGCCGACACTGAGTCCGCGAATAAAATTCAGGGTCAGAGCTGCTCTTTCATATCCGCGAAGCAGTAATTCCGGATCAGCGACTCGATCGACTTCTGAGAACCCTGATCGGTTAATTATGTCGCCGCGATAGACTGGCAATGTTACTCCGTCACGGGTTTCGGTCTCACTGGAGCGAGGCTTGGCATACTGGCCCGCGATTCTTCCGACTCGAATGACTTTGTTCATGGAACCGAAGATCAGAACGAAGCTCATTTGCATGATAACTTTTAAATTGCGAACAATTGAGTCGGTTTCGCAATCATCGAGGCTCTCAGAACAGTCGCCGCCCTGAAGTAAAAAAGCACGCCCCTCGGCAGCTTCTGCCAGTTGATGTTTCAGGCTTTCAATTTCCCAACTGGTGACTAGCGGGGGAAGCTTTGCGAGGCGGTGCAAAGTGTCATCCAGATGCTCAAGATCAGGATAGACGGGTTGCTGGGTAATGATTTTTTTTCGCCAAGAACTTGGCGACCAGTGATCGGTCATGAAAATTCTGAGGGGTGCGAGTGATTCGGTAGTGGCTAATCGTTTTCTGCTAATTCAGTGCTCCAGAATGGAGCATACCTTTTCGATAATCGGCGTAACGCTCATCTACCTGTGATTGAAACATCAGCTTCTAACGGTTTTGTCGCGAACTTGCTAACTATCCGTTACATGACAACGGTTTTGCTGATCCCAAAACACCAGACAGAGAACTTCTCAAAGGCGTCATCCTATCGTGTGAATTTATTGATTTCACCGTCAGAATAGGTTTTGTCCGTGGAATTTGACACGAAACATGAAATCTGTTCCTCAGTTACGGCGTATAATGATGGTGAGTTATTCATCAAGCGTCTGATTAAGGTTACAATCGAAACTTTAAGCCTGTACCAATTTTTTTTCTGTTACCGTTTCGAAGGATGTACACAGATGAACTACTGCCAGTTGTTGAATCGACAATATATTCCAATGTTGAGTTCGATAATTGCGTTAGCGATTTTGACCTTTTTACCAATCTCCGGATTAGCGTATCAGGATAAATCTGAGACTCCAGAAGCGAAAACGCCAGACTCAGCGAGTGTTGATGAGGATGTCGAAAAGTCGCTGAAGGAAGTTCTAGAAGGACATTCGACCCACGGAGAGGCCTTCAATGAAGGGCCAAGACAAAGCGCTTATCTAATGGGCGGTACTGGAAACATACATTTTCCAGTCACAACTGACTCGAAGGAGGCCCAAGCATTTATTGAGCAGGGCGTGGGGCAGCTTCACGGATTTTGGTATCTTGAGGCGGAACGATCGTTTCGGCAAGCGGCCGCGTTAGACGAAGATTGTGCGATGGCCTATTGGGGCGCTGCAATGGCGGCCTATTCCAAACGACCGCGATCGCAGGGGTTCATCAAAGAAGCCGTCGCGCGGATCGACTCGGTTTCGGAACGGGAAAAACTCTATATTCAAGCACTCGAAAAGTATTTCTCTGACAAAGAGAAGGATAAAAAGAAGCGTGCTCAAAATTATTTAAAAGATCTTGAATCGATCGTCATTAAGTATCCAGATGACTTGGAAGCGAAAGCATTTGTTGCCCACCGGATTTGGCACAACGCCCGAGAAGGGACCCCCATTAGCAGTTATGTTTCACTGAACTCCTTGATTGAAGATATTCTAGTAGTGGAACCCCTGCATCCAGCGCATCATTACATGATTCATCTATGGGACTACAGGCATCCTGAGAATGCCGTTCAAGCGGCGGCAAGATGCGGTGTTTCAGGACCCAGCATCGCTCACATGTGGCATATGCCCGGCCATATTTATTCCCGGTTGAAACGTTATGAAGATGCCGTCTATCAACAGGAGGCTTCTGCCCGCGTTGACCATGCTCACATGATGCGAGATCGGGTGATGCCTGATGAGATCAATAATTTCGCGCATAACAACGAGTGGTTAATTCGTAACTTGTCTTTCGTAGGTCGAGCTCGCGATGCAATGGAATTAGCCGTTAATATGACGCAGTTGCCACGCCATCCAAAATACAACACCCTCAAGAAAAGTGGTGGAAGTGCGAGCTATGGAAGGCGGCGTTTGTTGCAGATCTTGCGTGAATATCAGCTTTACGACGAGGCGATTGAGTTGTGTCAGTCGAGTGTTTTGGCGGTTAAGTCGAATCCGTTAGAGCAGCTCAAAACGTTGCGTCT
>JAALLA010000227.1:0-4656 GCA_011087765.1 Pirellulaceae bacterium
GTCCGAAAGAGAAGATTTCGTCGTTATCCTGGCGTCTTGTGCAGACGCTGAGTTTTGTAAACCGCCAAGATGACAAGCAAAGATTAGGAGACTAATGCAAACCTGTTTAAATAAGATCATATTGGCAGTTTCCTTTGTTTAACGTGCAAGCGACTGATCCCATCAGTGTAACAAAGAACTGAGCTTCAGTTGGTTGAGCCTCAACTAAACTTGTTGGAAGCCCTGTGCTGTTGGCAATGTTTCCTATGAAAATGAAGATGTCATTGTCCGCGATCGTTTTGAGGTGACTGTTTTTCGAAAACAAAAAAGAGGGCAAAGTTAGATGGTGTGAGGCAGGCGGGTAATTGATTTGACTGCAAAAGTAGCGTGCTTTTTGGATTTAAATGTTTCGCTCGCTCGTCCTCAGAGATTACAATCAACCGCTGAATTTGGAGGGCGATAGTGAAACGGCTTCGCGGGTAAACGCTGAGCAATTAAGATGCGGAAGGTCTCCCGTATTCCTAATTAAAAAATTAGTAGAAACGAAAATCAAAATGGATGAAATAAGAATCATCGAAGAGTATCGAGGGCTACCGATTCGATATAACCTTCTTTCCATGGAAAACTATAGTGGACGAAGTGTGGAGCGAGCGCAGTACCAGCAAGTGCCGCAATACATCATCAACGGGCCTCATCGCCAGGAATGGCAGCCAAATCTTGCTGCGGCGCGACACCGCATTGACCAAATATTAGACCAGTCATAGTGCTCGCCATTTGTTTTGGTTCGTTGCTCAGGTGGTTCGGTCGCAGCGGAAATTGATTTGTTGTTTGGCGGTTGGTTGAATGCCAGCGCAAGAAAATAGGCGACCGGAGAAAACCAGCCGCCTATTGAATAGGGCAGGATGAGCGAGAGTCCTTGAAGACGACGGAGAGAGGAGATGGGATAGGACTGTCACTCGCTCACGATTCCAAGTAATTGCAATTGCTATGCCAACGGGTTCATTTTTTTAAAATGCCGCAAAAACGCGGGTTTTTAGAACCAATGCCTTTTCAAATTGTCTCAAAATGAGATGTTTATCTCGAAGTGAGACGATTTCGCGTTGGTGGGGGAGCAATTGGCGAGTCGTTGAGCACTTTCCTTGCCTTCCGTTTTTTAGGGCGGAGTGGGGCCAGCGGTGGTGGGATAACCAAGATCTAGAGTCGAGATTCAAGCCAAGGGACAGTCTCAAATGCGCACTTGTTTTGCTATGTTTTTTACCTCATGTGAGCCAGAACAGGCACGAATACCGGAAGTTACCCAACGATCGGCTTGGAAAAATTGGACAGGACCATGCGAAAACACCGGCAAATCACCTAGGGTAACTCGGGCGTGATCGGCCAAGCCGCGGTTCATTCAAGGGGACGTCCGGCTATTTTGCCAGCGAGTAACAGACAATTTCTTTGTCATTCCTTGCGAAAACGCAACGATTCGCGAATGCAGGATGACTCCAAACGATCTCACGCCCCCAATTTTCGGCAGTTGGTTCGATCATCAAAGCACGCCCTAATTCTTGATATCCATCGGGAGACATCTTCGCAATAATCAATTCACCTTGCTCGGTGGTGAGGTACCAGTGATTCCCGTTCCGCACAATGAAACCAGTTGTACTTGCTGCAGGTCTTCCCTTCGGTGCGGTGGCGAGATCTTCCCAGATCCGTTTGCCCGATACTAACTCGATACAACGTAGATGTCCTTTTACGTCGACCCCGTAGATATGGTCTTCAAAAACGATGGGTGGATTGTGATCCGGTTGGACTCCCCTGCCCCGCCAAACTTCGGTCACCGCGGGTTTATTAGGATTGAGTTCCAGCAGTGTAGAAGACCCTTGCAAACCGGTTACCAGCAGGTGGTTTTTATGTTGAATGGGAGCCACAATCGACATGAAATAGGCGGGTGCAATTTTGACCGACCAATAAGTATCACCCGTCGCGGGGTTGAGACTGTTGAGAGCAGCGGCGTGCCAGATCAGCAACTGGTCTTTTCCCCCGGCATGAATCATTGTGGGAGGACAGTAGCCAATGTTTTCTTCGTCAAGCGCCCGCCAGATTTCATCGCCGGAATTTTTATCAAACGCAACCGCGACACTCCCTTTCCCTCCGACCAAACAAAACAATTTGTCGCCAACGACCAAAGGATGGGCGGCATAGCCCCACATTGGAGCTTCTTTCACTCCATAATCCTGTTTTAAATTTTTCATCCATTTTACGCGTCCATCCGCGACGTTGAAGCAGTACAAATGTCCTTCGGCTCCGAGCGTATAGACGTTTTCGCCGTCGATCGTCGGCGTGGCCCGAGGGCCGAGTCCGTAAGAAATGCTGTACTGACAGGGATAGGAGTGAGTCCAGATTACCTTCCCGGTTTCAAGGTCGAGGCAGTGAACTCGTTCGGTTCCCATGAGTTCATTACGTTTGCCCGGGTCAAATGCCTGATCACCTTTTTCGACCAGATAGTCCGTCACGAACACACGATTACCCGCGACGGCAGGTCCAGAAAAGCCTTGAGAAATTGGCGTTCTCCACTTTGCTTTGAGACCGCCTTCAGGAATAGAAGTGATGATCCCAGATTCATTCCAAACGCTATCGCGGTTTGGGCCAAGCCACTGATTCCAATCATCAGCAGCGGCTGAGCTGAAAATGGCAAAGGAAATCGCAAAAACAAATCCGAACAATCGCCACACCATCTCTAGCTCCTTGTGAAAATACAGCCGACCTTGTCGTGTCTTCTCGCGACCGATTATTGATCGCGTGTGACGATCGCGGTTCTTGCTGCACCTTTACAAATTAGTTTAAGCGCTCCGTTCACAGGAACACCACGATTGAGCGCTTGTTCGTTGTAACTGAGTGAATAGCCGACAACGTTGCCAGTATTCGCGTCGCCGATATAGCAGATGGAGTTGGCAGGTGTGTTGCTTCCGCTTGAACCACCGCGGAAGAAGAAATTCCCCGTGGTCATGATGTATTCGGGAGTCCCCGATTTTCCGGCAACAGCTAAATCGGTCGCTGCACTGGCGCGATAAATACCGCCGACGGTTCCTGTCTTCGTATTTAACAACCAGCACTGGAGATTACCGGTTAGGTGATCAAGGACAAAAAGTGCCTCGACATTGTTGTCGATTAGGCCAGTTGCCATCGATAAAGATTTTGTCCGGGCGGCAGTGCCTGCCTTCAGTTCCATCGGGGGTAGCTGTGCGAACTGGCGATCTTGAGCAAGTCGGTTTCCAATATAGACCCCAATTCCGGTGGTGAGGCCGATCAGCAATGCGAAACCGATGCCGACACTGATGACAATTGAGTATTTTTTGCTCTTCATGCTATTCTCCGTTTTCAAATAATCGCGGATCGGATCGATCCGATCGCGTAGACCAATTTTATCTTTATCGAGCCAATGGACAAACATCAGCTTATAAAAAATCTAAAAACGGCGCTATAATTCCCCATGAGTTTTCCGGATAAACGTCACATCGAATAAACCAGAGTGGCTCGAGCACTCTGAATTGACGGGGAATTTCCGAAATTCCTTCTGTTTCTCGGTTTTTGCACCGGAGTCCGGGTAATTTCTGTTGTGGTTCGGGTTATATGGACTTTTGTTTGGAACGTCGGGAAATTGTTTCAACGCCGGTTTTTTTTCGTTATCATTTTGTTGCCGAATGAGAATTTCTCAGTTGTTGGGATCCAGTGAGCTATTGATATTTGAGTCTCGATTCGGTGGAACCATTTTCTTTTAAGATAGGTAATAAAATGTTGAGTCGGCTTGGAATACTTGTTCTCGCAATTTTTATTGGTTGGGGTTCATCTGCGGCTGCTGACGGCAGTCGCGAGGCAACACCCTCTCCGACTGCGGCACCTGTGAAAGTGCTGATCGTAGATGGGCAAAATAATCACGACGCGTGGCCTAAGTCCACCATGATGATGAAAAAGTATTTGGAGGCGACAGGTAAGTTCTCGGTGGACATCGCGCGCACCCAATTTACGTGGAAGGGTGGGAAATACTCGGCTGATTATCCGCTAAAGGATGGTAAAAAGTACGAAGATCTTCCGAAACCAAAAGCGGATCCAAATTTTGCACCAACATTTTCAAATTACGATGTTGTGATTTCAAATTTCGGTTTTGGAGCCGCGGACTGGCCTCTCTCGACCCAGAAATCCTTTGTTGAATTTGTTCAATCCGGTGGCGGTTTTGTTTCAATCCACGCCGCGGATAATTCATTTCCACAATGGCGCGAGTACAACGAGATGATTGGGCTTGGAGGTTGGGGGGGACGAGATCAGAAAAGCGGTCCATACGTGTATTATGACGACAGTGGAAAGTTGATTCGAGACAAAGCCGATGGTCGTGGCGGCGGCCACGGGCCACAGCATGAATTTTCAATTGTTATTCGTGATGAAGACCATCCGATTACCGCGGGGGTTCCAGCTCAATTCATGCACACCAAGGATGAACTTTATGAGCGACTGCGTGGTCCGGCCATCAATATGAATATCCTCGCTACAGCCTTTGCTGCGCCTGCTAAAAAAGGCTCGGGACGACACGAGCCGACCATGATGACCATTGATTTTGGGAAAGGCCGGGTGTTTCACTCGACACTTGGGCATGCTGACTATTCTTTTGAATGTGTCGGTTTTCAAACGCTTTTCCTG
>JAALLA010000227.1:4756-6855 GCA_011087765.1 Pirellulaceae bacterium
AATCTTTCAGGTCTGGTGGTGGCAATTTATTGTGGACTCTTTCTTTGTAGAGGTGTTCAGGCCTGCGAGGAATTCGCAAATCCAAGAATCGGTCCGGCTCACTTTTATCAGGATGGGTTGAAGTCATCTGAAGGAGGTCGCGACGAACATTTCTCGGTCATGCGGGAACAGGTGCTGGCGCTTGCGAATCTCGATGCTCCCCCGAAAATCTATGACGACGCCGGTTCGAATGTGGTTGATGGAGTCAAGTCTGTTTATTTTGAGGGACTGCCGTGGCAGGGAAAACCAACCCGGGTCTTTGCGTTAATTGGTTTACCTGAGAAGAAAACGGGTGGTTCAAGCAATGACCCCGTACCGGGTGTAGTCTTAGTTCACGGCGGTGGTGGCACCGCGTTTCTTCAGTGGGTCCAGAAATGGAATGAGAAGGGTTTTGCGGCGATTAGTATTGCAGTTGAAGGGCAGACGAACCAACGGAGCCGCGAGACCAAGCAGTGGATTCGGCATGAGTGGGCCGGTCCGGCGAGGAAGGGGATTTACGCTGATAGTCATCTGCCATTGAAGGAACAATGGATGTATCACAGTGTTGCCGATACGATTCTTGCGCATTCGTTGCTTCGAAGCTTGCCTGAGGTGGATCCTAATAAAACGGGCGTGGTTGGTATTTCATGGGGTGGGGTAATTACCAGTACTGTGGTCGGTATCGATCAACGATTCTCCTTTGCGGTGCCAACCTATGGATGTGGAGACCTGGCGGAATCCGAAAATCAGTATGGACGAGCTTTGGGGCAGAATCAGCTTTATCGCGAAGTTTGGGACCCGATGGTTCGAATGGATCGAGTTTCGATTCCTGTACTTTGGCTGACATGGCCGGGGGATTTGCACTTCCCTTTGAATTCCCTAAAACGCTGTTATGAAAAGGCACCGGGAGTTCATATGGTGTCAATGATTCCAGGAATGAAGCATAGTCATGCCGCGGGTTGGAATCCGCCAGAAAGCTATGCGTTTGCCAAATCAGTAATCAATTCGGGCAAACCATGGTGTCAGCAAAGCGGCGTTATGGTTCACGGGATGAGTGGCCAAGTAAGTTTTGCCACCAGCAAGCCAATTTCCAGCGCCAGTATAATCTGCACTACGGACACTGGGTTTACCGGCACCAGGAATTGGCAGGAGCTTCCTGCAAAATTTGTTCAGGGGGACGGGAAGGTCGTGGTGACCGGTGCTTTGCAACCCGGAACTACGGCTTGGTTTATTAATATCTTGAGCGACGGTTTGGTTGCATCTTCGGATTATCAGATGATTAAGTAAGGCGAAATTGCGGGCTAAAGTGCGGGCGAAACTAGGATTGCGTTATTCCTGAACCTTGGTGGTTTGCGGTAATCAAATTAAATCCCTTCATCTAAACCAATATTTGAAATTCTGTGTTTAAGGGGAATCGGTGAATTACTTCTCGCTTTTTACCTGGATGGTCGTTCAGTTCCCCAATCGAAATGGAGGGGCTGCAGGCATCGCATGGCGAGCGTGTGATTGCTCGTTGAAACAGAATGTTTGTTGGGCCATGCTGGCTTTCTTTTGCCTATCAGGTTTTTCAACAGTTGCGTGTGCTGATGTTCCGCCGAGAAGTTACGCTCAATTAAACGAAGCCGAAACAATCGTTATTGGAACGATCAAACAAATACGGGTTGAATCGGAACGGTCGTTAGTTGAAAAAGCCTTCGGTAACAATGACTGGGGGATTTACGTTACGCTTTCGATTGAGAAAGTAGAGAAGGGGATCCTTGAATATGCGGAAATTGAAGTGCGGTGCTTTCGTCTAAAGTCCCGCCGCACCGCAATGGAAAGTTTATCTGTGACTGGGCATCGGCCGATTCCTCGGGTTGGAACAAGAGTGCGCGTTTATTTTGAAGATGCTGACCGCTTTGAACCAATCCTTCCCAACGGCATTACTCTCTCAACAGCCAATGACGACTCAAGTGTTGATCTAGGGTACGAGCTCGTGGAGGCGAAGGAAGTGAGCCAACTCAGTTCGCTGGGGTTCACCTTTCTGTTGCCATTGGAGCTTTGGGGCGTTTTGCTGATTGTCGTTTTGATTGCTTATGGAC
>JAALLA010000228.1 GCA_011087765.1 Pirellulaceae bacterium
GTTCCGCGGAGAAAGTGACGGCGATCGAGGCTGGTTTTCATGATGTTGAACTTTGGTAATTGGTCAGGAAAATGAATTATTTCAGAAAGTGAACTGGCAGAGTCGGTCGCCGGATCGCCGTGAGCTGAATGTCGTCAACCAAGAAGCCACCTAATTCTACGGGAGCCGCTCGAGATTTGGTGCTCGCCGCAACGACGACGAGTGCAACTGTTGCGTCCGATTCCAGAAGGCAGGACGCGGTAATTGTTGCCGGTTTTGCTCCCGGCGCGAGCTTGATCTCCTTTTTGCCAAATCCGACCCCGTGCTCGCTGATTACCCTCGGCCACTCTTTAGCGATTGCTTCTGGCTTCCGATTGAACAGGTAGATGCGACAACTTGCCGCGAGTTTCGGCAATTCGGCATCGGTCGGAGCAGACTCTCGGTGAAAGCGGGCTGAGAGATTGAGCGTGACCTGTGTCTCTGGATCTGTCGTTTCCCATTGCTGTCGAAGGGACGATAGATCGACCAACTGAAACACGGAACAGTTCGAGGCGAAGTCGTTGGACTCGCCATTGACATTGCCCGTTTTCAGAAGACGCAACCTTCGGTTTCCATCAGCCTCTTCAATCACCTCGGCAGGATTTCCACCCCACATGCCAGTGTGAGACGGAAAGCCAGTTTCAATCGGACCGGAAAACGTCTCGAAATCGCCATTGGCAACGCGAATCGCTCTTGCCTGTGATTGAGGTGATTTCACCGCCCAGACCACTCCGACTCCCAGTAAACCAACCATCGCACCTGCCACCAAAGCCGCTGCGATCTGCTGCGGCCAAATAAGGAGACGCCGTGTCGGCCTCGCCGGCGGTTGACTTATGGTCACTCCCCTCTCCGCATCGAGAATGGAAACGATTGACTCGTCGCGCAGGTGACTGACCAAAGCCTGTTCATCGACCAGCGATCTCGACATGATCGTTCGCGCTTCGGGATGTTTTCGTAGTAGCTCATTGAGTTCGGTTCGAGCAGCCTCGTCGCTGTCATCCCGGACTCTTTGAAGCAAGTTGAGAAGTCGTTCTTCCATCATGGATTGGTCCTCATCTCACGTTCAATACACGCACTTAGTTTTTGGCGAATTCGTAGTAAGGTCATTTTTACCGAACTCAGACTCCGTCCGGAGGTTTTTGCTATTTCCTTCAAGCTTTGGCTGACGGTGTAGTAGTCATGCAACAAAGACCTCGGCCATTGATCGAGTTTCCCCAAACATTTTGCCAACGCCTCACGACGCTCGTCAAAAGCAGTGGCGGCTTCTTCCGCCTCTCCTGCCATCGCTTGAATAACATCTTCATCAAACACCAGACGATCACGTTTTTGATCGCGGTAATGTGAAAGTAATGTGAAGCGTGCCACGGTGAACGCCCACGGTAAAAAATCCGTATTTGGATCCCAGTCGGCAGACTTTTGCCACAGCTTTACGCAGGTTGCCTGTAGCACTTCCTGGGCATCCTCGCGACTAGCGAGATTCGCGTGGCAGAACGCTTCTAACGCGGGCTGGTGGCGGGTCAACGCTTCAATAAATCGGGTGTTATCCAATGGTGGCAGCATCGCTAAAACGAATCCTCGCCAGAAAAAAAGGTGGATCTGAGTCTTCCATTGCCTCAACCAAACTTGGTTGAAGCCTTTGAACAGCGCACTTGGGTAACTTGGTTAGTGTCTGGTCTCTTAAGTTTATTCCACGAAAACACGTGGCGGTCACATTTTTTTAATCGAAGAGCTTCGAATTTACGGTCGTTCCTGACTTTTTTGAGACTTTTGTAATGCTTTTGTGAGCGGAATATCAATCACTAATTTGCGATTATCTTCACAGTTGCTTTAAGCAAGCGACAAATCAAGCGACAAGAAGAGGAGAGAATGACAGGGATTCTTGCCGTCTGCATCCTTGTTATAAACAGTCGAAACCGTATAAGCCGGATTGAGTTTTTAGTAATTGGCGGCGCGTGATCTCAGGCAATTTACTGAGACGGAGCCGAATGAAACGCTCTCTATTTTAAACGATCGAGTAGTTTTTTTTCCGAACGCGTTTTGTAATAAGGATCTAGCGGAAAGCAGCCGCTGACGATTCCATTTCGTGGCGCGGTTGTGCAGTCGCTAAAGGTGCGACATACCTTTTTTCGTGTCATCACCTTTCCCGCCAAAACATCTGCGGGGAGTTCGGGGTAGGAAAGGACCATTCGTCCGAGTCCTATCGAATCGACCTGACCTTGGCGAACGACTGCCTGGGCGACATGCGGCAACCACTCCTGCAAGTAACTATAGCCTGAACCGACAAAGACCAGCCCTGGGTGCTGTCGCTTTAATTCCGCCGTGGCCTGAATTTGCCGAGCCACTCCAACCAGTGGATCTTCGGGAAGTTGATAGCCATCGCTTGGAGGGAAGTAGGCTGGACGTTGGATGTGGGGATTGTAATAGGGACTACCGGCTGTCGTGCAGACCATGCGGATGCCGAGTGATTTGAGTAACGTCAAGAACTTCGACGGTTCATCGAGATCAACGTCGGTGCCGGTTGCGTCACTGCCGAAAGCGAGCCGGGGATCTCCTCCTGCCTCGGGGACACCCACGCGATTGTCACCCGGTCGATAGGGCAGGAAATCAAAGATGCTGGCGCGGACGCCTATTTCCAAACCGGATGTGCAAGCTCGAATTCCCTGAACGATGTCGCGCAGAAACCGTGTTCGGTTTTCAAAACTACCACCAAATTTACCTGGACGATCGACTCCGCTTAGCAGTTCATGTCCCAGGTAGCCATGGCAATGTTTAACATCAACAAATTGAAATCCCGCTTTTTCAGACAGCGTTGCTGCGTCAACAAAGTCCTCAATCAATCGCGAGAGGTCATCATCGCTCAGCATTGAGGAGTCATCAGTGATTCCAAGCCGGGCATCGAGGACTGGATTCCGTTGAGCGATTCGTGGCTCGCTGCGATCCTTGGCATTCGGTTTGGAGTAGCGCCCCGAGTGGGTTAGTTGCAATCCGATTAGCAAATCGGTCGAGGTGCCAAAGTCAGCCTCGTGGGTGGCGACAAGATCAGTGCGGAGGGATTCAATTTCGGCCAGATTGAGATCGTTGATCAGAAGCTGGTTAGGATTGGCTCTCCCGTCGTGTCGAACAGCGACGGCCTCGCCGCCCCAGATTAATTTGGCCCCGCTGTGGCCAAAGTTTTTCCAGCGACGCCGAGTAAGGTCCGTTGGTTTTCCGTCTGCTGTCCCGTCCCAACCTTCCATTGGCAAGATGCTGAATCGATTTCCAATTTTAAAGTCATGGACCTTAATGGGTTGGGCGAGCACCGACTCATCACCGTTTTCCAAAATCTCCTCGCATGGAAAATCTAATTTCAATTCACCCAAATGGTGAGTGAACTGGGCGTGTGTTTTAAGTCTAGCGAGGCGTGGATAAGCCATCAGTTGCACTCCACCATATACTTTTGGAGATCATCGGCAATTGTTTGGAGAACTTCGGTATCTGACTCAGGCCGCTGTGGCGAATCTGGATGCGTCGCGTTGCTGTTGATTAAGCCTCGAATTTTTAAAAACGTGGCGGCGGAATGTTTGTAGGCAGATGCCGGATTGCGAAATGCAAACGCACCTAGATATTGAAGCAAATCATTTAATTCATAGAAACGTGGATCGCCCGCCGCCCACATCGCATCGCGTTTTGCGAACGCTTCCGGTGCAAACGTACTTAGCCCCAGTAAGTAGTCACTCCCATACATGACCATGTCGATTGCCAAATCGTTTCCCGTGTAGACCTTAAATTCGGGGCGGACGCGATTTCGCAACTCAAGCCGTTCCCATTCGGGAAGGCGATGTAGTGACGAATGTTTGGCTCCAATCGCATTGGGAATGCACATCAGTTGTTCGTAGACTTCGAGCGAATAGATTCTTCCGAAGGGAGCAAATACTTTTCCTAACTCAAAGAACAAAAATTGATCACACGATCTTGCCAAAGTCTGGTAGGCAGAGACGAGTTCGGCGTCAGGTAATTCGATTAGGCCGTAGGATTGAAAGAAGATGGGCATCCCCTGATTTTCCTGCACCTGTTCGATCCCTTCCCGATAGCGGTCGGCAGCAAACGGTTCTCTTGCTGAGTCGCTGACAAAAACGCCGCCAACGAATGGCTCACCAGAAGTCAGCGCCCGTGTTCGTAGCAGGACTTCCAGTCGGGTCGCTTCGTTAATCAGATTGCCGTATCCGGTATCCATATTAACGGCAGGTATTAAACCGGCGCTCAACGTTCGCTGTAAAAGAGACTCGAATCCCTTCCAGTCGACCGTATGATCATGGTTGTAGGGTAGAAGAACTGCAGAGATGCCGGTGATCTTACGTCGAGGGTTCAGGAGTGTTTGGGGATCAGGTTGTTCCATTGCTTTCGATGGCATTTCATTGTTTATGTTAGTTTTGTTTACCTGCGGGTACCGATTGGCAAATTTTACTTGCAAAGCAGAATGTTGGCTTGGATAATTGGGTGTTTATTCAGTTTGCAATTCGGGCAGATTAGCTCGTGGAGCCTTATGGATTTATCACTAACCGATCGAGCGTTGCCGGAGCAACTGCCAGAGTGGGGCGTTTTGGTTTTAGAAAGTCATCACAGTTCAAAATTCGTCATGGAATGGCGAACCCATTCGTTCGTGAAAATTGTATATGTTCTCAGCGGACGTGGGACATTTTTTATCGGTAAAAAAGAGCATTTGTTTACTGCGGGCGATGTCATTGTGGTTCCTCCGGGAACGCGGAATCGGATCGTTGACGATCCGGTTTGCGCTTCGAGTCTGTACGTCTGCTGCCTGGCGCGACGCGTGTTGCGATTCGACGTTTCACTCATCGCGCAGTTGCCGTGCGGTGTTCTTACTCGAGGTGGTGCGTTTGCACATCGGGTTGAATCGGTAGTGCGGCGAATGGTCCACACTCAGCAATCAACCACAAGGATGCGTCCGATTGCGATGATGACCGATGCCTTGAAGCTGATTCAAATGATCATTGAAAAATCAAGAGAGACGCAGAGGATAGCGAAAGGATCTACAGAGTATCGGCGGCTTGTTCAACAGTATATCGATTCGCTTCCCAATCGCTTTTTCGAAGAGACATCGATCGATGCGGCGGCTGACCAACTCGATATTCCACGTCGGACTTTTACCAAATTGTTCGCTGAGATTGCAGGTGATACCTGGCTTCGGTACTTGCGTCGGTTGGCAATCGAGCATGCTCAGCATCGCTTGCGCGACACAAAAATTCCGATTACCTCGATCGCCTTTGAATGCGGGTTCAATGATCTCTCCACATTCTACCGCCAATTCAATCGCTACAGCGGAATGTCGCCAGGTGAGTACCGAGCATCGGCAGTTTTGAAAATTCGGAATGCTTAAACGAGTTTTTCGAAAGAAGATACAGCAAGAGAATTTCTCAACCCTTGTTTCCTGCTGCGACGGGCTGGTTTCGAGGTGATCAGAATTGGCTGTCCATCCACTCATTGATTTGTTGATTTGCCGAGGTCATTAATTTTACCTGGACTGAATCGGGATTTTCCAGTTCATCCAACAGCCCCCTCCGGCGCGCCTTGTTGCGTTGATAGGCACCGCATAGGTGAAAACCAATGCATCCAGGGTTTTCGCAGAGGGCAGCCAGCGTTTCTGCATACCACGCGCCGTTGTTCGACTTGAAGAAGTTTTCGCTGCGCCAGTCCACACCTGCGGCATCGGCCAGCAATACAGGCTTGCCCGTCTTTCTGTGCCACTGGTCGAGATGAGTAACTGGATCTCTGAAATCCTGAAACGACAGCACATCAACATATGGCTTCGCAGCATTCACCACTTCCATCGCGATCGGCGCGTTCGCTTCGTAGCGGTCTCCCAGCAATAAATGATGTTTGTCGTAACGGCGAATGGCGTCGTGGGTCGTCCGGTAGTAACAAGTGGCCAGTTCGCTCAGTTCTTTTCGTCCGGCCTCTGTTTTTAGTCGCTCAGGATCGAAAATTGGACCACGCCATTTGTTGTCAGGTCTGTCGTGAGTCCACGTTAAACAGTCGCTGTAAAAATAGCCAATCAGATTCTTTTCTTCGGCGAGTTCCGCGCAGTGAGACCGGGCAATGTAGTCCACCCACTCTTTCCAATCCTCGCTGCGGAAATCGTAATGAACCGTATGCTTCTCCCACTGATGTGATTCAGTGAACGGTAGCAAATGGCAGTATGGCATATCGAGTGCGCGATATTCGTCAATGGTAAATGCTCGCGAATGCCGCCACTTCCTGACGGTCACCTCCTGAACCCAACCAACGGTATTGAATCCCCAGGCTTTTAAATGCGGGGCAACCGATTCTTTGATCCAACGAATGGTACTGCCGCCGTATTTTTCACGCCAGATGTCGATGTTTTCGGGGTATCGAAGACTTGCCGGATCGATGTGGTTGAGCCCCATCGTGAAGAATGGCCTCCCTTCGGGTGTCATTAACCACCAGTGAGCT
Organism: Pirellulaceae bacterium; assembly: GCA_011087765.1. Classification (GTDB taxonomy): domain Bacteria; phylum Planctomycetota; class Planctomycetia; order Pirellulales; family Pirellulaceae; genus Mariniblastus. The sequence goes on from JAALLA010000228.1 coordinate 6,487, forward strand.
TTCCGTTTGCCAAGCGTAAAAAAACCCTCCGGTTCAATTTGCGTCGTTTGGGTTTCAGTATCTTGTGCGAGGGTTGGCGTTGGAGTCAGCAAGCCTGCGCCAAGTGCGGCAGCACTCTCGAGAAACCTGCGTCGATGGAGGGGGTTATTCACGCTTTACATTCCTCTTTTTGAGTAAAAAAACTATCTAAGAATTCGACTGGTAAGCGTGTTGCGAAAACTCGTGTTGCGAAAACTCTTCAGCCGATCGAGCGTTGCGCGAGCAACTGCCTCAGTCAAGCTGATCCCGTTTGTCAGTCAATCATCATAACGGTTTTATGTTTGAATTTCGTATCACCCGTCAAAGGGCAGGCCTTCAT
>JAALLA010000024.1:0-28273 GCA_011087765.1 Pirellulaceae bacterium
GTAGTTTAGTTACCACCGTCGAACGAAGGACGTTGTGGCCGCTGGCCTCCACCCTGGTTACCACCGGGTCCGCCAGGTCCACCGCGACCGCCACGACTACCACCCATTCGTGCGGCTGCCGCTTCAATTTCCGATTTATCAATCGAGCCATCACTGTTCGCGTCCAGGCGGTCAAACATCGGCAACATTCGCTCGTCAACTTCGTCCTTGCTTAGTTTACCGTCTTGGTTTTTATCCTGGCTCATGATGCGATCCATCATGCCACCGGCTCCTCCGGAACGACCACCTCGCTCACCGCCAGGTCCGCCATCGGGAGCACCACCGCGACTGCGTCCACCTTCAGAACGAGTAGGTCGCATCTCTTCTGCATCTAATTCACCGTCTCCGTTTTTATCAAGTTTTCGCAAAGCTGCAGCAGCATTATTGATTTCACTTTTAGAGATTACTCCATCCTTATCAGCATCGAGAGCGGCAAGAACCGGCATCATCTGCATCATTCGACCCATGTCACCTCCGCCACGTTGCCCGCGCTCACCACCACGTTGGCCGCCAGGTCCACCTCGCTCACCGCCAGGTCCGCCGCGCTCACCGCCGCGTTGACCGCCGGGAGGCTGAGCCATCACAGTTGCCGCCAAGCACATTGTCATCGCGACTGCAAATACCATCATTTTTGTATTCTTCATTGTTCTTCTTTCATTTCTTTCTGTATGCCCAAAACGCTCTGCTCATACTAAAACACGTCACAGAACAAAATTGAGGACAAGCATTTAAATAGTTTTTTTGCTGTATTTACGACTCTCACCCTTCGTCTGCTGGTGTTAAACCAACAACGATATCGAAGGTTGCGGTTAATTCCCCAATTTTTGAGTCTTGGAGAGGCTGGTAATTTACCAATAGCTTATTTCGAAGCTCCGCACTTTTCACTCGTTTGAACAAGCCGTCCTTTTGATTTTGGGGATGACCTTTGATAAGGCATTGAGTCGTCAGCACCCGTTTGTTTTTAACGTAGACAGCTACGTGGATGTGAGGTGTGCGGCCTGGATACGACACAGGCTTGACCGTCCGAAAATAATACTGACCTTTTAGGTTAGTGATGAAACGCCCAAAGCCCTGAAAATTCTTATCCTGCAAATTCCGATCGCCACCTTTGGGGTGAAGATAAACTCCTTTCCCGTCCACCTGCCAAATTTCTACGCGAGCATTGGGAATTGGATTTCCTTTCCGATCCATTACCGTACCCGATAAATGCGTAACCTGACCTACCGCTGGTGTAATTGAGTCGTTGAGAATTAGTAGATCGTTGTCGGTATCAAGCGGCAACGGATTTGGATAAAAAGGTCCTTCGGTCATTTGTGGCGTTAGCAACAGATCGGCGAACAATCCTGGTTTGGTAAACAACAGGGTTCCGGCGAGCGAACCAGCTCCGACCAACGAACGCTGAATGAACTGACGTCGCGGTGGCAAAATAATTGATGATTTCATTTTACTATTTCTGTTTAGTTGCGTTGTGCTGGTTCAAGGTTACTTGATTCACCCGAGGGTTGCCAGTTTTTCAACCTAATAGACCTAGTAATTTGCAGTGCCACACTGTGATTCGACAAAAACTCAATATTGACCGACAATGATCTGTTGCGAAGTTTGGTCTCCTATAATAATCCTGAAGAACACCAGCGTCTTAAACTTCCAAGCCAGCGTTTTCATTAATTTCGAACTCCTTGTTTTTTCGGACTTGTGTTTGTTTTCTTTTTTTAAAAATCGTAGAAGGCAGAAATTACTCAATCGGCCTTTTCCCGGTTCCTGGGAAGAAATCATTACAAAAAATGTGTGGCAATATTCTTCCTTGCCTCCAGCTCAGCAACAAAGAGTACTCCAATCTTCAACTGTCATTGTTGCCGAAAAATCCTGGGAGGCGGTAAAAGGATTCGAAGTAAATGACGAAGTGAAGCTGACGATTGCCGCAACCGCTGCGCTCTTGACTCTGGGTTTGAGCGAACCATTTTATTTTGATCGGGTCTCGACCATTTTGGTGCACCCAGATCTCATTGAAAATCGAGCCGTTCAACAAGGGCGACTCGTAAGTCACGAAACCGCCTATTATTCAGGGTTGGCCTGGCAAGGCGGGCCGCTTGTCTTTTCCTGGCGAGATGCCCTCAGGGGGGCAAGCCTTCCTGGAGACGGACGGAATGTAATCATTCACGAGTTTATTCACCATATCGACGGACTCGATGGCGAAATGGGGGGCATGCCGATCATCTCCTCTGAATCTCTTCGGCATCGCTGGGACTCTATATTTCATCAACGATTTAATGAACTGAATGAAGATCTTGATTGCGGACGGGAGCCACGAATTGACGCCTATGCCGCAACGAGCTTGGCGGAATTCTTTGCAGTTAGTGGTGAAAACTTTTTTGATTCACCGAGTCGCCTCAAAAAAAACTTACCCGACGTCTACGATCTGCTTTGTGAATACTTCGACATCGATCCTGTGCTATTCGAACGCTAACTTATATTTCGATTCCTTCTCAGTTAAGAAACTTCCAGAACCTTATCTCCAAGGACCTGCATTCGAGGCTGAACACCAAGTCCGGGCGCGTCGGACGCGGCGAGTCGACCGTTATCGCGTTGTGGCGCTCCCTCGGCAATACTGACCGTTCCATAGCTATTGAAATCCGTGGACGAGAACAATAAATCAGTAGGCGTACTGTGGGCAATCGAGGCAATCGCCGCGGTAATGATATCTCCTCCCCAACTGTCTTCAAGCGTCATTGCGACGCCCAGTGAAATACACAAATCTCGAGCAAGTTTTGCTTTTGTTAGTCCGCCGAACTTACTAATTTTAATATTCACCACATCCATTGCCTGATCGTGACTGGCTCGCAGCAATTCCGGCATTCCATGAATCGACTCGTCCATCACGAACGGATGGTCTGTCCGCTTTCGAATAGATAAACACTCTTCGTAAGACAAACAAGGTTGTTCAATATAGACATCTAAATCTCGAACAGCCCGAACCACTCGCGCCGCCTCATGCATCAACCAACCTGTATTGGCATCGGCGACCAATTTTTCTCCCGATTGCATTTCTGCGGCCACCTGTTTGATACGCTCAATATCGACATCCGGATCACCACCTACTTTTAATTGAAAGCGGCGATAACCTTCAGCTCGATAGCCAGCGACGTTAGCGGCCATCGCTTCGGGCGCCTGTTGGGAAATAGCTCGATAGAGCACAAAATCTTCACTGTATTTACCACCCATTAAGTCACAAACGCTTCTGCCGGTCGATTTTCCAAGAAGATCCCAGCAGGCCATGTCGATGCCTGATTTGACATACGCATGTTCTTTTAAGGCCGCGTCCATCATTCGATTGAGCGGCCCTAGGTCAGTCGCGTTCATTCCGATTAGGTGCGGCGCCAGTTCTTGAATTCCCGCTCTTACTCCCGGCCCATAGGCTGGTAAATAAAACGGTCCAAGCGGACAGACTTCTCCGTAGCCAATGAGTCCAGTATCCGTCTCAACTTCAACAACCGTGCTGTCGAAAACATCGACCGACTTGCCGCCGGACCACTTATAACTGCCCTCTTTTAAGGGAAGATCGACTTGATATGCAGAAATGCGGGCGATTTTCATTGGTTTTCCGGTGTATTTGCGTTTATGAATCGGCGAGTAATCATAACGCATATTTGGTTTATAAGTAATCATGCACACCATTGTGATTTGTAATTCTCGGAATCAGCATTGATAAGACACTGTCACAATGTTTCTATGACGAGAAACCTGTTAATCTTGAAGAAAGCGACTCCCACGGAATCGCAAAACTGCCAAACCTGTTTTGAGAAAACTCAGTTACTGGAATTCTTATGAAGACTGCATCGACTATCAAATCTAGTTGCTTTTTAACGTTGACGCTTGTGCTTCTCGTCTCGACATCGTTCGCACAGAAACAGAAGTTGAGTGAGAAGTCGGTCGACAAAGCCGACCTGCTAAAAATGCGAATTAAGCAGGCGGGAGATAATCAAAGTGAATTGAAAAAAGCAATTAAGACCGTTCCATCAGAACACCGGCAAGCACTTGAGTTTTTGCTACTCAACATGCCGGATTATGATTTAAAAAATCTCAGTGCGGAATTTCTGCTAAATAATATCCGGCTTGCCTATCAAGCACGGGAAACTGCACCGTGGAACATTTCCGATCAACTGTTTTTCAATAATGTCCTGCCTTATGCCAATATCGATGAACCACGGGATCCGTGGCGGGAGGAGTTCTTCGAGCTTTGCCAACCCATTGTCGCCAATTGCAAAACCCCCGGTGAAGCGGCTCAAAAAATTAACGCCACCCTGTTTGGTCAGTTGTCAGTCAAATATTCAACCGCCAGAAAACGGGCCAATCAAAGCCCCAAAGAGAGTATTGAACAAGGACTGGCGTCTTGCACCGGACTCTCAATTATACTGGCCGACGCCTGCCGAAGCGTCGGTGTACCGGCTCGCTTAGCGGGAATTCCCAGTTGGAAAAATAAAAAAGGCAATCACACTTGGGTCGAAGTCTGGGACGATGGCTGGCAGTTTACTGGCGCGGCTGAACCTAATCCGCAAGGCCTTAACCGAACTTGGTTTCAGGGAGATGCTGCACTCGCCGATCCAAATTCAAAATTACACTCTATCTACGCGGCAAGTTTTCAAAGAACTGAAACAGCTTTTCCAATGGTCTGGTCACCTGAAAAACGTGTTTTTGCCGAGAACGTAACTTACCGCTACATTCCGAAAACAACCACGTCGACCAGCAAAACCGTCGATGTTATGGTGAGAATCTGGAACCGTGATAAGTCCCAACGAGAAATTACAAAAGTTGAAGTGCTCAATCACAAAAGCAATTCTGTACTCGAATCCGGAACAACGAAAGCGGGTACCGCGGATATGAATGACATGCTTTCATTTCCCTTAGCACCCGGCAAAGCCTACCGGCTTCGAATCTCTCAAGGAAAAACAACGTTTACTCACGAGCTAAAAACCAAGCTGAATGGCAATCAACTCATCGAACTAAGAATGCCCAAGTAAGCTGATTCGACCGAAAAATCTGAATTTGATACCAACTAATTTCTCGCTGAATTTTGTTGTCAGTCTCTAACACCGATTCTCTTTTAAATCTCTCTTTTTATTTGGCTTAACCCTTGGGACGTCCCATGTTGCAATACGGTCGTTACTTAATTTGGCTGTGCTGTTTGGTCTTCCTGCCCGCCTGCGATTCGAATCCATCTGTTTCAAAACCGGCCTCCAAGCCGGAAACGAAGGTTGTCGCACCGACAGTTGAAGCAGTCGCTCAGCCATCCATTGATCCACTGGAGACTCTCTCTCCTCCTGCAACCAATCCAGCTAATCCACCAACACCGTTACACGAAAACGCGCTCTCTAAAGAAACCAGTCCCTATTTGTTAATGCACGCTCACAATCCTGTGAACTGGTATGCCTGGAATGATGAGACTCTCGCGCTGGCTAAAAAATCTGGCAAGCCAATTTTTTTATCTATCGGCTATTCAAGTTGTCACTGGTGCCATGTGATGGAACGAGAATCTTTTCTCGATCAGGAAATCGCTGATTTTCTAAACGAGAATTTTATCTGCATCAAAGTAGATCGAGAGGAACGACCAGACGTCGATGAAATTTACATGAATGCCCTGCAGGTCATTCGGTCTGGCGGCGGTGGGTGGCCGTTGTCAATGTTCATGACCCCGGAAGCAAAACCATTTTTCGGAGGCACTTACTGGCCAGCCCGAGATGGAGATCGAGGTGCTTCGATGGGTTTTCTAACAATTATTCAAAAAGTCATGGACGCTTATCGAGATAATCGAGAAGCGATTCTCCAGGATGCCGAAATGGTCTCCGAAAGAACGCGCGAATTGTTGGCTGGACTGGAGCCTGCCGCAGGCTTGCCCATCCAAGCAGCGTGGCCGGCGAACACAATTGAAAATTTGAACGCGAGTTTTGACGGTCGATTTGGAGGATTTGGATACAACGCCCTTAACCCGAATCGTCCGAAATTCCCTGAGCCTTCTAATCTATTCTTCTTATTAGACTTCTTACAGCAAAACCCCGATGCCACTGAGGAATCCCGCGAGCAGGCATCCAAGTTGTTAGTCAAAACTTGCGAAGGGATGCTCAAAGGAGGCATTTATGACCACCTCGGGGGGGGCTTTCATCGCTACAGTGTCGACCGGTTTTGGCACATTCCCCACTTCGAAAAAATGTTATACGACAATGGTCAACTCGCCACAGTCTACGCAGAAGCCTTTCAACTTACCGGTCAGGAAGAATTTAAGAATGTTGCCAATGGAATCCTGAAATTTGTTAGTCGGGAACTGGCCGCCCCTGGCGGTGGATTTTATGCTTCCCTCGATGCAGAGTCCGAAGGTATCGAAGGGAAGTTTTACCGCTGGGAGCTTGAAGAAATTGAAGCCGCACTGACGGAGCAGGAGTATGAGCTATTTTCAAAACTGTATCGACTCGATGAGCCTCCAAATTTTGAAGAAGAGTTTTATGCGCCACAATTGAAATTGTTGATGAGTGACCATGCCGCCGCGAGAGAATTAACTCTTGCTGAATTAGAATCTCAGTTAACACCGATTCGGAAAAAATTATTTGATGTGCGTGCAAAACGTGAACGACCTTTGCTGGACACAAAAATATTAGCAGCGTGGAATGGGTTAATGATTCGGGGATATGCTGACGCCGGACGAATTTTTAAGAATTTGGATCACATCGAAAAAGCAGAAGCCGCTGCCAATTTTATTTTAGAAAAAATGGTCTCTGATGACGGGCGGCTGTATCGCACTTACACCGATGGACAGGCTCGACTTAACGCCTACCTGATTGACTATGCCTGTGTCATCGACGGGTTAATTTCACTTCATCGCGCCAATGGCGATCAGAAATGGCTCGAAGCGGCTGACCGACTACAAAAAACTCAGGACGATTTGTTTTGGGATAAAAAAGGGGGATACTTTTATACTTCAAAGGACCACGAGCAACTGATTGCTCGGAGCAAGCGTGCCAGCGATGGGGCGATGCCCGGCGGTAACAGTGTCTCCGCTGCTAACCTGCACTATCTTGGAACAACACTCAAGCAGAGTGCTTATCTCAAACAATCAAAGCAAACCGTTTTAGCGGCCTCCGCAATCTTGACCCGGGCCCCTCATGCGGTTCCGCGAATGGTAATAACCGCTGCCAAGTTTGCTGAGTGATGCCGTTCTTGATTTCGAGTAAGAGACACCTTACACAATGACTCAACACATCGCCGAAGCATTCCATTTTTGCCCTCAATGTTGCGCGGAAAATCAAGAGACTGGATCCTCTCCTTTCCGTTGCAAAGAATGTGGTTTCGTATTTTATTTTAGTCCTGTCGCCGCCGTTGGCGGGCTCGTTGTTAACTCAAATAACGAACTGCTTTTTCTTGTGCGCGGGTGTGATCCAGGAAAAGGAAAATTTGGCTTACCAGGCGGTTTTGTGGATCCTGGCGAACCTCTCGAAAAATCTCTCATTCGGGAAGTGATGGAAGAAACGTCACTTCGAGTAACCCACGCCAAGTACCTTTGTTCGTTTCCCAACCAATACACTTACCGGGGAATAACAATTGACGTACTGGACGTTTTTTTTGAATGCAAAGTTGAGTCATTTGAGCCATTAACGGCGCAACCGGGCGAAGTTGAGTCATTTCACATTAGTCGACCTTCGCTGGAAATTCTTGATCGATTTGCGTTTGCATCTAATCGCCGCGCAGTTGAATTTTTTCTCGCTCACGAGTGAACACCATTAACACGTGTTGCGGGTTGTTATTTACACCCTCATTTTTATTCTCGGAACTGACAGTAGGAAATGCGCGGCAACTCTCGAGATCAATAGCTTGAGCGAGTTGACATTCCACGTGTCCCAAGGTTAGATGTTGTTTGGATTTAATTTCAGCTAAATTTTTAACTATTATCTTCAGACATACGTTCGGCAGCCTCAATAAAATGCGTGGCTGTCCGCATGAAAATTCTCAGAGGAGTTGTGCTATGGGCGTTATCGTTCGCTCCATTACAGTGTTGATAGCCCTAGTCATTGGAGCACAGAGTTGTCACGTCTTGGCCGCTCAAGAATCAGCCGCAATGACAGGCAATCCAGTTAGCCTAATTGATGGCCCCGGTGAAGAATCGGTCGCTACTGAAGCACCGATCGAGTTTGTTTCTGCTGACATTGCCTGGATGCTAGTTTGTTCAGCTTTAGTTTTAATGATGACCGCACCGGGCTTAGCACTATTTTATGGTGGACTTGTTCGTAAGAAAAATATCCTGAGCGTAATGATGCAGTGTATTTTCTTAATGGGATTAATGTCGATCTTATGGGCGGTGGTCGGGTACAGCTTGGCATTCGGCGGGACAAATCCTTATATCGGGAACTTCGACCATGCTTTTTTAGCCGGTGTCACCCCTTCGTTTGTTGACGGAGAGATCGTTACGCCTGCCACGGGTACATTGCCGACATCGATTTTCATGTGTTTCCAAGGAATGTTCTTTATCATTACCCCGGCACTAATCTGTGGCGCATTTGCCGAGCGCCTAAAATTTTCAACCATGTGCATTTTTATGTCATTGTGGGGTTTGTTAATTTACTGCCCAATCTGCCACTGGGTGTGGAGTGACGCTGGATGGTTGTGTGAGTGGAATTCAGAAGCAAAATTTCCAGCTCTCGATTTTGCAGGAGGAACGGTTGTTCATATTAGTTCCGGCGTTTCTGCGCTCGTCTGTGCCATTTTTGTCGGCTCGCGAATTGGATTTAGAAAAGACCAGATGCCGCCTCATAATTTGACTTACACATGCATTGGTACAGCACTTCTCTGGGTTGGTTGGTTTGGGTTCAATGCCGGCAGTTCGCTTTCGGCCGGCACGGGTGCGGTAAACGCGTTTGTCTCAACCCATTTCGCCGCAGCGGCCGGAGTGATTGCGTGGGCAGGTGCCGAGTGGCTTTTACGAGGCAAAGCAACCGTTCTTGGAGCCTGCTCGGGTGCCGTAGCTGGATTGGTTTGCATCACACCAGCCTGCGGATCTGTTACCGCGATGGGAGGTATTATCCTCGGCTTCGTCGCTGGAATTGTTTGTTTCTTTGCCTGCACTTCGCTCAAGAAAAGATTTCAATATGATGACGCGCTCGACGCTTTCGGGGTTCACGGTGTAGGAGGGGGCATCGGAGCAATTTTGACCGGCGTGTTTGCCAGCCGTTCAATTACCGGTGAACTAGAGGGTGGGCGCATGGGATTGATTGAAAGTGGCTTTACCAACTACACCCAGTTGATCAATCAGCTTGTCAGTATTTTGGCTGCTACCGGTCTCGCTGTCGTTGGTTCAATCATCCTTTTAACCCTTCTAAATATAACGATCGGACTGCGAGTGACTCCCGAAGAAGAGCAACGCGGCCTCGATGTCTCGCAGCATGGCGAAGAAGGCTATATTTTTCTCTAAAACCTAACCTCGGCTCACCAGGTAGTCAGCTAGAGATTGAGATGTGATTTGGTCAGGCAAGATTTGAAATCGCGTTTACCCGGGCGAGCTCGTCAATCGAAAAGACTGAAATAACAAATTCGCAAGATTCGATCTGGATTGGTTCAGCCTGCAATCCACATTAGAATAGAGGGTTGCTTCATCCCAAAGACGATTCAGTACCATCGATAAATTTATGCCTGCAACCGATAAAACATTACTACAGTTGCGAACCGCCATCGACGAAGTTGATCAGCGACTCGTTCAGGCAATCAACGATCGCTCAAAACTGGCAGTTGAACGGGCGCGAATCTATCGATCTGAAACGGGCTCCCGCGGAACTGATCAGCAGTCTGAATTGGAAGCGGTCCGCAATGTGGTATCCAAAAACCAGGGTCCGATTCCCAATTCGGCACTGAAAGGTGCCTATCGAGAAATTCTCAATGGCGCCTTCGTTCTGGGGCGTCCAACGAGAGTTGGTTACCTTGGGCCTCAGGGGACCTTCAGCCACCTTGCGGCCTCTAAGTTTTTTGGGCCAACAGTAGATTATGAAAACCTTCGGGCGCTCGAAGGAGTGTTTGAAGAAGTGGCTCGAGGGCATGTCGATTATGGACTTGTTCCAATCGAAAACAGCACCGGTGGTGCAATTATTGAAACCCTTGATTCATTTTCTGACTACCATGATCGGTTGACAATTTACGGCGAAATTCGATTGGCGATTCAATTCTCTCTATTAGGAAAATGTGATCCTGACAACGTCCAAGTTATTTACTCGAAAGGGGAAGCCTTAGCACAGTGCCGGCAGTGGCTCACCCAAAAGTATCCGGACGCCCAGCAAATCCCCGCACAGAGTACCGCCAGCGCCGCAGAAATCGCATACCTCGCCAACCCTTCTGACGGAGTTGTGGCCGTTGGATCGAGCAAAGCCGGAGAACTCTATGGATTGAATTCGCTTTTTGATGGCATCGAAGATTGCAACAACAACATCACTCGATTCCTGATTTTATCAAAACGCGAAACTGAAATTACCGGACAGGACAAAGCATCGTTGATGTTTACTTGCTCCGACCGACCGGGTTCTCTGGTAGATATTCTTTCGGTTTTCAAACGATACAGTATTAACCTGAGTCATATCGAAAAAAGACCCGGTCGCGAAGTTGGGAGCGACTACACTTTTTTTGTTGATATTCTTGGGCATGCCAATGACGGGAAAATTGCGGAAATTCTCGGCGAAGTCCGAGCGCACTGCAAAAGCCTCCACGTCCTCGGGAGCTTTCCAGTTTATGACGAAAATTACCGTTATCAAAAGGAAATGATCTCGAACCGCTATGCTTCACTGACAGAATTAGAACCTGCTATCGAGACAATGGATCAACAAGTTGTCGATCTGATTAATGAACGGGCTAACTTGGTTGTTAAGGTTGGCGAATTCAAAAGAAAATCTGACGTTCCAATTTATGCACCGCATCGCGAACATGCCGTTCTCAATAAAATAAAATCTCTAAATACCGGCCCGTTAACTGATACAACATTTGAATCGATCTACCGTGAATTAATGAGTGGTAGTTTTGCAATCGAAAAACCGCTTAGCATTGGTTTCTTGGGTCCCGAAGGAGAATTTTCACACCTTGCTGCTGTACGCCATTTTGGCTCAAGCGTAAATTTTATTCCCGCACGTGAAATTCGAACCGTTTTTCAACAAGTGGTAAACGGAGAGATCGACTACGGCCTGGTACCTGTTGAGAACAGTTCCGTTGGCGGTATTAATGAAACACTCGACTCATTCATCGACCTTCACGATCAACTCAATATTTATGGTGAAGTTAAATTTCAGATCCGATTCTGTCTTCTGGCCAACTGCAAACCGGAACAGGTAAAAAAAATCTATTCCAAGCCGGGCGTCTTTGAGCAATGTCGTAATTGGCTGAGCACTCAATATCCACAGGCGATGCGTGTGCCAACCGAGAGTACCGCGCTGGCAACCATGAAAGCAAAATCCGAAATCGACAGCGATCCTGATTGTGGAGTCGCGGCGATTGGATCTTCGCTGGCCGGTGAAATTTACGGCCTTCGCCCACTGTTCGAGGCAATTGAAGACCGGCAAAGCAATATGACCCGGTTTTTGATTTTATCGAAAAGCAAGACCTTGATCTCCGGGAAAGACAAAACTTCTATGATGTTCACTACAACCGATCGATCAGGTGCTTTGATGGACGTGCTGGAAGTTTTCAAACGCAACTCAATCAACCTCACCCACCTGGAAAAACGACCCAGTCGAGAAGAAAACTGGGATTACACATTTTTCATTGATATCGAAGGGCACCGCGAGAATTCAGCCATCGCTCAAATCATCGGCGAGGCTCGTGCCCACTGTAAAAATCTAACCGTTTTAGGCAGTTTCCCGGCAAGCCAAAGAGTCCTCTAGGCTGACACTGCAAAGCGAAGAATTGCGAGTAACGCTTTGATCCCGTCCCACCAGCCGATCTTCTTGCCTTCCTGATAAGTTCGACTGGAATAGCTGATCGGCACTTCTACCACTCGTACTTTTTGTTTTGCTATTCGCGCTGTAATTTCTGGTTCGACCGCAAAACTTCGACTCACTAATGTCGGTGCAAGGTTTTGGGCTACTTCTCGAGTGAATGCTTTGTAACCAGTTTCGATATCGGTCAGGTTTAAACCTGTTAACAAATTTGAGAAACGAGTGATAACCTGGTTGGCGATGTAGTTGGATCGGTAGCCAGATGAATGTTTACGAGATTTACTTGAAGCCTTGTGAATAAACCGACTTCCGTATACCACATCTGAATTACCATCAAGGATCGGTTGAATTAGTTGCAAAATTTCTTCGGGGTGATATTCCAAATCAGCATCCTGTAGAACAACAAGTTCTCCACTTATAGATAACAGGCCTGTTTTCAGCGCGGCACCCTTACCAATATTCTTTTCATGCTCCTTGACGAGTAGCCGATTCGAAAAACCATCGGCACAGGTCGAGTGCTGGGCTACAAGACGTTGGGCTATGGCAAGTGAGTCGTCAGTACTGCCATCGTCAACCAGGACGATCTCTTTCGAAAAAGGATTATCGATAACGCGATTTACTAAGTTCTCAAGTGTTTGAGATTCATTGAAAAATGGAATGACAATGGACACGACAATCTGAGGATCTACCGCTTCGCATTGGTGATCTGGTGGTTCTGGATTTGAATCAATTTCAGTTTTAATGGTCAACTGGGCCTCAGTCCACAAATTATATTTATCACTGGGATCACAAGGGGAGTGATTTTATTTAACCAATTTAGTTTAGCTTTATTCGCATTGCTGAATCACCTGTTTTTAAAAAATAGGCCGACGCTTGAGAGTCGATTAGCGATATTGATGCGATTTTGGTTTTGGTTCGTCGATTATTTCACACCCGGAGAGTTTCCAAAGGCGTCGTCTAGTCAAACCTGATTGTCACCATAAAATTGATTTCTATGAAAGTAGTATCTCTTCAATCCGGAAGTAACGGAAATTGTTTTTACGTCGAATCAGGGGACATCAAGCTCCTGTTTGACGCAGGTATCAGCGGGAAACAAGCCGAAATAAGGCTCGCTCACCATAATCGAGACATTCGCGACGTGGATGCACTGTTTATTTCCCACGACCATAGTGACCATACTCGCGCGGTTGGCGTTTTTCAGCGAAAATTTGGAATGCCCGTTTACATTACCCGCCGGACGCTCGATGCGGTTCAACGTCATCAAAAAATTGGAAAACTTGATCGAATTCGTCTGTTCTCTGCCGGGAATTCTCAGTCATTCGGCCCTGTTACGGTTCACTCGATTCCTACGCCACACGACAGTGTCGATGGCGTCGCGTTTGTTGTCGAAGATCAGAAACATCGTGTTGGCATCTTGACTGATTTAGGCCATGCGTTTGATGGATTGCGAGATGTTCTTAAATCGCTGGACGCCGTCATCATCGAGAGTAATTACGATGCCGAGATGCTTGAAAACGGACCGTATCCCGAGCATTTAAAATTGAGAATTAGCGGAGACGGGGGACATCTCTCCAACAAAGACTCAGCGATGTTGTTAAAGCAAACAAAAACCGATCGTCTTCAATGGGCCTGTCTCTGCCATCTTTCCGAGGAAAATAATGAGCCTGCTCGTGCTCGAGAGATTCACCGAGAAATTTTGGGAGATGATTTTCCAGTACACGTGGCAAGTCGTTACGACGTTAGCGAGCTATTGGAATTGCAATAAACAACTGACGAAAGACTAAAAACCGTTAAATAATTTTCTGACTAATTTCACCTGTCGTTTTATTTTTCAAGATGACTTTTGTGGAACCATCGGGCATTCGTTCTTGCTTTACTAGATGGTGTTCATCATCAAAATCTCGACTCACTGAAATATGATCGGACTTTTCCTTGCCTCGCCAAACCGGTAACTCGATTGACTCCCATCGTTTTGACGTAACCGATTGATAGGCGGCATCCATAATTGCATTGACGACATAGCCATCGTAAAAAGTTTCCGCTGGTTCCCTGCCCTGCTCCAGCGCATCGAGTACGTCGGTAAACATATCGACATAGCCTAACGCACTCGGTTCATCTCCAACTGGAAACAGCCACCCCTTAGAAGATTCGGCTTTCTCTGCTACGTAATCTGCCTCTCCCCCAGCCGAAAACATTTCCATTCCTGTTCGTAACCAATGATTTAACCAAATCGTACCTTCCGTACCTGCTACTTCATCTCGAAGATCCATTCCTCCACGGAACGCCCAGCTGACTTCAAATTGACCAATCGCTCCGTTTTCATAGCGAACCATGCCGATGGCATGATCTTCTGTTTCGATCGGGTGAACTTGTGTGTCGGCCCAGCAAACGACTTCCACGGGACGAATGTCTTTTCCAATAAAATTACGGGCGATTTCAATGCAGTGACACCCCATATCAATAATCGCTCCCCCACCCGACATTTCCTGATTCCAAAACCAATCGCTATGCGGGCCGGGATGGGTCTCTCGCGATCGAACCCACAGCACATCTCCGATCGCTCCGCCACGGACAGATTTCAACGCTTTGAGTGTTTTGGGGGTATAAACCAAGTCCTCCAGATATCCGGCGAAAACGCCTGCTGCTTCAACCGCTTCCATCATCTCCTGCGCTTCGGCTGCGGTACGCCCGAGTGGTTTAGTGCACAGCACTGGCTTCCCAGCTGCCGCCGCAGCCATAACAGCTGATTTGTGAAGATGATTAGGTAAAGCGACAATCACGACATCGATATCATCGCGTTCAATGGCTGCCAACATATCGTTCGTTGCCACTGGTATTTCCCACTGCTTGGCAAATTGGTCGGCTGACTTTTGAGTCCTTGAGTAAACTACCGATACACGATCCCGCCCCCGTTTTCCATGCAGGGACATCGTGTAAAACATGCCGATTAGCCCCGCACCTAACAAACAAACTCGCATTTTCTTCTCCGCTGGAGGGATAGGTTACCGACTGAGTGGCTCAGTGTTTAATCAGATTACTGCTTCCGAGTGAGACCACAGTGGATCCCAAGAACGAATCCTAAGCTTGAATTCTAAGTTTGAATCCTAAAGCCGTTAATCTGAAAGGTGAGATTCAAGATGTTTGGTAACGTCTTGATCCTTCCAGATTTCCAATGGCTGGTAACTTGGATGTTTACTTTCAAAATAAGGATCATTGTGTTTTGTGTTGTAACAACAAATCAAAGACCAGCGCGAGTGTTGACTTTTATTTTGGTCTGACCGGTGGAGCGTATTGCCATGAAAAAAAATTGCATCGCCGGGCGATAGTTCACAATAAACAAGTTCTAAACGTTGAAGCACCGCTGCCACGCGTTCAAGATTCGCTCCTGTTTGCTCCCCTGTTTTCCCATGCTCAATTCGGCCCAATTTGTGAGATCCACGAATTACCTGTAAACAACCGTTTTCCTGTGTCGCGCGATCGACCGCAATCAGACAACTCGCCATATCAGGATAAAGGCAGCCATTGTCGTACCAATAACCATAATCCTGATGCCATTCCCACGCACCTCCAATTAATGGTTCCTTCAACATCATTTTATGGTGGTAGTGATAGACTTCGTCGTCTAGTAACGACTGCATTGCCATTACAATTCGCTCACTTCGAACAATCGCCGCGTAGGGGGAATGATCCAGTTCGTTGTGGACAACCAAACGACTTTCGCCACCCGCTGCATCTTTTTTGGCATAGGCCCCTTCCAAACTTACTTGATCTGATTTAGCGACCGTCATCAACAGCGTAGTCTCTCGTTGATTTAACAGCCCGGGCACGATTAAGTAACCGTTTTCGGTAAATTCACGATGTTGCTGCGGACTTACTACGAATCCCATTAACTCATTCCCTCGATGCTTCCTGTGAATAGCAAGCGGCTTTTTTAATCGGTTCAAAATGACGTTTAGTCTATTCCAAAATAATCATGGATATACTGTTTTCGATCACCCTGATGTTTAACGTATTGCAACATCGTAAGCAACTTTGACTGATCTCTTTTCAATTTATTGGCGAGACTCAATTTGTCTTTCAAATGTTCCGGCAGTTCATGAATTACTTTCACCTCCAGAGGCTGAAGCGTCCCTTCGATAACGCCCCACCGGTCCATCATCGCGAGCGCCGTTTCAAGCCGGCGATCGTGTTTTTGTTTATAGTGAATTCGTTCTCTTAGCCAGTCAATTCCGAAAGCATTTATTTTTTCCATTTCGTTTTTTAAAAAATCGTGAACGCGTTGGTAAAACTCTGCATCTGGATTACTCCAGTTCATAAACTCCATCTGAGTTGCAAGGTCTCGTTCGTCATATAAGAGAACGCACCGCGAAGGTTTTCCATCTCGTCCGGCTCTCCCAATTTCTTGGTAATACGACTCCAATGAACCGGGCAAATCTGCGTGCAAGACGTATCTAATATCTTCTTTGTCGACTCCCATTCCAAACGCATTGGTTGCTAATACGAGATGCCCCGGTTCGCTCATAAAAGATTCCTGAAGTGATTTCCTCCGCGATCTCGGTAAATCTCCGTGATAAATTAAGTGTGGAATTTTATCTGCCCACAGGCGGTCGCTAAATTCCATTAGCTTTCGGATCAATGTGAAATAGACAATTCCACATCCGTCGGTATTTTTCCGGGCCTTTACAATCGTCTCGTATTTCGCGTCGTCATCCCAAACCTGTTCAACCTTCAATTCTAGATTGGGCCGGTCAATACCTTCGTGGAATAGCTCCACCGATTTGGATTCTAAATTCAACTGTTTGACAATGTCCGTTTGAACCTCGGGAGTCGCGGTTGCCGTCAAGGCGATGGTTGTCGGGTTTCCCAGCCGCTGACGAATCTCTCCCACGCGCGTGTAATCTGGTCGAAAATCATGCCCCCACTCACTGATGCAATGCGCTTCATCGACAGCCAGCAGCACGACGTCCCGCTTCCCAACAACCTCCCAAAATTCTGACTTTCTGAATCGTTCCGGTGTCACATAAACTAAATCGTAATGGCCCAATGCAATTTGTTGATATCGTAAAACACGCTCCGAACGCTGTAGGGAGGAGTTAATAAACGTAGCGTCAACTCCCTTCTCGAGCAGAGCGTCTACTTGATCCTTCATCAACGCAATCAATGGAGAAATAACAAGTGTCAATGGAGCGGTGACTGACCGAAGGGGAGGCTCGGCCTGTTGTTCACCCGGACGCGCTCGATCGGCCAATACAACCGCTGGCAGTTGATAACACAGACTCTTCCCCATTCCCGTTGGCATAATAATAAGACTGTGACCACCAGATAATACTCGCTCAATGATCTTTTGTTGGCTCCCTCGATACTCGCGGTGTCCAAAAAGTTCTAGCAAGATGTCAGATGGCAAAGACATTACGGGTTGGGCAATCTAAAAAGTAATAAGATTAGGATGAAACTAAATCGCTTTTTTGGTGTTTAGTATCGTAATGTCCTCTGTGTCTCGTACAATCGAGGCAAAGTCGGCCTGGTGTTGAAGTCAAATATTTGGTGAGAGGCAGTCCATTGAGCAGTATTTGTTCAAACTACGGGAAAATAAATCGACCAACGAGATTATCGTTAGGGCAAGTGCTACTTGTCGCGTTCGTTTTGATTAGCTGGTGCTTGCCAGTCGAGGCAGATGAACGTGTCCCAATCATCAGAAGATTCAGCGGCAAAGTTGCCGATCTCAAGCTGTTAGTGCTCAGTCCAAGATCCAGCATTATAACTTCCCAGGAACAATGGAAAACCCTTTGGTCACAGTGGCGACCGGATCAAGAACTTTACGCTGTTGACTTAGATAAGGTGCTCGTCCTGGTGGAAACAACTCCGGGTCCCAATCGAATTTCTTCCAATGTTTTAGAACGGAATTCCAAAGGCAATCTGGTTTACGAAATAGCGGCGACTGAAAAAGCCGGAGCCGGGTTCGGATACCTAATCATGGTAATTGACAAATCTGGGATTAAATCCGTCAAGGGAAAACCACTTGGGTTCCCGCCCATCCAACCGGCAGGCCAACCAACCAATCCAAAACAAAAACCAGAAGTTCAAGAGAGCCCAACAAAACAACAAGCGAATGAACCAGAAGTGGTTCTCGTCTACATGACGGGTCGGGTAAAGACTCAATTCAAATCCGTTGGCACCGAAAATCGAAAGAGCGTCATCTCAGCGAACGGGATAATATGGGAACTCGATCTTAGCAACAGTCCACAATTACTGGGCAAACTTCGCAACGCGAACAATGCCTTGGCTAATGTGACTGGCCAGTTATCAATGGAGCGAGAGCGAGGAACTCAAACAGCAAGGCTCAGATATATTGTAAAAGTCGAAAGTCTAAATATTCTCCGAAAACCCACAGAAGTTGCCTCCACTGAATTGCCACCACCGTCAAATACTCGCCCACCTACTCAACTCCCGTTGGAAGATCCGGCATCCGTCGACACGCGTATCTTAAAACCGGTAAAGCGACCGGCCGAGCCTCGTATTCCACAGAGAGCGATGGCCTTCAATGAAATTTCCCTGGTCACGTCGGATGGTCAGTTGCAAACCATTCTTGCTGACGGTGCAATTCACTACGAGTCAAAATCGCGAAATCTGTCGCGAGATTGGACTGGGAAACCGGAAGAAATGGAGATACTAAATCAGTTTGTTAAAAATACCCAATGGGATTTGGTTCCCAAATTAACGCGGGCTGAGGAGGAGAGTGAAAATGAAATTGGTTATACGATTTCGATCAAGAGCCCTGGAGTTGTTCGCCGCTTCTACATTGAGCGATCAAAAGTTTCCAGCCAACCCGAAATTAAATTATTGTTTGAAATTCTCGGTAAGATGGCAAAAAAGTAATTAGATTCGTGCTCGGGAAGAGTCTGCCAACGGCAAATCCTGCTGGAGATCGGCCAGCAAGTCTTTAAGTCGTTCGACCTCTACCCCACTAAGCCTTGCCGATTTAACAAGGTACTCCAGCATGGGCACAGGTCGACCTTTGAACACCGTGTGTAGCATTTGACCGCTGGCTTGGTCGACACACTCGGCCTCACTGTATTTGGCACGATACAAATACCGATTCCCTTTGCGTTGGAACTCGAGAACTTCTTTTTGCACGAGTCGGTGCAAAAGAGTTTTAATCGTCCCAGAGGTCCAGTTGGTATTTTCTTGAATCCTGACAGCGATCTCGCCTGAGGTTACCGGTTCGCTGGCCCAGATTTCATGCATTACCCGCCATTCGGCATCCGTAATGTTTGGACTGATCTTTGGCATTTCACGCTCCTTACAAAGGGTAACGAAAATGAATTGGCCCAAATAAATTGACCTGCAACTGTTAAGCCATCTGCGATTGGAAAAAGTGTTCTGACAGGCAAAAGGTAAAATCAAAACGTAGAATCAAAAACCAGCCTCAAATGCAAACCACCCGCCCGATTTAAAATCAGGCGGGATTTTGCTGGTTAATAGTTACCTTACGAGCACAGGATTTAAAGCTTCGCTGACCCGTGTCTCATCGCTATCGTATACATAAATTGATTTTTCTGAGATCAACTTCTTCCCGGAACCGGAAGTTTGGAGCGTAGAACGAACGATGTGATCGCCTTGTGATTCTCCGACAGCAGTGAACCGGAAAACCTTTTTCTGACCCGGGGCAATCGTTGGATCGGTAAAGGTAATCGAGTTATTTGATTGGTTATAGTTGGGTGTGTCTTTCGCTACGACCAATGAACCCGGTAGCACTACATTTACTTCAACATCATTCGCCGCTCGGCTGCCGTTATTTTCGATTTCGACGAGGAACTCCGCTTTAGATCCAACTTGAACTGGACCCGATTGGTTTTTGATGCCTACGTTGAGGTCTGCACGTGTGATGACCTGGGTGGCCAGTCGAAATTCTTTCTTGACCGTATCATCGCTGATTACGAGGATGTTGCAAATTTGCTGTCCCTCTTGTGAGGCAATTGCTTTCAACTGAATCTGCTCCATTGAATTTGGAGGTAGCTTGTCAAAATTCCAGGTCAACACGCTTTGATCAGCTTCGATTTGAGCTGGACGACTGATGGTGGTAACTTTCAGTCCGCTAGGCACGGAGACCATTACGCTGAGGTTGGTAATGTCAACTTCGCCAGTATTTTCTACGTCGATAGAGTAGATTCCACCTCGTTGCAAAAAGTTGATTTTTGGCCCTGCCGCCGATAGGTGTAATTCGGGCTCGTAAACGCCAATCTCAAACGTAGATTTTTGCTGCTTGGCATTGTTGGATGTTGCGCTGATTTCGAGTTTCCCATTGCCTGGAGCTAGTGCGAGGGACTCGATGTCCACTTTGACTGACGCACCCGGTTTAATCGACGAAATCATCGATGGGTTGATTGCCTGAGTCGGTCGAAGATATTTTGGGTAATTCGTCTCGATCTGAACCCCGGTTGCAATCGCATCACCTACGTTTGTGATTTGCAATTGATGCCTTTGAGATTTGCCTGCGGTAATTTGCTTTGGGCCCACGATCTTGAGCGATAGTTCTGGCTGTTTCACACCGACAATCGTCTGCTGAACATTTTCCAGAACAACCTGCGTACCTATCTTCAGCGGTGCTTTCTTGGTGGGAACTAAATTAAGAATCACCTCTTGTGATCGTTCATTTCCGATTCGTGGAATAATGAACTCATAGGTCCGACCCTCGATTTTTGAAGGTGATGGATTAGCTGAAAGAAATTTAGCATGCTCAGATATTTCCGCGATCAACTTTACATTTTCAACCACCTCACTGCTTAGATTTTTGAGCTTAATCTGAAGTGCAGCGGACTGATTTACATTGACGGTCTCCGGCGAACGAATTTCCGTCGACACCAGTTGATTTTGGATCGTCACTGTTTCGCCGGTGCTCGACTTGATTTTAGCGGGAGCCATGTTTCGCTGTTTTTGGCTAGATCTGATGATTGGCACTGATCCAACTGGAGCCATAGGTTGCAATAATTGATTGCTCTTTCGGGCTGGTAACCCGGTCGCTCGGGGAGGTTGAGGGATCGGCGATCCGGTTTGATCAAACTGGATCTGCGTTGGGTTAGCTAACGCCTGACGGCTAACAACGATCTGAGAAGCACCGCCCTGATTTGCCGGCTCGTTTTGCAATTTAATCACTCGCGAGGCAGATGGCGTTCGCGGTTGAAAACTACCGCGCTGAGCTTCTGCCAAACGACCTTGTGACGAAACACCGACAATGAAAACCAGCATTACAACGAACTTTGATGTCACCTGCATCACAAACGCTCCGACTTCTTTGACGGTTCGAAAATAAGGAATGTACTCCTTATCGATCATCGACCCAGAAAATCAGAACTTCTATTAATTTCCGCTTAGCCCCGAGAGCCACCTCATACCCCCCAGTCTAACACTAGCTGGATTTTACGAGATCGACTCAGTTCACGGAATTCGCTGCGAAGAGCAAGCAGCAAGAATAACTTGAGTTACTTTATTCGCCTTCGGTGACGATTTGCAACAGAACACCCAGCCCAGTACCGTCGCCACGAAACTTAATAAGTCCGTTGATTTGCTTGCGGTTTAAGCATTTGATGGTGTCGTGCAAGCGACGTTTTGGACAAATGCTATCATGAGCTTCTAATGGATCGCCGATATGGGTTGGCCAGCCATTGTCTTCAAATGCGTCGAGGACTCGCTCTTGGTTCTCAGCTGGCCACTTAAAACGCTTGATCAGTTTGTTACCCAAACGAAGTTCACGCCGAGCACGATCCCATACAGGTTGTGGTGCTGTAGTATCAATTCTCTGAGCCAAATCGTTTGACTGTGACCGGTTAAGCGAAATCCACGGCATGGTGCGTGGTTGCTCCGGTTGCAGGTTTTGATACCGGCTGGTTTGATCAATCGCCGGAGCTTGATTTTCAGTGGACCTTGGTTGCGAGTTCATCGTAATATGTCCGGATTGATTAGGATTTTGTTGGGACAACTTGTTACCCTGAGAAGATTGAGGGCCGTTGGCGTAAATCGACATAAACGTGTTCCTTGATTTTAGACAAGATTTTGTTGGAACTGGGTCTTAATGTGACCAGGGAATAATTCTGAATTGAATTGTTCTTCCCTACTTTCATTAACTAAATTGTCTTCCACATTTGACAGAGCAGACGACTACAAAAACTCGTAAACCCCTGTTATAAAACAGTTTAAGTTTTTTTCTTTTTTGAAAAAGCTTTCCCTGTTGTTACCTAACTAATAATAACATCGAAATATTGACATATAAAGTTTATTTTTAATTACCCCAATGTTTTTGACATTATTTCAAATAAAGTCGCTAATTTAGGAAAAATATGAGTGTTAAAAAATTAACAATTTGTGCCGGTTTTGCCGTCGTTTCTCTGTTGATTACCCGCGTGGCTCTTTTTGGTCAGGAAAAATTGGATTACCCGAAAACAAAACAAGTAAACCAGGTCGATAATTTCTTCGGCACCGCGGTCGCTGATCCCTACCGCTGGCTTGAAGAGGATGTGCGAAATTCAGACAGCGTACGTGAGTGGGTCGACTCTCAAAATGCACTCACCTTTTCCGTCATCAACCAGTTGCCTTATCGAAACGAGATCAAAGCTCGTTTGACCAAATTGTGGGATTACGAAAAATATGGAACCCCGTTCAAGCGGGGTGAGCGTTATTTCTATTTCAAGAATAACGGACTTCAAAACCAAAGTGTGCTCTATAAACTTCAATCGCTCGAAGGCGAACCAACCGTTTTAATAGACCCTAATCAGTGGTCTGCCGACGGAACCAATGCTTTGGGCGGATTGGAATTCAGCGACGATGGAAACCTATTGGCTTATGGCGTCCAGAAAGCTGGTTCTGACTGGCGCACCTGGAAAGTCATGGATGTCGAATCCGGTAAACAACTTTCGGACGAATTGAATTGGATTAAATTCGGAAGTGTCTCTTGGACAAAAGACTCGAAAGGTTTTTACTACAGTTGCTATGACGAGCCCAAGTCGGATGAGAAATTTCAGGGATTAAATCTTGGTCAGAAAGTGTATTACCATCGGATTGGAGACCCACAGAGTAAAGATCAGCTCATTCACGAAAATCCCAAAAATCCAAAATACGGATTTTTACCTGAGGTCAGTGAGGACGGCAAGTATCTCGTTATCACGGTCTGGCAGGGTACTGACGATCGTTATCGCGTGTTGTATCAAAATCTCGACGATCCAAATTCCAAGTTAAAAGCGTTGATCGAAAACTTTGAAAATGAATATAGCTTCTTAGGAAATGATGGAAGTAACTTTTATTTTAAGTCTGACTATAACGCGCCTAAAAAATGTATTTTGTCGATTGATACGCTTCGCCCTGAACCCGCCAACTGGAAAGTGATTGTTCCAGAATCAGATGATTCGATGGAATCTGCGGGCATCGTTGGTGACAATTTTATTGTCCAATATCTTCAGGACGCAAAATCCTTGGTTAAGTTATACGGACTTGATGGGAAATACGCTCGGGACGTCGAGCTTCCGGGAATTGGCACAGCAAGCGGTTTCGGAGGTCGTCGCAACCAGAAGGAAACCTTCTATAGTTTTTCCAGTTTCAACCGACCACCCAGTGTGTATCGTTACGATTTAAAATCTGGGATCAGCACACTGATTCGCGAAGCAAAGGTTGATTTCAACCCGAATGATTTCGTCGTAAAACAGGTTTTTTACAACAGCAAAGATGGCACACAGGTGCCTATGTTTATTGCGCATAAAAAGGGAATCGAACTCAACGGGAAAAACCCTACGTTGCTATATGCTTATGGCGGTTTTAATATTTCTCTAACGCCAAGTTTTTCAATTCCCCGTTTGCAGTGGATGGAAATGGGTGGAATATTTGCGATGCCGAATTTGCGGGGTGGTGGCGAATATGGGAAGGCCTGGCACAAAGCGGGTACCAAGACAAAGAAACAAAATGTATTCGATGATTTTATTGCAGCTGCCGAATACCTCATTGCCAAAGGTTATACCTCTGCCAACCATCTGGGTATTCAAGGGGGAAGCAATGGAGGGTTGCTGGTGGGTGCCTGTATGGCTCAGCGACCCGATCTATATGGCGCCTGTTTACCAGCAGTCGGCGTGATGGATATGCTTCGATTTCATAAATTTACCGCGGGTCGATTCTGGGTCGATGACTATGGCAGCTCAGAAGCAAGTGCCGAAGAGTTCAATGCTCTGTTTGCATACTCGCCCTATCACAATCTGATAGACGGAGAGGAATACCCACCCACAATGGTCACTACCGCGGATACCGATGATCGCGTGGTTCCCGGGCATAGTTTTAAATTTGCAGCTCGTCTTCAGGCGGCTCAAGCGGGTTCAAACCCTGTGTTAATCAGGATTGAAACCAAAGCTGGACATGGCGCGGGAAAGCCAACCGCGAAGATTATCGAAGAATATGCTGATCTGTGGGCGTTTTTAGCAAAACATCTTGGTTTAACACCTGATTTTCCCGTCAAATAAGTTGTTCAACCCTGTTAGATAACGGATCTAATAAAGCTGAGATCATTCCAATTCGGGAATTTTAGATTTAGATAAGACTGATTTTTTTTAACGACTTTCGGAGTGTCAAAGAGTATGAGTGAAACACCTGCAACGGAATCTCAATCAACCCCCGCCAAGCGCCCGGCACCTCCCGAAGTCGACGGAGGCATTGACCTCAGCGAGAAAGGGCGTGGGGAAGCAGGAAAACCCGTTTCATTGAACCGCCGACTGTTCATGCAATTCATGGGATTTCGAAACGGCAACATCGAAGAACTCGCCGGGCTATTTGAAAACGCTTCGGCCCAGGCGGTCATCTATCAAGATATTCATGATGCTTCCGGGTTTGGCGTTCTCGCTTTTTGTGAAGACCCGGGTTACATCGTTGATGAAATCCAGCCACTGCTTCGGACCCAGAAAGATCTGGAATACCGCGAAGAATACACGATGCTTGGGCGAACCTACGCGATTGGATATGAATCAGATCTCGAAGATGTCTTGATCAAACGTCCTGCGCAACGGGTCTGCGACCCGGAAACTCCCTGGGCTGTCTATTATCCGGTCCGACGCAGCGGTGCATTTGAACGCCAATCTCGTGAAGATCAACGCAAAATGCTCGCCGAACACGGTGGGATCGGTCACGCCTACGGGAAAGCGGGCTATGCAACCGACATTCGATTGGCAGGTCACGGTCTAAACAAAGACGACAATGATTTTATTGTCGGTCTCTTAGGAAAACAGTTGTTTCCGCTGTCCGCACTCGTTCAACACATGCGGCGCACGCGTCAGACGTCGGAGTTCATTCAAAAAATGGGACCATTCTTTATTGGACGCGCCGTTTGGCAACCTGAGTACAACGCCAACGCCCGTTTGGTTTAATCGTCATCGAGGATCTCCAAAAAAAAATGGCAACTCAAAGGTTGCCATTTTCTTGGTGATCAGAGCTGAACGAAAATCTATTTTTTCAATCGACGACTCTTGATACGTGGCTTACTAAAAGCCTCTTCCCAGTCTTTATTTTGCGGTTCGTATTTATCACCCGTCAATTCTTTGAGCTTCTCTTGCTGATCGGTCGTCAACTCATTGAGTAGTTCTTGTTGGGCTTTATTTTTTAACGACTCGATATCTTTCTGAAGCTCTTTGTTGATTTCCTCGCTGCGAGATTTGAGATTTTTAATTTGTTCAGGTGTAATACCGAGTGCATCCGCAATTTGATCACTTGCAAGCGCTCCAGCTGTGCCCGCTTGCTTCATATGGGTTTGCAAAGCGACTTGCTTAAGGCGTTCAAGTTGATGAGGAAGCAGCAAACCTTTCAGCTGATCTTTTTGCTTTTCTTTAATTTTAGCAATTAAAGCTGGAATTCCTTTCATTTGTTCCGGCGAGAACCCACCTGCGGTTAACGAACCTAATTGATCTTTCATTTGGCCGGCAAACTCTGCTTGAAGGTCCTGAACCTGTTTCAGTTGATCACCTACTAATTCAAGATCTTTTTGAACACTTGGATTTGAAAGCATGCTAAAAGGATCGGGGGCAGGAACCGGAAAATCACCTCCGCCCAACATCTTGATTGCCGAACCTCCATCGGAAAACCCCATTCTCATGGTTGCTCCGCTGCCGCCAAAACTCTCCGTGGTTGAAAAAATCATTGGCCCGCCAATATCACCCGAACCAATTACCGTCATTTCTACTTGTTGACTGGTAGAAAGCTCACCGCCCGGCTCTTCCTCTTGTGCATTGATCGTATTAATCGCGATCAGGCTCGCGAATAGAATCGATGTGACGGCGCAGGATTTTTTCGTAAACATTTTTTCTCTCATATCGCGAGGATTTAAAAAACTAAACGTAAGTG
The DNA here is from genome assembly GCA_011087765.1 of Pirellulaceae bacterium. GTDB lineage: Bacteria > Planctomycetota > Planctomycetia > Pirellulales > Pirellulaceae > Mariniblastus. The sequence goes on from JAALLA010000024.1 coordinate 26,346, forward strand.
AGTGAGTTGCCTTTGACTAGCTAATAAATATAGCGAGTAAACGAAGCAGGCAAAGAGTAATCTAAAACCCGTCTATCATGGCAATATTGAAGGTTGCCCTAAACCAAAAAGCTCGCTTTAGCTGATAAGAGCTTCCCTGGAGCAGCCGTTCATCTGAGTTATCGGTAGCCATCTCTACATTCGTAATGTTTGCCACCTAACAATTGATTAGGCTGTCCCTGCAACGCACTTGTAACACCGTTGGAGTCGGAGTTGGGACTTATTTCTTATCTCGTAATTCCAACCCCTGGGGGAAGATATTAAACTGCTCCATTTCTTGCTCCAATCTTTGCATGTGTTCCAGCATTTGCTGATGCATTTCTTCCTCTAGTTTTCCAAAATTATTATGGTTTGGAAGAGGTAGTGGTTGGGCAAAATTCATGTTATTACCGAATCGAACAACGTTTCCTGAACGTAATTTTGATTTTTCGATTGGAGATACTTCGACCGTTAGTTCTTTGCCTTTTCGAATCAAACCAAGAGAAAAAGTTTGCTTCTCCTTGCCGGCGATTTCCACAACACTCTCAAGATCTTTTTTTGTTTCGAGTTCTTTATCGTCGGCAAAAATTAGTATGTCATACTTTTTGATTCCAGCTTTGGCAGCTGGTGAACCATCGGATACTGAGAGAACTAAAAGGCCTCTATCTCCTAAGTCTAACTGTGAACGCATCGCATCGTTGACCGGTCGGTAAACTGAGCCGATTGCAAAACCTTCTTTCGCATTCACAGCATTAGGTTGGTTTGGGCGAATTGCCGGCCAGCCAAACCTTGGAATGTTTAAGTTTAAGGGTTCCATCTCGTCGCCTCCGTCTAATTCTATTTCTTTCCGCTCTCCATCCGGACCAACAATTACCATCTTACCTGACGATTCGGTTTGCTTTTCTCCATTTTGATTGACCGTCGTAAACGATTTGCGAATGATAATCTGCTGTCCGCGTCGCTGACCGTTACGAAATTCTTTGGCGGTGTCAGCCGCTTCTTTTTGTTGAGCCTCCCACTGTTTTAAGGCTTCTTCCTTGTCGACTGGCTGATCGGAATCATTTTCTGAAAAAGGTGATAACGCAGGTTTTTCGCTTTGGGCTTCCGGTACTTTTGTTTCATTCTCTTGATTGGCAATTTCTTTATTCACCGGCGTTACATTTAAACGTGGTTCCTGAGCGAGAAGCTGCCCTGTAGATCGACCAGTTGTTACGAGAGTTAATCCAACAATCGATAGAGTGATAATCAGCATATTTTTCATTTCACTACTCCTTGATTTTACTAATTTCGCCCGTTGATTCGTCGCTTTATAATCCGACCAATTAGCTGATAATATAAAGCTCTATTAAAATTTCAACCGCAATTACGACCAGTTGGGTCTCGAGATCGCCTGCATTTATCAGACAGATCTCTTGGTTTGCGGTTTTCCAACAAATTCAATCGTGTAATCCGAGAGGTTTGACTGGTTGTTCATTTACCAACCTCAGTCGACACCTAGCGAGCTACCTATACAAGCAGTTTTAAACTACTCCAAGCGATAGCTGCCACGAACGAAAGGATCGAAATTAGTTTTGCAGTTCTTAACTTAAGTAATTTCAATTCTGGCCGCGTTCCCGATTTTTTCGCCTTCACTAATCGTCTAGCTGAACGCCAAGATAACCAGGAGACGATAATTCCCAACACTGGTATCACCACTGTTGCACCAGAGAGACACGAGAACAGCAAGCAGCGATTACTTCGGTCCTTAATCAATACCGACCAGAAACCTATTAATTGAGCATTTGCATCTGGCGAATTATCTACGTAAAAAACTTCGGGTCGCGCGGTGTTGACGACCGGCGGTGCGATTACTTTTACATCTTCTATTATTTCGATTTCATCTTCTGGCACGATCGCTTCAGGTAAAACAC
>JAALLA010000024.1:28373-31389 GCA_011087765.1 Pirellulaceae bacterium
ATTGCTGCGCTGCGGTGAGCAAGAATTGTCTTGACAATTGTCTCGCGCGAAAAAGGGCTTTGCCCGGTCATCAATCGGTACATCGTACAACCAAGCGAATAGATATCTGATCGCTCATCAGCAGACCGGGTATCTTCGGCTTGCTCGGGAGACATATATTCTACAGTCCCCATCATTTGGCCAGTGGTTGTTAATTGGGTCGATAATTGCTGATCGACAGTGTCAGCAATTCTAGCCAAGCCCATATCCAGTATTTTTACTTGGCCTTCATAGTCTAAAAGTAGATTGGATGGCTTGATGTCGCGATGGATGACACCTTTGCGGTGAGCGTACTCCAGCCCACTGGCTACCTGAGAAATATAGTCCAGTGCTAATGGAGCTGGAATAATTCCTAATTGAGATAAAACCTTTGACAGGTCATGACCTTCGACATACTCCATGACGAGATAATGAAACCCTCGATGTTCACCTGCGTCGTAAGCATGGACAACACTAGGATGCGTTAATCTCGCTGCAACTTTTACTTCTTGATAAAACCTTGCTACCGCATCTTTGGATTCCAGAGCTGTGACAGGCAACACTTTGATCGCTACTTTTCGATCCATCCGACGGTGTTTTGCGAGAAGGACTGTCCCCATTCCGCCCTGCCCTAGTTTGTCGATCACGATGTAATCGCCAAAATAGATTTCTGAAGACTGGCCCGAGCGAAATTTCTCCGCTTGATACTCGGTGACGCAACCGTCTTTAATGAGTTTCGATATCAGAGCATCAGCTCCGGTATCTATTTCTTTGGAATAGTCAGTCACATGGTCCGAAGATAGCAATCCGGCCGCGGTTATTTCCTGAAGTACTTTTTTCGCTGATTCGGCCATTGGACCCTGAATGATACGTAATAGAAGAGGCTTCTACTTTAGTCGATGGAGTCTCGTTGTCACAATTGCATGATTCGACTGCCAGCTATTTTAAGCAAATATGTCTAATACCAATCCACATTTATGGTCCAAAAGCACTTTTTCGATATTTCACTAAGATGATTTTCGAAAACTCGCCACCTGGTTGCGCATTAAGGTTGCTGATTAATTGTGTGAAATTTTGACTTGCCATTCTCGCAAAAACGCTTGTTGACGAAGTAGATGAAAAACAATCATAATTTTCACTTCAGCCCAATCAGCGTGCCCGGAAAATTTAACCTTAACAGTGCCAAAGAGCAGTGCCAAAGAGAGATCAAAAATGGATACTAAAACAGCAATTAAATCTGCCATTGATACAGCTAATATGATATCCACTTCTTACCTTGGCGATTTAACCGATGAAGACATGATGCATCGACCATCACCCGGTTGTAATCACATCAAATGGCAAGTTGGTCATTTAATTATCAGCGAAAATAATATGATTGGTCAGTGTTTGCCTGGTTCGATGCCGGCACTTCCTGACGGTTTTGCTGAGCGCTATACCAAGGAGACGTCGGGTTCGGACAATCCGGATGACTTTGATAGTAAAGAAACGTTGATGACTCTTTACGAGCAACAAAGGGCGGGTACCTTGGCTGCACTTGAATCGATCAACGTCAATGATCTTAGTAACGAAGGTCCGGAACCGATTCGAAGTTACTGCCCTACCGTTGGTTCAGCATTTTTAATGCAAGATGCCCACTGGATGATGCACGCTGGCCAATGGGCCGTCATCCGCCGCCAACTCGGCCGCGAACCGCTGTTTTAATTTAGACGTCCAGCTCGCTGATATCGAGTGCGAATTTCTCGATAAATTCCCGTCGGGGTTCGACTTTATCTCCCATTAAGATGCGGAACATATTGTCGGCCTCAGCGGCATTGTCCATTTTTACCTGGATCAACGTTCGATTATTAGGGTCGAGCGTAGTTTCGCGAAGCTCTTCCGCGTTCATCTCACCCAATCCTTTAAAGCGGGTGACCTGCATGCCTTTCTCTCCCGCTGCTCGAACTGCGTTGACGAGTCCTCGAAGATCTTCGACCGGTGTCTCGTTATCGCCTTTTCGAAGAATGTATCTAGGCTCTTCAATCCCAGTTCTTTCCTTTGGCATCAACGCGTCGATATTAAAACCAAACACTTCTAATTCTTTGAGCCCCGCATTGATCGTTTTGACTTCGTAAAACTCATTGATACGGACTTTATCATTCTCTTCGGTCTCTTCGACTGCGCTGCCATCGGTTTCCACGGTCAACTCTTGACCTGTTTCCGATTCCTGCTGTTTGATGAAGCTATCCATTGACTTCCGATCGGTGAACCAATGCTCTTGTGAGCCGATCGTAACATGAAATACGGGTAACTTTCCTGTTTCCAAATCCATTCGATTAGCATGTGTTTTCAGGTTTATTCCACGTCTTTCAAGCGCGAGTACTGCTTCTTCTACACTGGCCAGCGTAGAACACAATTTTCGCATTTCTTCGCCCGTAATAACGTTGTTGTCGCCTTCAAAAGAGGTGTTTACCAAGCCGCGATCAAGTAGCTGTCGCCGCATTTCTTCTTCACTCTGGACATAATAGGTCTTCGATTTATTTTTCACTCGGAACAAAGGCGGCTGGGCTACATATACGTGCCCGGCTTCGATCATGTGGTACATCTGTCGATAAAAGAAGCAAAGTAAAAGTGTCCGAATGTGTGATCCATCGACATCGGCATCCGTCATGATAATTACTTTGTCATAACGTCGTTTACTAAGATCTTGATCCTCACCAATTCCAACTCGCAGTGCATTGATCATGCTTTGCACTTCTTCGTTGGCGAGAACCTTATCTTCGCGCGCTTTGTAGGCGTTAATGATTTTTCCACGAAGCGGTAAAATCGCCTGGAATTCTTTGAGTCGACCACCTTCGGCAGAGCCACCCGCTGAGTCACCTTCGACGAGATAAATTTCGCATTTTTCTACATCTTTAGAAAGACAATCGCGTAATTTTCCTGGCAGACCACCGCCCCCCAAAACTGACTTTCGCCTAACCTTGTCTCTCGCAGCTCTAGCCGCTTCTCTCGCTTCGGC
>JAALLA010000024.1:31489-33787 GCA_011087765.1 Pirellulaceae bacterium
TTCTTCGCATAATTATTTAAAGTTCTCGTGAGTGCCGATCTGAAGCCGGATACGTGCGTTCCACCTTCATGCGTGTTGATGTTATTTACGTAGGAATAGACCGATTCTGATAGATCCGTCGTGTATTGAAGTGCGATTTCAAAACCTACATCATCCTGTTCACCCTGCATGTAAATTACACTCGAGTGAATTGGATCACTTGATCGATTAATGTGTTCAACATATTCGATGATGCCCCGCTCGTAATAAAACTCGTCGCCTTCATCCGTCCGCTGGTCTTTAAAAACAATGCGAACGCCGCTATTAAGAAAAGCTAATTCCTGGAGACGTTTACTAAGTACATTGTATTCAAACTTTGTCGTTTGAAAGATTTGTGCGTCTGGCTTGAAAGTAGTTTTGGTTCCTACTTTGTCAGTTTTACCTACCTGGTTAACGGGACCTGTTGGAATTCCTCGCTGATATTCCTGCTGATAGATATGACCTTCGCGATAAACTTCGACCTCGCACCATTCGGAGAGAAAATTAACGACGGTAACACCGACACCGTGAAGACCACCCGAAGTTTGATATGCTCCTTTTTCGAACTTGCCACCAAATTTCAAGAAGGTCATCACTCCTTCAAGTGTGGTAATTTCCCGGCCTTCTTGTTCTGTTAATTGCTGGTGAGTATCAGCTGGAATACCTCGCCCATCATCAAGAACAGTTACTGATCCATCTGAATTGATTGTTACATAAATCACCGAAGCGTAGCCAGCCATCGCTTCATCAATCGAGTTGTCAGAGACTTCATAAACCAAATGATGAAGCCCTCTCGCGGTAGTATCGCCGATGTACATACTCGGCCTCTCCCGAACATGCTCTAGATCGGAGAGTCGCTGGAGATCGTCACCTTCGTAGGTATCTTTTGTTTTCTTGGCCATAAGTCTCTATCGGTTATTTGAAATTACCTGTTGTTTTCAACAATCAGTGATTTCTTCAGATTACATATTTCCAACCCGAAAACGAATGTTTTTAAATTTCGTTTTGGAGTTACTTTTATTGAGTGCGTCGAGTAGTTTTTTTTTCTTAAATTCCAACTGCTGGTTCACTGCCGAGTTGGCTACATAAATTTCCAACACGCCTGATTTCACCAATCCTACTTTGGTTTTTGAATTCCATTTTTTTCCCACAACCTTTTCCCAAGCTTGTTGCAATTCATTGGTCTTGGTTGTCTGAGAATATCCTTTTCTCGCCATCAACCGCCCTAAAATATCTGCCGGCCGTTTAGGCTTTCTGAAATAGCGTTGTCGAGATTTAACCAAGTGATTCGCTTGCTTAAAATCGACTTCTTCATAGGGATCAGTCAATCTTCTGTCCTTGATTGCATCGGAGAATTTAGTATTCCAGAAAATTCTAATTAGCTTATCGACGATCTTTCGATAACGGCATTATCACGTAGCCATATTTATCTTCTGTTTCGCAATACGCTGCTGCTTCTCCGTTTTCTACATCAAAAGTAAATGACTTTTCCTGAGGAAGAACCTTTAAAAAGTCCGCTACATAGCGATGATCCAAAGTAATTGTCAGTTCATCACTGGTGTAAGCCACCGGCATTTCAATCCGGGATTGTCCAACTTCTGCCGTGTTGTTGGTAAGTACGAGCGACCCATCTTTAAAAGTGAAATCTACTCCTCTACTTTCTTCACTGGTGACAATCGCTGCTTGACGCAACGCTGTATACATTTGTCCTACTGGAATATCTATTCGATTCGTTTTATCTCGTTTTGGTAAAACGTCTCTCCATTTTGGGAATCGACCCTCTACCAGTCGAGTGTAAAAGACTCCACTGGGACCTTTCATTAATAAATCATTGGCCCTGGTAGAGATTTGTACTTTGGTGTCGCCTTCTGGAAGAATTCGCTCCATCAATTGCATTGATCGCGAGGGAACGATTGTCGCTGTTTCCGGTTTTGGACTGCCTACTTTTTCCAAACCACCTTCCATTTTAGCCAACCGTCTACCATCTGTTCCGACAGCAATTACGGTATCGTCATTCATTTCTAAGAGAACTCCGCCTAATGCATAACGACTACTCTCTGAATCAGTCGCAAATAGAGTTCGTTTAATGAGCTCCTTAAAAACGCTTGCCTGGACTTCGTAAAAATCTTTATCGTCGAAATAAGCTACCTCTGGAAATTCATCCGGATTCTGTGCTTGAAGCTCAAACCGACTGTTCTGTCCCGTTATCAGAATCTTATCGTCACTTGCATTGATCGTTAGAAACTCATCGTTTGATTCCCTCAAGATCATGCTCAACCG
>JAALLA010000229.1:0-4666 GCA_011087765.1 Pirellulaceae bacterium
CCCACAGTATACGTGCCGATGCTAATTTCGACACCGTACCACTCCCGCTGATGCGGATTGATCCTCCCCTCCGGAATACGTAATTGTTCGATTTTATCAACGTCTGAAACGGTAACCCTGAACTTCTCGACTTCTTACGGATCGGTCGTTGGAAAACCGGCCTTACATTCGTATAATCCGAGATTCCACGCCCGCCTGATTTCCGCGGGTTTTGTTATTTGATACGCAACATTTGGACCATTCGAATGTCACCGGCTACAGAAACCACCGCCAAATCCAGTTCTGAACGGATCCTCGTTTTAGATTTCGGATCCCAATATGCCCAACTGATCGCCCGGCGTGTCCGCGAACAACATGTTTACTGCGAAATTGTTCGACACGATATCACACCCGAACAAATTAAAAACCACTCGCCAAGCGGACTCATTCTATCTGGCGGCCCTAGTAGCGTTTACGAATTGGAATCTCCTAAATGCGATCCGGGAATCTTCGATCTAGGTATCCCCGTCTTGGGAATTTGTTACGGAATGCAGCTCGCCTGCGATCACCTCGGTGGAAAAGTGGAAAGCACGAGTACGCGCGAGTACGGCCGGGCAATCTGCAATGTCGCCACTGACGACGTCTTGTTTAAAGACTTCCCCAAAGCAGCTCAGGTCTGGATGAGCCACGGCGATCAAGTCCAGCGCGTCAGCGATGACTTTGCCCCTTTAGCGAACACCAGCACATGCCCCGTTGCCGCTGTAAAGCACCTAAAACTTCCTGTTTATGGACTTCAGTTCCACCCCGAGGTTACCCATACTCCCGAAGGTGCGACGCTACTCAAAAACTTTCTTTTCGAAGTCTGTAGCTGCACTGGCACATGGAAGCTTGAAGATTTCGCCAACGAAGCCATTGATCGCATCCGCACGCAGGTCGGAACTTCCCGAGTCATCTGCGGATTGTCCGGAGGTGTTGATTCTGCGGTCGTCGCCGCATTACTCTACAAAGCCATCGGCCCACAACTCTCCTGCATTCTCGTGGACAACGGACTGCTTCGAAAAAACGAAGCCGAACTTGTGACCGAACAATTTACCGATCACTTCAAAACTGACCTGCGCGTGGTCGACGGAGCTGATCAGTTCCTGACCGCTCTAAAAGGTGTTACTGATCCGCAGGAAAAACGAAAAAAGATCGGGCATGTGTTTATTGAATGCTTCAACGCAGAATCGGAAACCATCGAGAACGCTAAATTCCTCGCCCAGGGAACGCTCTATCCCGACGTGATTGAAAGCGGCGCGGCCGAGGACGGACCTGCAGCAACCATTAAACTCCACCACAACGTCGGTGGACTCCCGGAAGAACTTGGTTTTGAATTGATCGAACCCCTAAGGGACTTATTTAAAGACGAAGTTCGACGGCTTGGCATCGAGCTTGGTCTACCGGAGGAACTCGTTTGGCGTCACCCTTTCCCCGGCCCCGGACTCGCCGTCCGCTGCCTTGGTGAGATCGAGGAAGAGAAACTTAAAGTTCTCCGCGAAGCGGACGCAATCGTGATCGAGGAGATCAAAAAGGCAGACCTTTATCGGAAAACTTCTCAATTGTTCGCAGTCCTGCTGCCCGTCCAAAGTGTCGGTGTCATGGGAGATGCCAGAACCTATGAAAATGCACTGGTGATCCGCTGTGTTGATACCGATGATTTTATGACGGCGGACTGGTCGCGACTGCCCTATGACATCCTCGCTACAATGTCGACCCGGATCATTAACGAAGTCAACGGCGTGAACCGCGTCTGTTACGACATTAGTTCCAAACCACCGGCAACCATCGAGTGGGAATGACAAACCGACTTAATCGCTGCTACTGAACAAACCGTTTTAACAAAAACAGATCACACGAATTCGAAAACCACCGCTATGAGTAAGCAATACATTTTCCAAATGGTCGACATGACCAAAAAGCACGGCACGAAAGCTGTCCTTAACAATATCTGGTTATCTTTTGACCCAGGTGCCAAAATTGGTGTCTTAGGCCGCAACGGTACCGGTAAGAGTACGCTTCTAAAAATCATGGCAGGCATCGACAAAGAGTTTGACGGAGAAGCGCGTCTCACTGACGGTTTCACGGTAGGTTACCTCCCGCAGGAGCCCCACCTGAATCCTGACAAAAACGTCTGGGACAATGTTCAGGAATCCGTTGCACCGCGTCGACAATTGCTGGATCGCTACAACGAATTGAGCGCAAAATGCGCCGAGCCTCTCGACGACGACGCAATGCAAAAAGTATATGACGAAATGGCGCGCGTTCAGGATCAAATCGAAGCTTCCAACAGCTGGTCACTCGATCACGAAATTGAAGTCGCGTTTGAAGTCATGAACCTCCCCCCCAAAGACGCCAACGTTGCCGAATTATCCGGTGGTGAGCGTCGCCGGGTCGCCCTGTGTAAATTGCTCCTCGAAAAACCTGACCTACTGCTCCTTGATGAGCCAACCAACCACCTCGATGCAGATTCGGTTCATTGGCTGGAGCGGACGTTACAAGATTATCCGGGAACCATCGTGGCCGTTACTCACGATCGCTATTTCCTTGACAACGTTGCCGGCTGGATCCTCGAACTTGACCGCGGACAAGGGCACCCGTTCGAAGGAAATTATTCTTCGTGGCTTGAGCAAAAACAAGCGAGATTGAAAGTCGAAGAAAAACAGAATGATGCTCGCCTGAAAGCACTTAAACGGGAATCTGAGTGGATTAAATTGTCGCCTAAAGCTAGACAGTCGAAAAGCAAAGCGAGAATTGGCGCCTACGAACAAATGCTCAACGAAGACCAGCGGGAAAGAGAGCAAGATCTCGAAATCCAGATACCACCTGGACCACATCTAGGTGACGTTGTTATTGAGGCCGAAAACCTGGGCAAAGGGTTTGGTGATAAAATATTGATGGAAGACGTCAACTTTCGACTGCCACCGGGAGGCATCGTTGGCATCATCGGCCCCAACGGAGCCGGAAAAACTACCTTGTTTCGGATGATCACCGGCCAACAGGAACCGGACAGCGGGTCTCTCAAGATTGGCAGCACCGTCGAACTTGGTTATGTCGATCAATCCCGCGACAGCCTCCGTGACGACCACTCGGTTTATCAAGAAATTTCCGAAGGCCACGACACCCTGGAGCTTGGCAAACGTAAAGTAAACGCCCGGGCCTACGTCAACCGCTTCAATTTTCGCGGGCCAGATCAAGAAAAAAAGGTTGGTGTCCTTTCCGGTGGTGAACGCAATCGAGTTCACCTAGCCAAATTACTGCGACGGGGATCCAATGTTTTACTGCTGGACGAACCAACCAACGATCTCGACGTAGATACCTTGCGTGCACTCGAAGAGGCCATTGAAAACTACGCTGGTTGTGTCGTTGTTACCAGTCACGATCGCTGGTTCTTGGATAGAATTGCCACTCACATACTTGCCTTTGAAGGGGATGGCTATCTTCACTGGTGTGAAGGAAACTACCAAACCTACGAACAACAGCGTCGGGAGCGACTGGGCTTGAAAGAGGACGAACCGCGACGCTTCAAATATAAAAAGTTAATCACGTAGTCGGCGTTAATAAAGTCAAGACTAAAACAGTTCAGCACAGCATTGGCAAGCGGCTAAAATCTGCGCAAGCAGACACAAAAAGTTTCCGCCGACCGTATTTATTAATCACTCATTAGTAGATAAATCAACTACTGAAAGTTCATTCAAGAGGACCCTACCATGACGATCCTACGCAGCGGCACGACAAAAAAATACTCAGACAATTGGAGCAGTGCTTTTGGTGAGAAAAAGAAGAAAGCAACCAAAAAGAAAACGGCAGCCAAATCCAAAAAAGTAAAACAAAAAAAATCACCCACCAAAAAATAACTCACAGTGGATTCGCCAAACCAAGAAGATATTCTCAGTGACCTGTTTAGGTCATTAGTCGATCGATACGCCGATGCGATTATCTTCGCGGATGAACACCAGAAACCCCTTTTTTGGAACGACAAAGCGGAACAGACGTTTGGTTTGAATTCAGAGGAACTGCCATCTAATTTGCAATTCCAACAATTCGTCACCGAGAGTTGCGACACCAGCACACCCGATCGGATCACTACTGAACTGGTACAGATACCTTTCGACTCTCCCGCCAACAACCAGCAGTATCATCGAACCATAGAAGCCATATTGATTGCGGGTAAGATTTGGCACTTGATTCGACTTTCGGAGCTGACAACCTTTTCACTCACCGAATCCGAACTTTACATTCAATCAAGAACGGATGAACTGAGCCAATTGCTTAACCGCAGAGGATTCCAATCAACTCTGGAACAAAATATTGACAAACGACTGGCACTCGCCATCCTCGATATCGATTATTTCAAGCGAATCAATGACAATCACGGGCACGCCGCTGGGGACCTCGCAATTGCCTGGTTTGCCCGGCAGTTAAATCTTGAATTTCCAGATGCTATTTGCGTGGGCCGGTTGGGAGGCGATGAATTCGGTATCGTTCTCGAAGTCGTCGACGAGATAGAAACCAAACTACGATTCGAGAAATTTTGCGAAACCATCTCCCGCCAACGGCCTGACTTTTATCCAACTGGAATATCAATCAGTATCGGTGTCGCTATTTCAAAACTGAAAAACACCGGTTCTCGACGGCTTCTTACCGCCGG
>JAALLA010000229.1:4766-6824 GCA_011087765.1 Pirellulaceae bacterium
ATATGAATATGTAGTTCACTGCCCCTCTCAACGTTATCCAGAGCTTTGGCAAGACTTGGTAAGCGCAAGAACGTCGCTGAACCCAGAAGTTGTAAATGACTGACATCGCCTTCCTTCTCTAAATCCAATTCAAGGTAGGTAAAGCGATAGAGTAATTTTATGCCGGAAAGAACGATCCCGAAGACGACGCCGATCAAAAGATCGCTACATACGATTGTTATCATGGTCGCGAAATATATCCCGGTCTCGGCGCGACTGATGCTCCATAACGCCTTGATTTGCTTCCAATTGACAAGCTTAAATCCGATATGAACAAGCAATGCGCCAAGAGCTGCTTTCGGAATGTAAGCCAGCAAAGCTGGCAGGAGAACAACGAAAATCAGTAGCCAAAAGCCATGGAAAATAGTTGACCATTTGGTTTTTGCTCCAGCATTTACATTTGCCGAACTACGGACGATAACACCCGTCATAGGCAAAGCGCCAATGAGGCCACAGAGAATGTTTCCATATCCCTGTGCGGTCAACTCCTTGTCATAGTCGGTCCGTTGCCCCGTGTGTAACTGATCAACCGCAGACGCACACAGAAGAGTTTCAGCACTGGCCACCAAGGCAATCACGACGGCACCGGTAAGCACGATCGGATCGATCAACAATTGAAACCAACCGGGACTGTTCGGAAGCGTAGTTTCTTGAAATATATCCGTCGAAACTTGCAATTTTTGGATCTCCAATCCGGCAACCGTAGCAAACAGAGTTGCTACCAATATCCCGACCAGCGGCGCAGGAACCGCTTTAAGCTTTTTGGGGGAAATCATCGGCCAAACCACGATACAGACAATGGTCAGTATCCCCGTCAGTGCGGCTAAATGGTGGTTTGCAGAAGTGTCGGATGAGAAACACTTCATGATTGCTTCAGGAATGGTTGCTAAAAATTGCAATCCGCCATGCGCTTTGTGACCGTCCCATATCGCCGTGTGGTCGAGCATAACGTGAAACTGACTGAACAAAATCAAAAGTCCGATGCCAGCCAGCATGCCTTTCACAACGGCAGGCGACACGGCGCGGAACCATTGCCCAAGCTTAAATTTTCCGGCTACGACCTGGAGTATACCCGCCAAAAAAACTGACGTTCCCAAGACCATCAAGGCGTAGGCAAACGCCTCGCCCTCCTGAGTTTCCGCACCGGAACCCAATTTTGAAATATACGATTCCCTACCCTGTGCGATCAGGTCCGCGACAATGACAAATAGTCCTGCCGCCGGACCGCTCACCTGAAGAGGTGAACCTGCGACAAAACCCACGATGATTCCGCCAATGATCCCTGTTAATAACGCTCGAGCGGGATCAACATCGACCGCCACTGCAATACCGATGCAAAGTGGCAATGCTACTAGGAAAACAACAATTGACGCGAAAAAATCTTCTCGGAAATGGCTGGTGGCGGAATCGCCACGAACCTCTTTCGCCTCACTCGAATTGAGCAAGTCGTTACTCATCACTAAGCTCCACTGTAAAATTTAAAACGGACGCAAACTTCAATCGTCAGTCGGATTTCTCTCAATCAAGAAATTCAACTCGTCCGCTTTCAAAGTGGTAAACCCAGCCTTCCAGTTCCAATTTGTTTGCTGAAACAGCACTTGCAACCGATGGGTACTCGAGCAGGTGCTCTAATTGGAGCTTAACATTTTCGCTAATTCCCTGGTTCAAAGTCGCATCTGTTGAATCCAAACGATCCAGTACTTCAGAACTCTTGGCGACCCAGGCCTTGATTTCGGGCAATTCGTCTAAGGAACCCAGATTCATCAGACCGGTTACAGCACCGCAATGCGAATGCCCACAAACCACAATTCTCTTAACTTTTAAAACATCGATGGCGTAAAGTATCGTCGCCTCGACAGACAATTCGCCCGTGCCCGGCTTCGGCACAATATTGCCGGCGTTGCGAATTACGAATAATTCACCCGGTTCCGTTTGCGTCATCAAACTTGGATCAATCCGGGAATCCGAACAAGTAATAAAGAGGGTTTCCGGGGATTGCCCCTTCTCCAATTCCTTAAA
>JAALLA010000230.1 GCA_011087765.1 Pirellulaceae bacterium
CGCGCCGCGGCTGGCATTCTTCTCACCCATCGCCCATGAAAATTTGAACAGCCCCCATCTACCCGACGGTTCAGCGAACAATGCAAACTTGAGACGTTACACAGACTCCATGAGACGAATTTGCGAGGAAAAGGACATTCCGTTTTACGACCTCTTCACAATCACCGAGCAGCTTTACAAGACTTCCGACGTGCCGTTAACAATGAACGGAATTCACCTGAACGATCATGGAAACAAGGAACTTGCGCGAGCATTAATGCCAATACTATCTCCATCTTCGCCGGTTCCCTCGGACGATGCCGTCGCAACTTTGCATGAAGCAGTGATCGACAAGAATTACCACTGGTTCAATCGCTATCGGGTTGTTGATGGATACAACGTATTCGGCGGGCGTTCAAAACTTGCTTGGTTTAACCAATCTAATGCAGACGTCATGATGCGTGAGATGGAGATGTTCGATGTAATGACTAACAATCGGGACGTTCATATCTTCTCCATTGCGACAGGCAAACCTCAGCCAATAAAAGACGACAACCTTCCACAGGATTTATCGGTTCGTCCCAACAAGATTGGCCCATTGGAAAATGGCGCGTGGCCTTATCTAGGTGGCAAAGAGGCCATCAAGAAAATGACGATTCATCCCAAGATGAAGGTTAACCTATACGCATCGGAAGAAATGTTTCCACGTCTAATTAATCCGGTTCAGATGTCTTTTGATGCTGACAGTCGCTTGTTTGTTGCATGTTGGGAATCCTACCCGCATTGGAACCCGAGCCAACCGAGGAAAGACTGCATTCTGATTCTCCCGGACAATGATCAAGACGGCGTTGCCGACGAGAGCATTGTCTTCGCCGATGGACTGAATTCGGTCACTGGGTTTGAATTTTGGGGGGGCGGAATGTTAGTGGCCGCACCACCTGAAATTTGGTTTCTTAAAGACACCACCGGCGACGACAAAGCGGATGTCAAAATTCGCATGCTGCAGGGAATCTCAAGTGCTGACACCCATCATTCTGCAAATGCTCTGATCGTGGGCGCCGATGGATGGCTTTACTTCTCCCGGGGAATCTTTAACGTGGCAAACTTTGAAACACCGACCAAGACGTTTCGCTCCGGAGCGTCAGGAGTGCACCGATTCAATCCTCGCACTTTTGAATTTGAATTCCATTTTCCAATTGGCCCCAATCCCCATGGCGACGTATTCGACCAGTGGGGCTATCAATTTGCGAATGACGGAACCGGAGGGACAGGAAGCTACGTCAATATAGGAAAAGGAATTGGGAATAAAAAATGGTTTAAGAAACGAGTTCGACCGGTTCCCTCAAACGGAATTTTATCCAGTAGTCACTTCCCTCCTGAACATGATGGTAATTTTCTGATTAGTAATGCGATCGGTTTTCTGGGGGTCGCCCAACATAAAGTCAATTACAACGGAGCTGATATATCTGCGGTCGAAGTGGAACCGATCGTTTCCTCATCTGATCCAAATTTCCGACCCAGCGACATGGAAATTGGCGGAGACGGCGCGCTGTACATTACCGATTGGCACAACGCTTTGATTGGCCATATGCAACATAACATGCGTGATCCCAATCGCGACCACGCTCATGGGCGGGTCTATCGCGTTACCTACGAGGGACGCCCTGTAGTGGATGCGCCAAAAATGAAGGGGAAAACGATCCCTGAGATTTGTCAAAATTTCTTCTCAAAAGAGACTTCGACTCGTTATCGAGCGAGGCTGGAATTAAGCGGACGCGACCGAGCGGATGTAGAAGTGCAGGTGCTTAATTTCGCCAAACGATTAGACCCGCAAAAGGTTTCGCCCAAACGGGACGAAGCTCAGGCACTTTTGGAATGTCTTTGGGTGCTCGAGGAGCAGCGGTTAACCAACTTAGAGTTGTTGAAATTAGTATTTCAGGCAGAAGAGGACAAAGTTCGCGCCGCAGCTATTCGTACACTGGGACATTGGAATGGGATGGTGGAAGGTTGGGAATCTATCCTGATGGATGCGGCCCGCGATCCGTCTGCTCTCGTTCGCGCTGAAGCCATTAAAGCGGCGGTTGACCTTGGTGGACTCACCGGTGCCGAAGCTGTTTTCGCGGCAAATTCTATGGATCTGGATCCGGAACTGGAAACCGTCCTTAAATACGCAAAATCACAACTCAATATCGACCAAATGATTCGCCAGATGCTCGCAACAGGAACAGAGCTATCTCCTGCTGCTCGCGGTTATGTGATCGCCACCGGGAATCCAGACGATTTGGTTCGCCTTAATCCCAGCGAGGAGGTTTACCTGGCCATCCTTTCCCATGTCGATTCCAATTTAGTTTTGCTCCAAAATACCGTCGATGCGTTATCAAAAATTACTCGACAACCCCCAACTAAGCTGATTGTCGACCTGATCAATCAGGAACAAGCAAAGTCGTCAGGTAATGTGGTCGGGCTTGGAAAGTTGTTGGCTGCCCAGCCCATCGAAGATCTCAAATTGATCCAATCCGAAGTTGAAAACTTAGCCGTCAATGGCTCAACCTCTCAAATCAAAAGACTTGGTTACGCATCCTGGGTTGCCGCCTCGGGGCCAGGAGATGCTTTTTTAGCAGCCACAAAATCGAAAAAACAATTAAAGGACTTTCTCGATGCAGTACCCTCCGTCAATGCCAGCGCTCGCGGAAGCTTGTTTGATAAAGTCAGCCCCCTTGTCTTTGAACTGCCACAACAATTGGGCGTAGAAACGGCTACGGGAGGATTAAAAAATGGAATCAGTGCGGGATACATGACTCCACATGCCGCCAACGCTGATTCCGCGACAGTTGACCAGCGAAAGCCCCAATTGAGCGGAGAGGTTCCCAACTTTGGCTTGTTCATACCAAACGGCCAGCCACGGGACGCGTTCACCAACATATTCAAAACGATAATTGATGTGCCAAAGTCTGGCAATTATAGCTTTTTTATTACCTCCGATGACGGCTCCAGACTCTACATCGACGGTGAAGAACTTATCAATAACGATGGTCCCCACGGCATGGTGACTAAATCCGGAACAGTTTCTTTAACCACCGGCTTACATTCCATTCGCATCAACTATTTCGATTCCGGTGGTGGGGATGGTCTGGCAGTAGAATGGAGCGGTCCGGGATTCAATCGCCAGCCAATACCTTCAGATCGCCTGTATATTGGTGGCGGTGAAACACTTCTGGAAGTCGCCATTCGTGCGCTCGTTTCTATTCCCGGTCGGGATGCCGAAAAATTTGCCGTCCTCAATCGCCTCATTGCCTCCGGTGAATTTCAACCTGCCGCAATCAATGCTCTTAAACAAGTTTCAGCCGATGGTTGGGACACCGCTAAAATCAAGCCGCTCGTAAATAATATCATCGGTTATTTGAGTACGCTTCCAATCAACCAACGAACGTCTGCGGCTGCTAACAATGCCATCGAAATGGCCCGAAAGCTAAGTCTCAAGCTCTCCGCTGCTGACCAATCCGATATTGAGAACCGCTTAAAAAATCTTGACGTGAGGGTAATTGCCATAGGAACAATTCCGCATCGAATGATTTACGATAAAGAGCTTATTGTCGTTGAAGCGGGCAAGCCAGTGGAATTCCGATTTAGCAACACGGATTCAATGCCGCATAATTTTGCCGTTACCATGCCCGGAGCACTAGCCGAAATCGGTGAACTTGCGGAGTCCACTGGCCGAGATGCCGATGCAATGGCACGCCATTATATTCCTGAATCCAGCAAAGTTCTGGTGGGAAGTCGACTGCTTCAACCGGGAGAAGAGGAGGCCATCAGCTTTATTGTTCCGAAAGAGCCCGGAGTGTACCCATTCGTCTGCACCTACCCCGGCCACTGGCGTCGAATGTATGGAGCGCTTTATGTGGTCCCAAAATTCAATGACTACGTCACAGCGCGGGCAGATTATCTTGACGAGCTAAATTTAGAAGTCAAAGACAAATTACTTCAGAGCAACACCAGAGGCCAGGAATGGAAATATGACGACCTCATAGGTGACCTCACTATGATTATGGGCCGCTCGCATGAAGTTGGCGAAGCTTCATTTCAAGCTGCGAATTGCATTGCTTGCCATCAATTTGGTGGACAAGGCCAAAACTTCGGCCCGGACCTTTCCAAATTGACAGACGAAAGGCGAACCGCCAGTCATATTCTTCGATCGATCATTGAGCCATCGAAGGACATCGACGAAAAATTTACATCCAATATTTTCTTAATGGACACCGGCAAAACCGTGACCGGAATGATTATGGAAGAATCCGATGATGTCGTTAAAATTGTGATTGATCCACTGGCAAAAGATCAAATTACAGTCATTAAACAGGACGAAATTGACGCTCGAAAGAGGGCTAAACAAAGCCAAATGCCAGCGGGAATGGTAGACAAGCTTTCTCGGGAAGAAATCATCGACCTGATCGCGTATGTACTGTCCAATGCGAATCCGAAACATAAAATGTTTCAAGGTGGTCACCAACATGAACCCCAGCACTAACTCTTTTTCAAGCGACAGCGGAGTGACTCTGATTTTTGACCGTGACCAAACAAACAGGGTACCCGTAGCTTACCAATCTTCTTTAGACTAATTCCAAAACCAAATTCATCTATGAGACGTGCGTAGATAAAGGCAACCCATGACCAAATTTTATTATAATATTCTATTCGCATTAGCCTTGCTTTCGTTTTTTCCAATGAAAACTGAGGCCAACGAACCAACCGCCCGTCCAAATATCTTGTGGTTGTTTCAAGAAGATCTATCGCCGTGGCTCGGGTGTTATGGGTACGACATCCAAAAAGGACAAACCCCCACGATCGATCAAATGGCGGCGACGGGAGTAAGATTCTCACGGGCTTATGTTCCCGCGCCAGTCTGCTCAATCTGTAGATCAGCCATGATCACGGGTGCAAACCAAATTCGGTTTGGCGCCCACGAACACAGATCTGGTCGTGGTGAGGCATCGCGTTCGCTTCCCGAAGGCATGTGCACAATCGTTGATCTCATGAAAGCAGAAGGCTATTTTTGCTTCAATGTTGGGAAAACTGACTACAACTTCGAACATGCTGGACTCTTCTCTGAGATCCCCAAAGCTCAACGTATGACTCCTTGGAAATCGGCACCTAAAGGCAAACCTTTTTTTGGCCAAATCCAGCTTAAAGGTGGCAAAATCAACACCACCAAATTTGAAAACAAAACCGACCGTAGTTCCGTTACCATTCCTAAAGATTATCCACAGAATGAAATTTACCGCGAAGTAGTCGCCGAGCATTTCGACTCAGCCAGAATGGACGACGGAGTTATTGGAAAAATCCTCTCACGACTCGAGCAAGACGACTTGCTTGACTCCACCATTGTTGTCTATTTTTCCGACCACGGAGCTAACAACCTGGTCCGTCATAAACAACAACCCACTGAAGGGGGTTCTCACGTTCCGTTCATAATTACAGGACCCGATCCATGGATACCGGCGCCTTCCGTCCGAGACGATCTCGTATCGATGCTCGATCTTTCGGCGACTACATTAGCTTGGGCCGGTGTTAAGCAACCAAGCTGGATGGAAGGACAGGATTTATTTTCAGAGAAGTTCATTCCGAGGGAGTACGTTGCTACCGCCCGTGACCGTTGTGATCAAACTATCGATCGGATCCGCAGCATTCGGACCGATCGTTATCGATACACTCGAAATTTCATGCTCGATCGCGTTCTCCTACAACCACAGTACCGCGACTCAAAAGATTTCCTGAAGGACCTGCGAGAAGCCTACGCAAATGGAACGCTGGATCCAGCACTTTCAAAAATCTACTTCGGTGAACGCCCGGCCGAAGAACTTTACGATGTCGTAAATGATCCCGCCCAATTAGTAAATCTTGTGGATGACGTTCGGTACAAAAAAGAGTTGGACCGTCACCGCAAGTTGATGAGCGGTTGGCTGGACGACGGCGATACTGGCTCAGGGAATGAACCTCCGGTCGAACTACGGATGGCGGACAATGTAAAATGGGGCAGGGGAGTCAATCCCGAATATGAATCGATTCGCAAAGATCAGGATGGCGATGGTATTTCAGACGACTGGGAACAATTAAACCAACGGAATCCAACGGACGGAAAACTTCAATTCGAATTTAATTGCGGCGGCTGGCAAAACGAAGGCTGGAAACCACTAGGTCGCCTCACTAATATTTGCGGTCCCCAGGGCTATTTGGATTTCGACCTGATTACTGGGACGGGGTCAATTTCCCGAACCGATCTCAAGCTCAGTCCAGAGAACAATAAGTCAATCATTGTCGAAATCCGAACGAGTAATGATGTCTCACTCACGGCCTTTGCAAACCAGGTAAAACTGAAGCAACCCGTTCAACTAAGGCCGGGGAACAACTATCAAACCGTCACGATTCCACTGGATGATTTCTGGAAAACCGAATCCGAACTGAATTCCATCAAACTGAGCTTTTCAGGGGTGGAAAATACCACGATCGAAATTGACTCGATTCGTGAAAGTAGTCTTGAAGGAGGCCAGCCATAAGTCACTATTTTGAGCCGTCGGTTGTATTTAAGGGGATTATCGGCCCGCCCAGCTCGTCCACACGTTCTGTGCAGCGCTTACGCAATCGAATTAGTTCATCTTGAAACTTTGGATTTGTCGCTAAATTGACCAACTCGTCCGGGTCATTTTTCAGATCATGCAAAAATTCGTAGGCTGGCGTTTCATCAAAATACCTTACGTACTTAAACCTGCCCTCACGAATCCCTTCGAAGGCAGCTTGCCGACTTCGAACAGCTAAGTGTTCAT
>JAALLA010000231.1 GCA_011087765.1 Pirellulaceae bacterium
GGTGGCTTAATTTCCATCTTCTAGATTTTCGCCGGTTGGTTCTGAGCCTTCCATAGCAGTTTTGATAGTCCGATTAAAACGATTGTCGTCCGCAACGGTATGGTGCTTCGCTAAACTTGTCAGTTGTCCAATGTTAGTGATTTACGGGGATTGAATCAGAAACTAGAGTAAGGAGATGTTTCGTTTTTACCTTCAAATCGCCGTCCTAATCGTACTTTCGTGCGCTAATTTTGCAATTGGCCATCCGTTATTGGCCCAGGACATGAAGCCGGTAGTGGTTGCTGCTGTCATCGAAACCGAAGTGCGCGCGGGCCAGAGTGTTGTTGGCACCGTCAAGCCACTTCGAACCAGCCGGATTGGCAGCGCTCTTGATGGGCGAGTCCATCTATTCCATGTGGATGAAGGTCAGATGATTCGCAAAGGACAGACGTTGGCTCAGCTTAGAACAAAAACACTAGAGATCGAACAGGCAGCCGCAACCGCCGAACATCAACTGGCGTTAAGCCGTTTGTCCGAGCTGGAAAATGGTTCACGACCTGAAGACATTGCCGAAGCCGATGCCATCATGCAAGCCGCTACAGCAACTGCAAAAAATGCAAATTCCCGGCTTGAGAGAATGGAATCCTTAGCCCGAGGATCTGCATCCAGTCTGGGAGAACTGGACGATGCAAAAGAACGTGCCGACGCCGCAAGGTTTGCACTCAAAGCAACCCAGGCATTATTGAAGCGGATTAAAGAAGGCCCACGAAAAGAAACCATCGCTCAGGCTGAAGCCCAAGTTGAATTGCAAAAACAGAAGCTCGAGCTAATTAACGACCGGTTGAAGAAGTCAACGATTGTCGCCCCGTTCGACGGGTTTGTCTCAGCTGAATTTACAGAAGAAGGCGCATGGATTAATCGCGGTGATCCCGTTGTTGAAATCATTCAAATGGATGAGGTAGAAATTCTTGCACCGGTAACGGCTGAAACGGTTGTTGGACTTCGCAAAGGAGACGTTGTTCGCATTGAGTTTCCGGAGATTCCGAACCAAATTTTGACTGGAAAAGTCGATCGAATCGTGCCGGTAGCTGCCGCTCAAGCCAGAACCTATCCGGTTTATTTGCGATTGAAGAATAAAATTGAAAACGAAACTCCAATGTTGCTTGCCGGGATGCTGGCTCGGGTGGATGTTCCCTTCGGCCAGCGAAAAAAACTTCCCTTGGTTCCCAAAGATGCGTTGGTGCTTAACGGAAAAGACCGGTCGGTTTATGTCATTGATTTCGACAAGAGCGACAGTTCGAGCGAATCGGCCACAGGAGTCGTTCGCAAAGTCGCAGTCGAACTTGGAGTCGCTTTGGACGATCGAATTCAAGTGATTGGAGAAATCAAAGCTGGCGATATGGTTGTCGTTGAGGGAAATGAACGACTGGTTCCCAACTCGCAAGTGAAAGTAGTTACCGGCAAGAAATCGGAGAATTAATGATCGTTTGTCCGTTTAGAATGCTGCATCAATAAATCAAGATCGACCTAATTCCTTTGCCTCGGGAAGCAGCGACTCGAAGGACGGATAAGGAGAATGCGATACAACGAGAATTGTTTTAAGTTAGCCACTACCAAATCAACCACCTGCAACGCTTTGCGTCGAACCTTCCCAGGGTGGGAAGATCACAGCGCACCCCTAGTGCCCGCGACGTGTTGAGTCCTCAATTTCATATTTTCAATCAAACGCCCAAATGAAGATCTTTGAATCATTTATCCGAAATCCAGTCAAGGTTTCGGTCGGCGCATTGATCGTTGTGCTCTTCGGCTCTATCTCTTTAGTCACGATGCCGAAGCAGTTGATCCCGGCCGTTCAAAATCCAATTCTCTCAGTTGAAACACGCTGGCCTGGAGCAAGTCCCCAGGAAATTGAGCGGGAGATCGTTCAAGAACAGGAGGAGCAACTTGCGGCGATCGAAGGCCTGGTCAAGATGACTTCGCGGTGTCGCGATTCGTCGGCAGATATCACGCTGGAATTTGCAATCGGCACCGACATCGAAGACGCCATGATGCGAGTCAATACGCGTTTGCAACAGGTCCGTGAATATCCAATCAACGCAAACGAACCTGTGATTGAAGCATCCGATGTCACCGATAGTCCGATCGCTCGATTTGCTTTGACCTCTCGGCCACCGACTGTCGAAAAGATTCAGGCTTTTCAAACCGCGCATCCAGAACTTGCTACAGCGCTTGAGCCATCACGGCGGGCGGGTAACACGGGCCTGCGCGTTTTTCGACTGACACAAATCTACGAACAGCTGGGAGACCAACATCCTGAATTGCAAGAACTGCTTCCTGCGGAAGTCGACCTTCAGGATGTTCGCAAAATTTCGGAAGACCTGATCGAGCCTCAGTTCGAGCGAGTCCCCGGCGTTTCCGAAGCAGACACTTATGGAGGCCAAGAAGAGGAACTGCAGGTCATCGTCGATCCGGAACGGCTCGCCGCCCGCCAGCTGACGATCGCTGATGTTCGGGTTGCGCTGGGGGGGCAGAATAAAGACACCTCAGCCGGCAACGTTTGGGAAGGCAAAAGACGCTGGGTCGTTCGTACGCTCGGACAATTTCGCGATCCAGAGCATGTTAAGCAGCAAGTCCTCGCGATTGAAGACGGAATCCCTGTTTATGTCCGAGATGTCGCTGATGTTCAACTGGCCTACAAGAAACAGGAAAGCATTTCGCGGCGATATGGAATCGCCAGTAACGGGCTTAGCGTACGAAGGACTTCGGGCGCAAACGTTCTCGAAGTGATGAGTGGCGTGCAAAAAGTGACCGAGGATCTGAACAATGGATTATTGAAGCGTTTGGATCTGGAGCTGTTTCAGTACTACGACGAGACGGAATACATTCAATCGGCAATCAAAATTGTCCAGCAAAACATCTTTGTCGGCGGTGCTCTGACGATCATCGTTTTGTTGTTGTTTTTGCATCTAGGCCGGCGAACGTTGCTGGCCGTGCCCTTGATTGCAGGCAGTGCGGTCGCGTGTGTTTTTGTGTCACCTTGGTTTTTTCTTGTCACCTTAGGATTAACCCTCGTTGTGGGATTTTGGTTTGGTCGGGGAGCCTTGATTGTCGGACTTGCGATTCCGGTAAGCATTGTCGGAACGTTTCTGATGCTCGGTTTGATGGGGCGTTCGCTGAACGTGATTAGTCTTGCTGGGCTCGCTTTTGCCGTGGGGATGCTTGTAGACAATGCGGTAGTCGTATTGGAAAACATCTATCGTCGACGCCAAAGTGGAGAGAGTGCTTTTGAGGCCGCATCCGAAGGGACCAAGGAGGTTGCCGGCGCGGTGATTGCCTCCACGCTGACGACCATTGCCGTGTTCATCCCGGTGCTTTTTGTTCAAGAGACTTCCGGTCAACTTTTTCGCGATATCGCACTGGCCATCAGTTGCGCCGTTGGTTTGTCACTGATTGTCTCCTTTACGATGATTCCGACGGCAGCGGCACGGTTGATTGCCAGAGGTTCGTTTGCCGACAATCGTGATTCTTCAGGCACCCAACCAAATGGTGTGGAGCCTGACACTGAAGAAAACGTTGCGCGTCGATCTCAAGTTAGCGAGTCTGGCCCAATCGTCCGACTGATTCACGGATTGGGAGTTGGACTTTCCGATGGTGTTACCAATTTGAATCGGTGGGTACTGGCCAGTTCTTTGAGATCCGCTGCGCTGATCGTTTTGATGGTGACGATGTCGGTTGGAATCTCTTATTTGCTTTGGCCGAAAGTGGAATACCTTCCTTCGGGCAATCGCAATTTTGTGTTTTGCAGCCTTTCACCTCCTCCAGGCTACAACATCAAACAATTGATGGCGATGGGCGAGAAGTTGGAAAAAGATCTCGAGCCTTATTGGAACGTCGACGCAGATAGTCCTGAACTCGAATATCCCCCAATCGACTATTATTTTTACTCCGTCCGCGGCACGTCCGTTTTCATGGGATTTCGAACCAAAGACGAATCTCGAGTTCGAGAGTTGATTCCGTTGGCCAAAAAGACCGGCTCACAGTTCCCTGGAACGCGAGCCATTGCGAAACAATCCAGTTTGTTTGAACGGGGGTTGAGCAGTGGTCGTACGATCGATGTTGAGATCACGGGCGGTGATTTGAATAAATTGATTGCAGTTGGCCGCCGGGTTCTTGACGACGTCAAAACGATGATTCCCGAAGCACAGGCACAGCCGAGGCCAAGTCTCGATCTTTCCAGTCCGGAAATTCATGTTCAGCCGAAACTGGTCGAGTCGTCTGAGATGGGGATCAGTGCAGCGGAACTTGGGTACACCATCGACGCGTTTGTCGATGGCGCTTATGCGGGTGACTATTTTGTCGATGGAGACAAAATCGACTTGACGATTATTGGAAAAAATTCCTTTGGAAGTCGTACCCAAAACGTTTTGTCATTGCCGGTTGCGACAAGAGCAGGACAAGTCGTGCCGCTCTCTGCGTTGGCTGAGATTGAATACAGTAGCGGCCCCGAAGCGATCTATCGCCGTGAAAAAATGCGTGCGATCACGATTTCGGTGACACCGCCGTTAACGATGCCGCTTGAAGAAGCAATGCAGATTATCGACAAACAGATCGTTGGGAAATTGCATGATGAGGGATTGCTGGACGGCGATACGATGGTCTCGCTTTCGGGAACGGCTGACAAACTTCGTCAGGCTTGGGATGCGCTGCGATTGAATCTACTGCTGGCCTTGGTCATTACGTACTTGCTAATGGCTGCGCTGTTCGAATCATGGTTGTATCCATTCGTTATTTTGTTCAGCGTTCCGCTCGGTGCGGTAGGCGGAGTGCTGGGATTGTGGGTGCTCAATTTCTTTGTCTATCAGCCGCTCGATGTGCTGACGATGCTTGGCTTTGTGATTTTGATTGGTACCGTCGTCAACAATGCGATCCTGATCGTCCATCAATCGTTGCACTATTTGCGTGACGGGATGTCGGCACGTGAAGCGGTGCCTGCGAGCGTTCGAAAGCGGATCCGCCCGATTTTCATTACGGCAACAACAACGGTTCTGGGATTATTGCCGTTGGTCGTATTCCCCGGTGCCGGCAGCGAACTTTACCGGGGACTTGGCTCGGTTGTTCTTGGCGGCCTGGTAGTCTCTACAGTATTCACGCTGTTCCTCGTTCCCGCGGTTTTTATTCAGGTAATGGCGATAAAAGAATCGGTGCTGAGCACCTTTCGGTCCAGCGAGGCGAGGCTAACTCTGCCCACAGCCGCAGGTATTAAACCAGGCCAATCGAAATGAGTTGTCGCACCAAAAAAGCCCGGTCGAAATCATAACTCCAAACAAGATTTCGTCGTTGAGGTCGCAAGCGAATACAGCTACCGTTGGTCTACCGCAATCTTCGTCGTTCCGATTGTCTTTGGGGGATTTGAGTTCTTTTTGACGCCGAAGGCATTCAGCGCGTTTGTGATTTACTTTTCAACCTTTCCGATGGAGTAATGCAGTTACACGGGGGTATCCGAATTTATTCTCTGTTCGCCGTCTGCCACACGGCGTTGCTGCCGCCGATTCGAACGAGGGTGCCCTAACGTTTGACCATTCGCCGTCTCAATCTCGGCAATTCTAAGTTTCCCAATGATCTGCTCGGCTGGATGAAGTTTTCGTCCCAGAGCGTCTCCCCCTTATTGAATCCAGATTCTGTTGTGGAAACGTTCTCGGGGGGCAGGTCAGTTCGTTCTCATTTTTTATTTCTTTCGTTCCTTGGGGTTGGCCCTTCCTTTTAGTCCAACAAACATTGGTTTTTCTGGACGCTTCTCGAGAGGATCGAAGAAACGCATGTTCTTTCCGACTCGATCATGATCCCCAAGGTCTGCCCGCATGTCTTCGGCCAGCGCGAGGAGTTTTTTGACCACTTCCGGATGCTTCTCAGCAACGCTGCGGGTCTCGCTCGGATCGGCAGTTAGGTCGACGAGGAATGGTTCTTTAAATCCGGCCCAATCCTCTGGCGCAATGTGGCCGTTCTTCCCAAACTTCCCGAGCCATTCCGGTTGGGCCGGGCGTGGAAGGTGTAATTTCCATTTGCCCTGGCGCACTGCTTGCAGGGAGTTGATGAAGTAGTAGGCGAACATGCGATCTTCAGCGGCCTCTGCAAATTTTCCTGAAAAGAGGGACGCGATGTCGACGCCGTCGAGCACCCGGTCAGTCGGAACCTCTGCTCCCGCTAATCTCGCGAAGGTGGGCAAGATGTCAATCGTCGCTGCAATCTTATCGCACTCCGTGCCGGCCGGAACCCGTCCCGGTGCCCACAAGATGGTGGGAACGCGCACACCGCCCTCCCAGGTCGAAACCTTTCCGCTGCGAAGGGGGCCCGCCGACCCGCCGTGATCGCCGGGGAGCTTTCCGTCCTGCTTATTCTTATTCTTGATCAACCACGGTCCGTTATCACTCGTGAAGAGGAAGTAGGTATTCTCGACCAGCTTGAGCTGCTTCAGTTTGTCGATGATGCGACCACAGTTGAAATCGATTTCCTCAACGGTATCTCCATAGAGTCCTCGCGGCGATTTCCCTTTGAACTTCGGCGAGGCACCCAATCGCGTGTGAACCATACTGAATGGCACGTAGGCAAAGAAGGGTTTCTGCTGGTGCTTCTCGATAAAACCAAGCACCTCATCGGTGTTCCGTTGTGTGAGAAGCCCCATGTCTGCCTTCTCTTCAATTCGCTTTTCGTTTCGATATAGATCAACGTAGCGATCATTGCTCGAAGGAGTGCCATAGAAATAGTCAAAGCCCT
>JAALLA010000232.1 GCA_011087765.1 Pirellulaceae bacterium
AAACTAATCGTGATTGCTTTGAAAACTAAATTCTGTTTGTCGTAGTCTCGATCTTCTGCCTGCGTCCAAAACATCAAACACCTATCCTCTGTTTTTACAATCTTCAATTCAGCGCGAACTAGAAAGTCAAGGCAGTAAAACAGAGCTTCAACACCACTCTCAGAATCCTCATCAACCGCACTCTCACAAGGTGAGAATTCAATATCCTCATAAGTTTGCTGTAACGAGTCGATTGCCTCTTTGAGCACCGAGTCTAAATCGGTTTCGGGAGGATAGAGATGGACAGACCAAGTCGTACTCCCGTCTGGCGTCTCGAGAGTAATCACTTGCGGCGACCCGGAAACGTCATCGATTAGCTTCCAATTCTCTGGGTACAAAAATTCAAGCCCCAGCTTGTCATACTTCGCTGTCATCTACCCAACACTCCCATTACCAATCACCAACGAAAATACACACTGAAAAACATGTATTGTCCCAATTGAATCCAAAACCAGGGCACACACCTCACCATTCTGCTAGCAGCCTCGTGGTAGCAGAATACCTTGAATCCTTTACATGTTTGACTTTACGCGTCGAATCGAATAATCACAACCGCCCGAATGTTCCGATATGGTAAACAATCAGCAATTTTTGTAGAGTCCGCCATCGGTCTAGCAGACCAAGTTATTTGCGGAAACCAAACTAATAGAAAGAGACTCAATTGCAGTTTACGATCCCCAACCAACGAATACTGAAACAAGCGCGATTCTTCGTAGTTGTTCTAGGGCTTGGGGTCCTTTCATTTCAGATTGGCTGCTCGAGTCTGACAGGGTTAGCCAATAACTCTCGCGGACTTTCACTCAACAATGATGCTTTAGAAGCCAGAGCACTCACTCGAGCCGGCAATCTTGATTGCCAGACAGGTGAGCTCCGCAACGCGGAGTTTAACCAACGTGAAGCTATTAAAAAAAACCCATATGACCCTTGGCCCCATGAGCGGTTGGCCCAAACACTCAAAAAAAGTGGTCAGCCCAAAGAAGCGATTAAGGAGATGACCGAGGCAGTCGAACTATCTGATGACGACCCACGTCTAGTCGTCGAGTTGGGCAACCTCTACCTCGACATCGGAGACATCCACACGGCTTCCAACCAAGCCCAGCAGGCGCTCGAACGTGAGCACCGCTGCGGACCTGCACTCTTACTTTTGGGTCAAATCGCACTTGCAAATCAAGATCCTGACGAAGCGCTGCATTTGTTCCAACGGGCTGCTGCCTGCTCTCCCCCCCCTCCTGGCATTAAGCTAAAAATTGTGGAAGCTTATCAACTCGATGGCCGATGGAGATTGGCCAACAACACGATTGATAGTATTTTGCTGGACTACCCCGTGGAAAATTATCCTGAGAATCTGGTCATCGCCAAGGCGGAAGGCTTGATCGAAATGAATCAACTTTCGGCCGCTGAGAATTTTCTTCTCGAGCGACAAGCGAGCGAAGTTTTCACGCCGACCATGGTCTACTTGCTGGCTGCTGCTCAGAAAAGAATGCAGTCCTTTAGCGATGCGAGAAATACCCTTGCCGCTGGTGCCAAAGCGTTTCCCAATTACCGCGTTCAATTCATGGAAATCCGCAGTCAGATTGAGATCCCTGCGGTCGACGAGCGAGTAGCGCAAAGAAAATAGCGCTTTTCTAATCTAAATATTGCTCCCCAGGGATCAATTTCTTCCCCCAAAAGAACCGCACTTTGCCCCCACAATCGGTTTAATTGATAACTTAATACCCGATTGAGCCCGCTTCGCTGATTCTAGGCGAGGAATTCTTATAGGAACTCCGAAAACGTAAGTTTGCGACTTATGTTTCATTCGTTCCCACATTCCATCTCACTGAAATGCCACCTATTTGTCCGCGGAGTATCCAATGTCTCTTGAAAAAACCACTGTCGAAAACGGTACTGAACCAACAAATTTTGTAGATCGCCGAGCTGCGAGAAAACAAGACAATGCCGGTGGCTTTGAACGACGCCAATTCTCGGATGGTCACCAGGGACTTTCACCCGAAGCTGCCGAGCTAGGCATTGCAATCGATCAATACAAATTAACCAACAGTCGACGCTACATTACCCACGAAGAGATGATTCAGGTCATCAAGTCGATCGGCTACGCTAAATCCTAAGCGAGAGACGAAGAGCACCGCACATTCTTCGCCCTCCAACACTCGAGCTTCCCAGATCACTTTGGAGACGGCTTGAGCGGCTGATTCAAATGAAGATGCGACACTGAGAACGAGCTGAGCTCGTTCTTTTTTTTTGTAAACGTCGATCCCGCGCACTATCGCTTTAAAGACCCTAACGGTCCATTCAACAGAGGGTCGGTTAGTTGATCTTCAAAGAGCAGACCAACAATCTTCCCTTCATCACTAACCACTCGGGCCAACGTTTGACGGGTCGATTCCATTTGCAAAATAATCTCGCCGAATAAATCAGTGGCATTTACATCCGAAAATGGATGCACCATATCTGCAATTTGAGCGTTCTTATCGGACACCATTAACTCGACTGTTCGCAAGTAGCCAACAGGTTCATTCTTATGCGACTTAAAAACTGGAATATCAGCCATTCGCCGCTGCCGAGCAAACTTCAATGCGCGGTCCCGGCTTGTCTTTATTGAAATTGCCTGAATCCGACTCACCGGTGTACAGATTTCACTAATTGTCTTGGACGCCACAAGAAAAAAACTTTGCCCGAGGTGCCGCTGGGTTGGGTGCAAGAGCCCGGCCTCAAGCCCATCTTCAAATACCTGCTGTAACTCTTTCCTAGCCAAGGTTAATCGCACTTTATTGGGCGATTGCCCAAGCACTCCCTCAAGTAATCTCCCCATCCCCCACAGCAACGCCGCGATCGGCGAAAACAACACGGTAAATAACAAAACCAAAGGTGCAGAGAATCGCAGTAGAAAGTTTGGGGCACGATAAAAGAGATTTTTAGGTAACAATTCGCCGTAGACAAACAGCAACGGCGATAACAGGATCGGGGCTAACATCTCAGCGGCATTGGAACCAGTCGTCTGCTGGGCAAGCAACACAATCGCCAGACTTGTTAGATAATTTGCTACATTGTTGCCAATCAAGGTCGTCGCCACAAATAATGTCGGGTTGTTAAACAACTTGATCAGGTACTGAGATATGAGATCACCGTCAAGCCCCGCGATAACGAACCGAACATGACTGGCTCGATAAAAACCGGTCTCACACCCACTAAAAAACGCACTCAGAAAAATCCCAAGCAAAAACAACAGAACCGTCATTAATAAGATCATCGTGTCTCTCCCTCCCCGTCGAGGACACGCACCTCAACCTGAAGGACACCACGTTCCTTCGCCTCAACCACCGAAAATGCAAAAGGCCCCCATTCACACTGGTCTCCCGTTTCTGCCAACCGTTGCATCGACTCTTGAATGACGCCACCCACAGTCACACTGACAGTTTCGGGAATCACAACCTCCAGCCTTCTCGCCAACTGCCGTAAACTCATGATCCCAGCCACTCTCCAAGTTCCTTCTGAGATTTCTTCCAGGGGTGGCATGTCCAGCAATCGCTCACTGCGACTTGGCGAATAAACAAATACCGTTTCAAGAATATCCTCGATCGTCAGGACACCGATCGTATCTCCAAATTCATTCACGACCACGGTTACCTCGCGATCGCGGTGAGACATTTTCTCCAGCGCATCGGCGACCGTCGCACACCACGGAAGATACAAGACCGGTTCAGAAAAACGCTCAAGATTGTCTTGATCCAGATGGTACTGATTGTCCAGTCTAATCGCCTTTTCTATTTCGCGACTTTCCGGCTCCGTGATTAACAAATAACCACTCGCAGGAATTTCACCTTTCAAATCGGACAGTTTAACCGGAGGAGAAAATGAAACGAATTGAGTGCGCGGACGCATCCATTCTTCCACGCGAATCGTCGACAATTGAACAATGTTCTTTAATACTGCCTGCTCTTGCTTAATTACCGCTGCGTCTTTCCCCGAATGTTCGATCGCTCGCTCGAGATCACTCACCTCCATAAATGGCTCCGTCTTAAAACCGGGCCAAACAAGGCGGCGTGAAATCAGGTTGACCGAACGCAACAGCGGCATCAAAGGGTCGACCAACCGAACGGCAAACGTCAGCGGAACACTGACCAATGTCGCCAATTCCCTCGGTTTTAAAACCGCAACGCTTTTCGGTAGCATCTCACTGAAAAAAATAATCGACAATAATGAAATCGCCGCAAAAGAAATCGCCGGCGCCTGCCCGCCAGCCGGGTTTTCCTCAATTTTGATTGCGCAAATCGAAGCAATTGAGAAATAGGCAATATTGATTACCAAGTTCCAAAATAAAACTGCCGACAACAGCCGGTCCGGTTTTAATAGAAGCGCCGCCGCTGCCTGCTCGGCGAGTGATCCGTTTCTCAAATGCCGACGATCTCGAGCCTGGATATAAAAAAGCGCCGCTTCACTGGCTGAAAAAAAACCAGAGCAAGCCATCAACACCACCATGGTAATCAGCCATGGCAACAATTGAAAAATGCTATCCATTCTCCGCCGTTTTCGATCGTCCTGTAGAAACGAGGAATTCGCTCAATCGCGGGATCATCATCGCGGTTGTTGCAAATCCGTAAGTAAAACTGACCACCAACAGTACCGACAAAAAGTTACCCAACAACAAACTGGTAATCGAATAGAACATCGCGATCGGTAGAATGCCGCACGCAAGGACCAGGGCAGGGGAGGGAGTATGCCACCCCAAGGCTACGTACAATCCGATCGCTCCGCCGACGATGCAAGCCAAAAATGGACTCAACTGCGCCTCGACATTACCCGTGAATGAAACCATCATCACCATCACGGTCACGACGCCAAGAAAAAGAAAGAATACAGTCCCTAAACTCACGCCAATTGCCTGGCGACTACCGCCATAAGACATCCCGCAGTGAACTCCAAGCATGGTCACGAAAAAGAACAAAACGCAAAGACCAATGGATAAATATATCAGATTTTCACCTGACAAAGCGCCGTTGAACCATAAGTAGACGCTCATCAAAATTGGCAATACGATCATGTCGGAAACAACGTACAGCACTCCTCCAATTTTGCCGAACAAAAACTCCCGTGGAGAAATATCGGTCACCATTAACAGATCGAGAGCACGCCCGTCACGTTCAGTAGTGATTGAAGTCACCGCCAACGCATTGACCATCACGATGCTGACCAAAATAAAAGGAGCCAAGGGACGTGCTGCCAAGGGAATCGTCACTCCAGCATCCGCGGTAACTCGGGTTGCCGCTCCAGAATCCACCAACGAAAAGACGGCAAAAAACACAAAAGCAGCCAGCAACCAGTAAGCGCCTCGGATGAATAGTATTTTCCGACCGTAGGCCCAGGTCTTCATCTCCCGCCACAGGACAGGGTTATCCCAAACTCGCCGACTGTCTTGATTTGCCATCCGAGCGCGATCATCGACATGCCCTGTACGCAAACCCTCCGACTGCTCGACGACTTCTTGACCCGTCAGTGATTCTGCCGCTCCGGAGTCGGCGGATCCCTCTCGAGCATCAACAACATTCAGGTGATGATTAACCGACGCCTCCGCTTCTTCGCTGGAAGGCTGACCACTCCGGACGTCACGGCTAGGATTCCAGTACCTGACCTTCCAGATCGCGACTCCGCAAAGCAATACCGAGATAAACGAAGAAAGCAATAAAAATGGTAAAACTGAAAAACTCCAGGTTGACGAAACCGTTGGGTGGCTCGCTGCCATGATTGTCCGAATAGGACTCATTGCACCAGCAATCTCTGCCCCTGTAAATCCAGCTACCACAGGCCCTGCCAAACCGATCCCCTCACAAAGCCCCAACCAAAATACGATTCCCATCGCCACTAAGGCCAGTGTTTGAAATGTCTTCTCCCGCCACAGCGCAACGATCGCTCCCAGCGACCCGGCTGCAACGCACGTCATCAGCGTAACAGCAAATGTCCAACCGACTTGCTCAAATGAGGTGCCACCAAACAGGACGATCAGCATAAAAATCGGCAGACTTGTAATGAGCATAACGCCGATGCTCAATAGACTTGCAAACAACTTCCCAAGAACCAGTTCGCTGTTGGTCAGCCGACTCATCAATAACAAGATCAGAGTCTGCCGATCTTTCTCAATCGCAATGTTACTTGCAGCCTGTATCGCGGAGAGAAACATCACCAAGGCCAGCTGTAGCGGTGCGAGTATCTGAAATAAAATAGCGCCAAACCGCGCCATATCCCCAACGTTTTGAATGATCTGAGTCCCCTTCAAAATCATCCAGGCAGTACAAATCAAAAGCAGTAATGCGACTGCATAAACTGTTCGCATTACATGGTGTCGCGGGCGACGGGGAGCCACTACAGCTTCACGGGTAAATACAGGACCGACTAACAAAATGGACTTTCAATGACGTGCGGAGAATGAAACTCAATCGATGTGAAACCAATCTTTGATTATAACGTGAAGCAACTGCAGTACGTAGACGAGCTGGAAAATACAGCACAATTCTGTCGGTTTTCCGACAAGATCGCAGCCCAGGCCAGCGGAATTTTCAGAATTTCCATTCCAATCAACTCTGACCAGACGCTAATTCGCTTCTCAGGCAGCCCGCTGAACGGTTCGAGAACTAAGAGAAAACCGACCGTTCCCCCCCGAACCACAATTTTCACCCGCGACAACAGCCCTTTTTCCGCATCTCG
>JAALLA010000233.1 GCA_011087765.1 Pirellulaceae bacterium
GGAAAAAAATGATTTAAGTCTTCGCGAGGCCGAGCGGACTGATGCGATGTTGGAATCACTGGAAGCTTGGCAGCGATCTGTTTTGAACAGCTGGTCCGGACACGATTATCAGAGTGCTGGTCGCATTCCATGAGCGGGTAGGCTCTGTTTGTTTTTATTCTTTGTCGGGTTGCTTCATTTGCGTTAGTAATTACCGCGAGCTTGCTGATGTTCGAGAGCTGATTCGTGCTACAATCGAAACTTCACACCCGACGGATGATGTTCAAATTCGCTACTCCATCGAAACTAACGGTTTTCTCATTTGCATGGCAAGTATTTAAGTGCGGGCCCTGCGGCTGAGTTGTCGCGGAATCGGTGTCAAGAAATTTCATTAAATGAATACGCCTGATCAAATTAAACTCAGACTGGATCTTCCCGGCTTACCTGAATTGGCGCCATTAGTGGAAGACTTTGCCAGTCGTGCACTCGGTTTAGCGGAGTTCACTGGAAAGCGTCGGGAGGATTTGCTTGCCGCGTTTCTTTGCGGTGTCGAGTTGGTCGAACGCACACTCGCGCATCAAGGCGATGCAATCGTACCGCTGGAAATTGGTGTAACGATTGACGCCCACGCGCTTGAATTCAAAATTCTCGAGCATGGAATTCCACTTGGCGGAGATCTGAATGAGGATGCCGGTGGCGATATCACCGAGCGAATACGTCCGAATACAATTTTTGACCGCCTGTGGTGGGTCCAGAAAGGACACGAGGGATCCGAGCTTCACCTGCGTGTGAAACGGGATCATGCATCGATTGAGATTCTCGAAGACGTTCGTCATCGTTTGGATCGTGAAGAGGCGGAAAATGCTCACGCCGATACTACGCCTTCAAGTGTGACGGGCGAATACCGGATTCGTGACTACCAAGAAGGGGACGGCCTGGAGGTTGCTCGACGAATCTACGAAGCCTACGGGCGATCGTATCCCAATCCTGATTTATACGTTCCCGATCGAATTGATTTATTAAATCGCGAAGGACGATTGCACTCCATCATTTGCGAATCCCCTGAGGGAGATGTCGTCGGGCATTATGCTCTGGAGCGTCCGAACCTTGGCCCCATTGGCGAGGCGGGACAGGCGGTGATTGATCATCGGCATCGGGGGCACGGGTTAATGAAACCAATGCGGGCGGCGGTCGAAGAAGCGGGCGCTCAGATTGGGTTGCTTGGAATCTGGAGTCAACCGACAGCCAGGCACCCGATCAGTCAGCGAATGAATCTTAAGTTTGGTTCCACGCCGACAGGACTTTGCCTGGGAACCACGCCGGCCAGTGCTTCTCTGCGCGGCGGGGTTGCCGGTGAAAGCGAAGATGGGGGGCAGCCAGCCCGTCATTCCTGTTTTTTATATTGGGATCCAATTATTGAGGAGCCATTGCTTCGCGCATTCGTTCCAGCAGCACTTGTACCGATCCTTGCACCACTTTATGAGGCGCGGAAACGAGAAGTCAATTTTGAGACCGCTCAGGATGTTCCTGTAAAAGGCCATTCCGCGATCAGCACGCGATTTGATCCTGCTCGAGGAGTTGCGTGGGTAGCGCTTGATCAAATTACCAGTGGAGCCTTTGATGGAATTTGGGCCGCAATCAATGCGATGGAATCCTCGGCTTCCGCGGCGACTGTGTTTGTTGATCTGCCTATCGATGACCCAGGTTGTAGTTATCTGACAGCCCAGTTGTTATCTGAAGGTCTTCGGCTTGCGGGCGTTGGTCCACGGTTTCGCAAGGTAGAAGATGAACGACGGGCCGAAGACGTGCTTCGACTTCAGCTCAACCCCGGTCCGGTTGATTTTGCTGGCTTGGTCGTCGAAGGCGATCTTGGCCGTGCGCTTGCCGATACCGTGGTCGGCCCGCAAGATTCTTGATCTTCGGCTGCATTAGCGTTGGTGACTAAATTTAAAAATGCGTCCCTAATCGGTTGTAAATATTCCAACTTAGGGACGCTTGATCGTGTCGTTTACTTGACCGGAGTGAGCGTGAAATCTTTGATGGCGACTCCATATTGCGGAGGCTGGTTTCGCGAAAATTTCAACGTATTCTCACCCTCTTTCAGAGTCAGCAGGATTTCATCAGATTCTTTCCAATCACCTTCGGTGAACGGCATCTCTAGCACCAATTCGTCAGCACTGTCGTTGACTCGGACATTGAGTCGTTGATCATAATTGGCTGTGACGACTTTTGCTTTGAAGGCGTATTTGCCTGATTTTGGGGCGTTAACCTGATACTCAAAACGGGAGGTCGTGCCCTGACTTGGCCCCGTAGGATCTTCTTTGGGACTGATGGAATAGTAGTTTCTAGCGTAAGTGTCTGAGATTCGCTCACACACATTGCCGTAAATATCATACAGTCCCCAGGGGTTGGGTTTCTTTTCACCGACGGGATGAGACTTACCTCCGGCATTGGCTTTAGACCAGGCGAACTCATCCATTTTTGAAGGATCGTTGCCAAAGAACCATTTTGAATTTTGGCCCCCGCGGCTGGCGTATTCCCATTCGGCCTCGGTCGGTAGTCGCGCGTCGCGTCCAGTGATCTCAGCGAGTTTTCCACAGAAGGTTACCGCATCGGGTGCACCAACATTATCCACCGGGCATTCAGGATTCTTGGTGGACCGGCTGGGATTAGATCCCATGATGGTTTCATATTGTGCCTGAGTGACTTCGTATTTTCCTAGGTAGAACCCTTGTGTGATGGATACCTCGTGTTTGGGAACCTCGACACATTCGAATCGACCGTCTTTGGTACTCTCACCACCCATCACGAAACTACCCGGCTTAATGAAGACCATCTCCATGGTCACGCCATCGCCTAGGTCGAGTGTTAATTCACTCGGTGCGTTCCCTCCGCGGTGTGAAACGGCAGCTCGAAGCCCCCAGTTTTCATAACGCCCATAACCGCCGCTGAGCATCCGAAATCCGGAAGAGCAAGCGTTAGCATCTCCTTTCCATGTACCGCCACGCATGATCGTGGTTCCTTTTGGAAAGAATCGAGGCAGAAAGACCTGCATGCCACCATCAAAACTCCTCATGGCAAGAACATCCCGGGTGTTTCCCGTTGGTTTGCTGTACGCAGCAGCAGGAATCGAGATTGAATTTTTTGCATAGTTGATTTTTCGGTCAGCTTCGGAGACAGGAGATGCGATGACTTTTTCAGCAACGGTGGGTTCATTGGCTTCACCGAGGTCTTCGCCAAGGGCATCGAGGGTGACAACAGCTCCGTCGTCGATGATGCCGCGCTGCGTCGAGAGTGAAAGGGCATTCCAAAATTCTGGATTTTCCTCGTGTTCTCCATAGGTTCGCTTTTCTCCTAAAACATCTCCCGCCCATTGAGCCCGTTTTACTTTAAGGAATGCTGGGCGATTGTTGCGAGCCTGAGTCGTCGCGAGAAAATCGAGATCACTTCGATAACGAGT
The DNA here is from genome assembly GCA_011087765.1 of Pirellulaceae bacterium. Classification (GTDB taxonomy): domain Bacteria; phylum Planctomycetota; class Planctomycetia; order Pirellulales; family Pirellulaceae; genus Mariniblastus. The sequence goes on from JAALLA010000233.1 coordinate 3,440, forward strand.
GCTTGTCCAGCCGGCTCCCCAGCCTCCACCTAAATTGACGACCCAGCCATTAGGCGTCCAGTGTGCCAGTGCAGCATGACCGCGGCTTGGTCTAGCAGTCGTGGGAATTCCAAAGGCTCGCAAAATGAAGCGGCCGATGAACGCGCGCCTGCCACAGACACCACCATTCATTAAGATGTTTTGGTATTTTTGAAGCTCTGGTCGATCGTATTTAACATCTCCAGAACCATACTTCACATCGGAGCCGACAAGGCTAACGTAACGCCATCCGTAGTTGTCGTTTAAGATGTGATCAGGTCGGTAATTTCGCAGCATTTTTCGACCCCAGGCCAAGGTTTCGTCTGGCTCGTCGCCGTTGACGACCATGCGGAGTTCCCAGGTGCTTAGCCGTTCGAAAGCGGGATCGAGTTCGCCATTTTCAAACGCTTTCTCATAGTGAAAGTAACGCTTGACCGGATCGACTGTCGTCGGTGCATTGGGTTGATCGACAGGATTGGTTTGGGTGATCGGAACTGAGTGCTCGAGGCTGATCGCGAGTGCCAATCGATGTAGAACACCACTGGTTGCCTTCATGCTTCCTTTTTGGATGTCTGTGTAAATCTGCATGGCGGGTCCGTACTCCGGTGCACCATAGCCTCGGCCTTGTCGCTTGGCATTGGCACCGTCGGCAACCAGCATCTGTTTCATTAGGTTGGTGTCTCCGAGTAATTTTTCAACGAGGGCTTTTTGTTGTTTTCCCTGTTGAGCAAACGTGGCCAGTCCTTCCGGAGTTGCTTCGTGCATCACGACAAATTTGGCGAGTTTGCTATCGAGTTTATCGCTGGAGAGAAATTTACTTAGTTTCGCTGATTGGCCTTGGTCGGATTTAGGAAGTTGAGCAGCGAGTTGATCACGAAGCTTCTCAAGCTCGGCAGCATATTCAGCCTGAAGTTTTTGCCCAGCGTTGGTGAGCAATGTATCCTCATTCGACTTTGTTTGAGCAAGCAAACTAATGGGAGTTCCCAGAAACAAAGCAATCAGGCTGCTTAAGATAATGCCGAATAAATACGTTCTCATAGACAAGGATTCCTCGTTTTGCCGCGTCCGCTTAGCGATTGGGTACGCGTAAGATAAGTTTCATTTTCGTCAAGAGATTCATGATAGCCGAAAAAAGGCCGCGTTGCGATAAAATCGCCTTCACCCCTAAGAGCAGGGGTTGGGGTGTTGGTAACGCAGCAAGGCCCCTAAAACGCGTTAGATCTGTCGACCGGTTTTAATTGAAAGGGTCAATAGATGCGTTACGTTTAGAATCGCTGATTAGGTTCGTCGCTCAACAGCGTAGGAAAACTAGTTGATGCCTTTTTCCGAAATGGTTGATTGGCCAAGTGGTTTTCCTCCGGGGAGTTGGCCAATATATTTGGGAATGCGAACGGATTCAAAAAACGACGGGCTCGGCTTGCACAATCTTTTTGCGGCGGCCTGAGCCGATTCGCCTCTTTTTAATTGGATCATTCCCATCGGTCCAAACTGTCGGCTTACCCTCCAAACATCAGCCCCGTCTTTAGAGAGAGTGATCGAGCCAATTTGTGGTGTGTATTTGATGGATTCGGTTCCGCGTCGTCCAAAGGGATCGGTGATCGAAGACATCTCCGCCTTCTCTTGTTTTCCTTTGACGACCGTTAAAACGAGTTTAAGTTTTGCGTTCTTGCGGATGGTCACTCCATTATTTTGGAGTGTGCCCGTGATTCGATCGCGAATTTGGTCTTGTTCCTGACGGGTAAAGGGGAGATTCAATTCAAGTGAAACTTCTGAATTTGGGGTGAGAACTAGGAGATCTTCTGGATCTAATTTCTCGGTTTGGGCGGCGATATTGTTATGGGGGAGTGAGATGGGTGTGAATTTTGATTTGCCGATAAACCAGAATCGACTGTCGTTAGCATTAAGGATTGAGCCCCCCGTTGAGCGATAGGACCAAACTGTCGATCTGAGCCGGATGTCGATAAGACTCGAGTTATTAATTAGTAGGTAGTCTTCTCCTGCCCACGTTATCGATTGAATCAATCCTGGAGGAGCAGATAGTTCTCGACTTAGTTGATTATTGGTGAGGTCCCAAATCCAAATTTCTCCACTGATGCTGTTGATCCCCGCAAGCGAATCACCACTTGGAGAGAAGGCTAGAGATTTGGTCGCAGTGGGTGGCTCGATTTTTCCAAGAATTTTTCCATCGCCTATATTGATAATAAAGACAGATTTTCCAGAGGCGACAGCCAGTTGTTTTCCGTTTGCACTTAATGCTGGTTTGTTGTCTCCGGAGATTGGATAGGAATAATCAGCAGTTGCTGATTCGCAATCCCAGAGAATGACACGTCGGCCGACGGTCAGGAGTCGGTTGTTTTCGACAAACATTCCCATGTTGGGAGCCAGTCCATCCCGATCGAAGAAGCTGGCGGCTTTCCATGCTGCTGTTTGAATGGCATCCTCTTTAAGATCCCAAAACGAAATTTCTCCAGATTCGCGGCCTTGTCCTTTTTTGTAAGTGACCGCTTGGGAGCCATCAGGATTGACGGCAAGAAGTGTTGCGTCTTTTAAGTTGATTCGCAACGGCGGCTTTGATTTGGCCGTCGCTAAATCGGCAATCACCAGTTCGGTTGCGTTTTCAAATGGGTTGGTTATTGCCGCAACCGCAGCCTGGCCATTGTTGATTAGTGAAACACCTGAGAGTCGGTTATGGAATTTATGCCGAGTAAATCCACTTTCAAAGCTGATGACCTTTCCATTGGACTTTGCGAGTGCAGCCGCATCGGGTTGAACCGACCAACCGTTGTCGGCAAGCACCATTTCGTTAGCCGTACCATTAGGCTCAATCGCAGGAATTACAGGTTGAGTTTTTGGGGCATTTGGTTGGGAGTTGCTGGTTGACTTGGGAGGCGTGCTCATTTCACCACCAGCGAACGGATTGGCTTCGCTGTTTTGTTTCTTGATTTCCTCAAGGTAGGCTTGATCTGCGTCGCTAAGCTTAGTCAGCGGCAGAGTGATAATCCGGCCATCTTCTTTTTCTAATTTTATGCTGCCATCTTCGTCGCTGACTAATTTTGCATTGACTGAAAAAGAGCCAGTTGCGTCAGTCCATTTACGCATTTCGGCTGGAGGCGCCATGCTCTGACCCGCGGATTTCTCTTGCGCAGACTCAACTAGCTTTAGTCGTGATGGTGGGAAAAATCTCTCCGTTAATCTCCCGCGGTATTCAAATTTAACTTTTGGCCAACCGGTTCCGGTGAAATCAAAAATTTCTGCTTGATAAGGTTTGCCAAGGAAATC
>JAALLA010000234.1:0-3121 GCA_011087765.1 Pirellulaceae bacterium
CTTAATTGAGTAAATATATTCTTAATTGAGTGAATATATTCCCAGCCAGTTTTCTGTATGATGCGCAGTGGTCGAATAAAGTCTACAACGAATTTAGGATGATGTTTTGAATTTCGAAATTCTCGCTTACGAAGAAACACCCTTAGGCCTGCTCTGTCTTCGTAGAAGAGAAATATTGTCCCAACCGGGCACTTGGGTCACGGAGGTGACTTTGAATCATGAGTTTCTGATGAGCAGTTATCTTACTGCCTCGGAAAGAGCACTTACGGAGCTTGGGTTAGAGCGAGTGCCAGGTGGTAAAGAGTTGCGAGTTTTAATCGGTGGACTTGGGTTGGGATACACGGCTGCATCTGCTTTGAATTCTGTGATGGTCAATCATGTTGAAGTGGTTGAATTTTTACCTCAGGTGATTTCGTGGCTGGAGAGTGGCTTAGTACCGCTGGCTGAGCGATTGAATGCTGACGAGCGGTTAGAAGTCACCCATGGCGATATCTATGAACGTTTGTCTCGGCCAGGCGAACAAGAGTTTGAACTGATCGCAATCGATGTCGACCACTCCCCGGAAGATGTTTTGGGAGAGCAGAGCCAGGGTTTTTACTCTTGCGAAGGGCTGACGCGCGCGAAGTCACATTTGACTCAGGGTGGAGTTTTAGGAGTTTGGTCCTACGACGAAAGCAGTCCCCTGCTGGCGAATATGCAGGAAGTTTTTGAAACGGTAACCGTTGAAAAGGTCACGGTGATGAATGACTTGATTCGCGAAGAGCAAACCGACTGGTTGTTCTTTGGGGTCAATTGATTTGCTGGCGTTGCAGAGGCACGATCGGTGACTTGCTTCAAACAGGATCCTACGCTTATTTTTTTGTTTTGAAAATTCGCGTGACGATCCGATCCAGTTGATTGGCGAACGCTTGCGTGTCCTTCGAACTAATCGGTTTGGGGCCTGAAGTTTCCATTCCGGAAGACCGGAACTGCTCCATTAGATTACGAGTTGCCAATCTTCCCTGCACGGAATCTGCGTCGAAGAGTTCCCCACGAGTTCCGATGGCTATCGCCCCCTTTTCGACCACACGGGCTGCCAGAGGGATATCTCCGGTAATTACCAAATCGTTTTCCTGAACCATTGCAACGATTTTGTCATCGGCAACGTCTGCTCCGTGAGGAACCGTAATGACCTCGATCAAATCAGAGCTGGGCGAGTACATCCCTTGGTTGGCTACCAGGGTGACTTTCAGCTTCAGCCGTTTTGAGGTTTTGAATACAATTTCCTTGATCGTGCGTGGGCAAGCGTCTGCATCGATCCAGATCTGGAGACTAGGAGGGTCGTGATCGCCGGTCATCGATAAAAATCCCCAAATTGAGACGAACGTGGTCGGTGTGTTTTCAAAGACAGGCAAAACTCATGAGACACACTCATTTCGTGAAGAATCAGTCGATTTGCTCCGCCAGGCCTCTGTTTGCCCGCAGGTCTTCAGGAATGAGAGTTAGCTGTATTCGCAACAACCGCCAACCCTTATTCTGATTTTTCGCTGTCCGTTTCCGGGTCCGTCGCGTCTGTTCCAGCCGAGTCGGGGCTTTCCGGTGCAGCTAAATCGGTGGTGTCGGAATCAGAGGCTTGCTCAGTGGATTCGCTGTCCTGGTTTAGCACCGGGGGTCTATCTGGAAGCTCGGCTTCCTTCTCTTTATGAACCGAAGGACCGAGCAAATCAGCGATTTGATGTCTGTCGAGTTCTTCATTTTCCATAAGGCCATCGGTAACCGCTTGCAATCCTTCCCGGTGCTCTGTCAACAAATCGAAAGCGGCCTTTGAGGCGCTCTCGAGGATTTGATGAACTTCGTCGTCAATCACCTCCATGGTGTGCTCGCTAAACTGACGACTCTTGTGCATTTGCCCACCTAAAAATGGATCTTCATCACTCATCTTGTAGCTTACCGGGCCGAGTTTTTTACTCATTCCCCAGTGGGTTACCATCCGCCGTGCCATGGAGGTAGCCCGCTCAAGATCATTTTCAGCCCCCACTGTTAACTCGCTGTAAATCAAACTTTCAGCCGCTCTCCCGGACAATAAGACGACAAGATGGTCATGAATTTCATGCTCGGACATGTTCATCCGGTCTTCGTCGGGAACCATCTGCGTTACGCCCAAAGCGCGGCCGCGCGGGATGACAGTGACTTTGTGGACGGGATTTGCTCCTTTAAGATTCCAGGCGGCGAGCGTGTGTCCAGCCTCATGATAGGCTGTTCTTTCTTTCTCTTTTTCTGTGAGGACTTCCTCACGTTTCGCACCCATCAGAACCTTGTCATGTGCGTAGTAGAAATCTTCCATTTCGACTTTGGTTTTATTCTTTCGCGCGGCCCACAATGCCGCTTCGTTCACTAAGTTTTGAATGTCGGCGCCAGTCATGCCGGCGGTTGCCTGAGCCATCACTTCCAAATCGACATCGGCTGAAAGCGGAACGTTTCTAACGTGAACCTTGAAGATGGCTAACCTACCCGCTTTTGTCGGGCGGTTGACGGTTACGTGACGATCGAATCTTCCCGGTCGCAACAAAGCGGGGTCGAGAACGTCCGGTCGGTTGGTTGCAGCGATAATGATGACTGAGTCATTCGCTTGGAATCCATCCATTTCACCTAGAATTTGATTAAGTGTCTGTTCGCGTTCGTCGTGTCCACCGCCAAGCCCGGCGCCTCGTTGGCGACCCACTGCATCGATCTCATCGATGAAGATGATCGCTGGGGACTGAGCCTTTGCGGTTGAGAATAAGTCGCGGACACGACTAGCACCAACACCCACAAACATCTGAATAAATTCACTACCATTGACCGAAAAATATGGGACGTTTGCTTCACCTGCAACGGCGCGTGCGAGGAGAGTTTTTCCGGTTCCCGGAGGACCGATCAATAAAGCTCCTTTGGGAACCCGTCCACCAAGTTTTTGGAACTTGGTAGGCGACTTAAGGAACTCTACAATCTCCCCGAGATCTGCTTTTACGCCTTCAAGCCCCGCAACGTCTTTGAAAGTGATTGGCTCAGCAGAGGCTTCATATTTCTTTGCAGGGCTTCGGGAAAAGTTGGAAAGGAACCCGCCACCGCCCATCATTTGATTCTGTGATCGCCTAAACGA
>JAALLA010000234.1:3221-6713 GCA_011087765.1 Pirellulaceae bacterium
ATATTTTCGGCTCGGAATAGGCCGCGGGCGCCTCGGGGTGTCAACGTAATTTGCTTAATTACGTCGTTAAGCGCTTTCCCGTCGTCTGGATTGGAAAGTACTTCGCCGTCGTAATCCTTGCCTTCAAGCAAGTTTTGAAAGTAACGCAGGGAAATTGTCGACGTTTGCGAATTGCCCCACTGCATAATCAAAAACAGCAGAAGAACACCGATGAGCAGCATCGGGATCAGCAGATTTGGGTTTCGTGAAGGCCCTTTGCCTTTTCGGTCTTCGTTTTTCTTGCCGTTGTCGCGTTCGTTATCCATTGACTTTCCTCGACCGTTCTACGGAAAAAACCGGACGGGCGGTGGTTCGAATTTTGGTTTCTCGTAATAACTTCGTCGCCGTTTGATTATCCGGATAAACCGTGCTCTGCTTAACTAATCGACGATTCTGCTTTTGATACCACAGTTCCGTAATCCAAGTGGATGCGAAACTGCGGACACCCATTGTAGCCCAGTAATCATAGGTTGGCGATGCGGGATTGACTGGGAGAAGACGATTGCGTGAGATGCAGTGAGGTTTTAGTGCCGGAAATCACATCCAATGTGTTCGGGTATTAAGATTTTCAACATCTGGTTCGTTTTTGTCGAAATTAATTGCAAACTCTGCCTTTTTTACGACCCTGGGAGCGGTTGGACACATCTTCGACCGGTGGTCCGATGGGTACCGGTGACCTCCCTGCGGTAAGATGAAATCCTTCAGGAAGCCGATTGGCATTTGAGAAAATAAACGAGTTCTTGCGGCAGGCAATCTGCAGGTAGTTTCGAGATTAGTTTTGATGTTCGATCTAAAGGGTGTTCCGATATCAATTTGCTTAAAGCGTCAATTTTTTCATCGGATAGTAACCACTCAACTTGGACCGGCAAGTTGTTTTCTGTTGCACGTAGAACGTGATTGAAGATGGTTTCTTCATCAATCTGCCTAACTTGCCGAAGGTGATCCATCGAATATCCGTCAGCAAGAAGTCTCCAGGTCCAAAAGAAATTTGGCTGAACGGAATGTGGTTCGGGGCGGTCAATTCGAAGTTTACTTAAATCTGACTGGGCGAGTTCAGTTGTTCCAGTCTGCCCATTCGGTTGAGATGAATTAACCGACTCCTGTTTGATCGCTTCTTGTTTTGCAGAGGCTTCAGATGGGACGTCTTCTGATTTAAATAAGCTTGGCGTGGAAGTTACTGTATCAGGGGACGGTTCGCTGGTTTTCGTTTCTTGAGAGAGAGAACTGGGGGTGGATTCTTCCGATTCAATGCTCGTGCTTGCTGCAGGTGCATTCCGCCGGGGAATCTTGCCTTGAAATTTAAGTGAAAGGGCTTCGACTAAATCACCCGGCATGAGAGTGGTTAATTCGAGCGGAAAATCGCCCGCCATTAGTTTGCGACCGGTAGGTGAAATCCCCAGGACCGGTCGATATTTAGTCGTTTCGGTTTGAGTAATAAAGCCCTGATGGATGAGGAATTCCATTAGCAGAACCACATCTGCTTGTCTCAGCCCTTTAAGCAATGCAAACGTGCTAAGTCGGTCGAGGCTAAGCTGTTTTATCTTTTTGGATGCGGAGCCTGTTAGCATCTGCGAGATTAAGGTTTTGCCAATTCGTCCGTGGGTGCGTGCGGTCCCACTGAGTGCGACTTGGGCCGAGTAAAGGCACGCGTCCTCATCCGAGTGTTTGGCAGTTCCGATTTTTAACTGCGGTCGTTTTTGGCAGTTGTCGCAATTTCCGCAAAGTTTTCGGTCGGCATCTCCAAAATATTCCAGAATTTCAAGTTGGCGACATCGGCGGGTTGTCGCTAGGCGAATGACGCTGTTAAGTTTTTCGTGCTCCGATTTTTGACGGCGATGCAGTTCAGCAAAGTCGATTTCCAGGTCAGAGAATTTTCGATTTCGATCGACGATATGAATGGCCCGCCCCCGAAATGGCGGGATATAGTCAATCATCGGGATTTTCCGTAGCTGTCGGATCGCACGGTTTACAGCGTCCCATTTCATTTCGAGGCGATCGGCGAGTCGTTGAGGTTGGAACATTACACGTTCCCCGCGAAATCCGCTGACAAGACGTTCCAATTCGCGCATTACATGCCGTTGGGTTCGAGCGTCTCGAGGGAGCAGATCAATTAACGTCGGTAAATCAGAATCAATTTTAATCGCCGCTGAGTTTTGTTTACTGTCGAGCCGTTCGATCGCGTGGGCTTTTTCAAGAAGGTTTTCACAGGTGGCGATGCCTGCAGTACCAATGCTCAAATCGAGATCGTCCTTGATTTCCTGCAGCGTTGTTTCAATTGGATCGCCCGGGATCGAACATAGGTATTCATAAACCTCTTTTACTGTTTCCTTGGAGGGATAGGAGTTGTCAATAAAGAACTCCTGAATAAATTTATCTTGGAATGAGTAAAGCATTAAGCATTCTGAAGGTAGGCCGTCGCGGCCTGCCCTCCCCGCTTCCTGGTAGTAAGCTTCGATACTGCCCGGGAGGTTGTAGTGGACGACAAATCTAAGGTCTGATTTGTCGATTCCCATTCCAAAAGCATTGGTCGCGACGATCACTTCAATATCGCCGGTCATGAACTTTTCTTGAACCGAACGACGTGCGTCCGCCGGGAGTCCCGCGTGATAAAACGTAATCTTCCGGCCAATTTTATCTTCCAAAAGTTCGACTAGGTGTTCGCAGTTCTTGCGAGGTGAAGCGTATATGATTCCACAACTGTTTCGACGCTTTAAAAAACTAACCAGCTGATGGTCTTTTTCGGCGTTGCCATTGGGAGCGGAGACGGCCAGAGAGAGATTGGTTCTGGCGAATCCGGTAACGAACGTGGCGGGCTTCTCTAAATGAAGAATTTTTGAAATGTCGTCCGAAACGAGTTTGGTTGCGGTCGCAGTTAAGGCGACGGTTTGAGGCATGCCGAGGCGTTCCCGAAATCGACCAAGTCGAGCGTAGTCAGGTCGAAAGTCGTGCCCCCACTGACTGATGCAGTGAGCCTCATCTACCGCGAGCAGTTGGATTTGGATGCTTTGAACCGCCCTCATGAAAGAATTACTGCGAAGTCGTTCCGGGGCAATGTACACCAGCTTGTATTGCCCGTTGACCATCCCTGAAATACGAGCCTGTTGTTCAGCGGGAGGCAGCGAACTGTTGATGAAAGTCGCTGGTATATCGGACTCAACGAGCGAATCAACCTGATCTTTCATCAGTGCGATTAGGGGTGAGATCACGATAGTGACTCCCTCCCTGGCGATCGTGGGAAGTTGAAAACAAAGACTTTTGCCGCCGCCGGTCGGCATGATGCAAAGCGTATCTTTTCCCGCTAGAATTGCGTCAATCACATGCCTTTGGCCGGGGCGGAAGCCTTCCAGCCCAAAATTGCCAAGCCAATTCTCGGGATTGAGCGATGTTTCGTTCACTATTGTTAATCAGACTGGTTTAAATCGGTTTGGCGAACGGCAGATTTGGAAATTATAA
>JAALLA010000025.1:0-12441 GCA_011087765.1 Pirellulaceae bacterium
GACTTCATCGCCTCCAGTTGAGCTTCGCGGATAAATGCAATTGGATCCAACACGACGTCCTCGCCAACAACGACCCCACTATTAATAACAACAAAGACCTCGTTACCCTCGACGATCTGGACGACCCGCCTCTCAATTGAGTTGGCCGTTTTAACCCAGCACAGTGATTCCTGACCAGCCTCTAAAACAGCAGAAACGGGTAACTTCAAAACGTCTTTGTATTCCGAAAGAACAATCTCGACTTCCGCACTCATGCCCGGCTTGAGTCCAGGCGTCCCCTCGGGCAGCTTGATGATCGTATCGTATTTGACCATGTTACCCGTCCACCAACCGGCCGGTGTGGCCACGGATGCAATCGAAGCTACTTCACCTTCAATTACACTGTCGGGAATCGAAACTTTCGCCACCATTCCAGGTTCAACCCGGTCCACGACCGATTCGTGAATCGCGACTTTAACTTGCATCTTTTGTAGATCCGGCATCAACAGTAACACTTGATCTTTGTGCACGGTCGCTCCCTCGGTGATGTCAGGCGATGCCTTCCAGGCTGCCGCAGAAGGAAAAATCACCATCCCCGATTTTTCTGATTTGATCACGCATAACTCGAATTCCGACTTCGCTAAGTCTCGCCGGTTCGCATCTAAAACAGCCCTTTCTTGATTAGCGGCATGGGTTGCTTCCGCCGCTTTTAAATCACCTTCAAGTGTTTTCAACTCCATTGCTTTTGTATATTTCTTCAACACTTCAATTTGCTTTTTCTTGGCCTCTACCTCCAACTTAGCCTGCTCGAACTGAACTTTTTTGTCCTGGACGAATAGAGTATTTGCAAACCCCCTCGTTCTAAATTTCTCCGAATATTGATACGCACTTTCACTTGTTTGTTTATTAGACTCTGCGAAAGCTAACTCTTTTTCCAGTGTCATCAGCTCAGATATGTAGCGTCCGTCTTGGTATTCAGAAATGGCCAATTTTGACCGCGCGACTAATGCACTTGACCGCTCTGCACCCGATTGCGACCAAAATGCATACTTCGAGCGTTCGTTAATTGCGTCCTCAATTGCCAGGGTATCAAGCTGCACCAAAACATCACCCGCTTCAACATAGGTTCCGTTCTCAATCACCCAGTTAACGGTGTTTTTACCGCGAACGCGACATTTCACTTCCGTATTCTCAGAGCTTTCCAGGCCTCCCTGTTCGATCACCGTGACATTTAAATCACCTCGGCCAACGGTATGAATTGGCAACTTATCTATCTCGACAAGTATCTCTGCGTAAATGGATTGATCGGCCCGATAAAACAGGTAACCGGGAACCGCAGTAATCGCCGCTGCGATCAAGAGCAAACGAATGGCCCAGGTTTTAAAAATCACCTTGCCCTCCTTGAGTGCTTTCCGCCGTCTCCTCGCTCTTTGAATCATCAGAAGATCCAACGTCTGGTTCAAATGCCTGGAATGCCTCTCGCTGAGCCTCTTCAAGCCGATCCAGAGGATTTAACAAAACCTCATCGCCTTCAGCCAGGCCGGAATTGACCACAATATACACATCATCACTGTCACCGAGACCCAATACGCGTTGCTCAATTTCTCCGGTGATCGTCTTTACCCAGCACAGCGAAAATCGACCGGTCTCGACCACCGCCGAAACCGGAACCAGTAACACGTTTTTATACTCAGAGAGAACAACTTCTATTTCCGCACTCATACCAGGCTTTAAGTCTTGCGATGCTGGAATGCCTATGACCGTGTCATATTTCACCATGTTACCGGTCCACCATCCCGCTGGCTTTGCGACCGAAGCAACGGAGATGACCTCTCCATCGACAGAAAAATCAGGAAGCGTCACGATCGCGGTTTGGCCTTTTTTTACGCGATCAACCAGCGCTTCATGAATCCCGACCTTGACCTGCATTTGTGTTAGGTCTGGCATCAACAAGAGAACTTGATCTTTCCGAACCGTCGCACCCACGGCAATATCCGGCTGCCCTTTCCAAGCTTCGGCAGATGGACGAATCACGAGGCCTCCGCGTTTTGCTCGGATGACACAGTATTTTAATTCTTCAATCACGCGGTCGCGCCGACCTTCATCCATCGCTAAACCTGCAATATCCGCCTGCAGCTTTGCCTTGCCCGCCCTCAGATTTCCTCTCAAGGTTTCGAGCCGCATCTCCTTGGTGTAGTTGTTCAAAACATCGATCGCCGTTTGACGAACTTTTAAGCCAAGATCTGCCTGCTCTAACGCAAAACGCTTGCTCTCAACTTCGAATTGATTTACATATCCGCGACGGAAAATCGCTTGAGTATGACCCATCTCAGTTTTTGCGTTTGCATAATTAGCCTGAGCCAATGCCAACTGCTTTTTTAACGAATTTAATTGCGTCAAATAACTTCCCTCGAGGTAAGCATCAATCGCAATATCTGCGTTGGCAACATCGGCCTTTGTTCGCTCTAAATCAGCCTTCGCTGTATGAGCGTCAGTCGTTGCCTTTCCAATTTCATCTTCTAAACGCTTCGTATCGAGCCTGACCAAGACATCCCCGGGCTCGACGATCGTTCCGCCGTCAACGACTTCGATCACCGTACTGTAGCCACGCACTTGACACTTGATTTCGGTGTTATTGGAACTTTCGACAGTCCCCTGCTCCATCACCGAAACGACTAGATCGCCCAACTGGACTCGATGAGTCAACAAATCCTCACGCTCTGAACTAACCAGCGGAAGTGCGGACCCTTGGACAATCACCAGGCACGCCAACACAGCAACACTGAATGAGATCAGTAACCACCACCTCCCCCGTTTGCCACGGGAAGGTAGATTTGCATTCGAAACTGATTGTTTTCCAAGCCTCATTTTTTCAAATTACTCACTTGCAGATCTTCAATTAACGCCACCCACTTAGGTAAATTAAAGGGTAGCCCAAATCCAATTACGATTCCCCAAAATTTGCTTTTTCAAACAAGCTTTCGATAACATAGACACAGCACCGCTGCCTAAAACCAATTATAAATTGATTTGGTGGACATTTAATTTCGTTTTTTCCAAGATCCTACAAATTTCACCGAGCCGCTCCTGATGAATTCAAGCGTTCCACAAAGTTTGAGCTACTCTCGAAGCCAAAGAGTCGGCAATTGTCTGCGAAAAAATGAATTTCTTGAATCTGCAGCATATGACGAATATGCCGTTTTGCAACCAGCAAAAACGCCTCCGAAGTCCCCCTCCATGCTCTGTGCAGAACCTATCCGAGTTATTCCCATCCGCACCAAAGTTATTCTGTGGTTGGCGATCTTAATACTTGGCACGGCAAACAAAACAGAAGCTCAGGTTCCACTTAAAATCAACCTCAAGACCGAGGCAGTCGACGGCACCGTCAAATTCGGTTCAAAAATTAAGTTCCAAGCGGAAATAGAAAACGAAACCCAAACGCCAATTTCTGGCAAGCTTCATTGGTCTCTTTCCGATGCCGAGAAGAAGCCAATAGTCAACTTCGCTCACGCTCAAGTTTTAGAGGTTCCTGCTGACTCAACAGCCACCGTCGCACAGGCCTTGGAAGCACCCGCGCCTGGATTCTATTACGCAACACTTACTTTGGACTCTGGCCAGGAAAAGTACTCCCAACTTTTCCGATTCGGTTGCGAACCCGCGGCAATTAAAAGCAGGCGAGTTCCCGAACAAGATTTTGAGAAATTCTGGAGCCAGACTCAACAGCAACTTGGAGAAATTGAACCGCACTACCGCGTGACGAAGCAAATCGAATCAAAGAATCGAAAACTGAAACGCTTCGAAGTTGAATTTCACAGTTTGGGAAATGTTCGCGTCAACGGCTGGCTTGAAATTCCCAATACTCCAGGCCCGCACCCCTGTGTTCTGCGGTTACCGGGCTATGGTCAAAACATGAAGCCTCTCAATAAATTTGATGATCTTGCCATTTTTTCATTCAACATCCGGGGGCACGGAAACAGCCAAAAAGATATCTCAGGAAAACCAAATAATTTCTGGATCCGTGGACTCGAAGACAAAAATAATTATTTTTACCGCGGGGCCTACATGGATTGCCTTCGCGCCATGCAATTCTTAAAAAACCATCCCCAAATTGACGATCAAAAAATCGCGGTTTGGGGCGGAAGCCAGGGAGGGGGATTAGCACTTGCAACAGCAGCATTCGATCCTGCAGTGACATACTGTGTCGCCGACATTCCCTTTTTGGTGGACTGGGATAATTACTTTCAACTGACTCGCTGGCCGGAAATAGACCAATGGATCGAATCCAAAAATGATCAGGACTGGAATTCTGTCTTAAAAACAATGAGCTATTTTGATGTGATGTTTTTGGCACCTAAAATCAAATGCCCAGTACTCAGCGGAATCGGGCTTCAGGATAATGTCTGTCCACCAACAACTATTTTCTGCATGCTGAATCGAATCCAATCGCCGAAAAAATATGTGATCTATCCGGAGCGAAAACACGCGACCGGTCGCCAACATCCCAATCTTGTCTGGCGTACACTGCGCGATCATTTCCAGTTGAACGACTGAATCTCCAGAAACAGATTGCTTGTTTATCACTGTAGAACTGAAGAAAGCCTGCATTTCTGTCATCCACTGATCCGCTTTGATATTTATTCCAGTTCAGACGATAATTCATCATTGCCAACGCTACTCGTTAATACCAACTATCCATCTTGAAATTAAAATGCCCACCCGAAAAAATTCCACGCTGTTTTATCTACTGAATGCGAGTCTGATTGCTTTAGTCACACTCACGGCCGCCAATGCCAATGCCGACGATCAAGTCCAAAATTCCAATCACGCCAAGACAGCAATTTTTGATGGCGAAACATTGAATGGCTGGCAGGCCGTTCCAGCTGATTGTGCTTCTGACTGGCAAGTTAAAAACGGGGTGATCGTAGGAACTGGCACTCAAAAACGACTTTCCTACCTGACATGGAGCAACCAAAACTTAACGGATTTTGATTTGTCTTTGAGCTACAGGTTGCATGGAAAGGGAAATACGGGAATTGAAGTTCGCGCGCAGAGCGATCCTTCCGGCAAACGACCACTGATCGGCTACCACGCTGATTTGGGACACCCGGGAATTGGAAAACACATTCTCGGTGCATGGGATTTCCATTTTACCAATCGCAAAGAACATCGCTGCGACCGGGGAACCAGCCTCGTTATTAATTTGAGCGACGAAGCCACCCGCACAAAACTCGTTTCGCCTGTCCAGCCTAATGATGTCTTGCCGGATCAGTGGAACCAAGTGCGGATCGTAGCTCGTAAAAATCATTTGAAATTTTATATCAACGGCCAACTCTCTTCTGAATTCACAGACAATCACTCCACCAGCCAGTTGAATCACGGGAGGATCGGTTTACAGATTCATGACCCCGGAATGAAAGTTGAATTCAAAGACATTTACCTAACCGAAGTTTCAATCCCGGCTCCTCAACCGCCGAACGTCTTAATGATTGCAATCGACGATTTAAATGACTGGGTTGGCTGTTTAGGCGGTCATCCACAAGCAAGCTCACCCAATATTGATCGCCTCGCAAAACGTGGAACGCTATTCACCAATGCCCATTGCCAAGCTCCGATCTGCAATCCCTCACGAACCAGCATCATGTACGGGCTCCGCCCTTCCACCAGCGGAGTCTACATGAATGCCCCGAAACCATGGACGGTCGCTGGTTTAAAAAAGAAGGTGACACTTTCTCGCCATTTCGCGGCGCACGGATACAAAACCTATACGACAGGTAAAATCTATCATACTTCGGGGCTGCCAGAGGGCGATTTTGACGTTGTCGGCCCGCGACCGGGGCAGCGACTCAAAATTGACCAACGACTGATTGCTTCTAAGAAAGAGGGGGCGAATGGGCTTTGGGATTTTGGGGCACAGCTCTACGACGAAAATTTATTTCAAGATCACCAAACTGCGAGCTGGGCGATCGATCAGATTCAAGCCCACCAAACCAACAGGCGCACCAGTGCGAATCCGGAAAAAACTAAGCCCTTTTTTATGGCGATTGGTTTCTATCGACCCCATGTCCCCTTCTACTCACCCAAAAGAATTTTCGATCAAATCCCACTCGATGAAATCGAACTCCCCTTGGTAAATCCGAACGACCGTGACGACCTGCCAGCGATCGCCAACGAACTGATGGTCGCTCCAGCCGCGCCAGACCATGCGTGGTTCGTGGAATCATCCAACTGGCAGCGTGCGGTTCAATCCTATTTGTCCTGTATCCGATTCACCGATGAACAAGTTGGTCGACTACTCGACACCGTGTTTCAAAGTAAGTTGGCTGACAATACGATCGTGATCCTATATTCTGACCATGGTTTTTTTCTCGGTGAAAAGGAACGGTGGGCAAAACAATCGCTCTGGGAACGGGCAACGCGAGTTCCGTTTATCATTGCTCAACCGGGGGGAAACAAAGGCCAGATCTGTTCGCAACCCGCTGAGTTACTTTCAATCTACCCCACGCTTATCGAGCTTTGTGGGTTGTCTCCCCGTAACGAACTTGAAGGCAACAGCCTCGCTCCTTTACTAAAAGATCCCGAGGCTATTTGGCCTCACCCAGCGTTAACAACCCATGGAAAAGATAATCACAGCGTTCGCACGAGCACCCATCGTTACATTCGCTACCGTGATGGATCCGAAGAATTATATGACCTGCAAAATGATCCCAATGAGTGGAATAACATTGCCAGCCAACGGGAAATGGAGACTTTGAAATCTCAACTGCGAAAACAGATTCCATTCAAAAACGCCGAGCCTGCAATCGGGCCTCAGCGCCGGAAGAGAAATTCATCAAAAAAATAGCCCGACTTGCCTCAAACCAACCATCTCTAGTAAATCATCGCCTATCAAAATGCTAAATCTTTGTCGAACTCGCTCCAACTGCAGAGAGATCACTGTAAACTCACAATTACTCATTTTGTGAAAAGGACACCGCGAAAATAAATGCACGATTCTAATCCTAGTTTCAGACTCGGCTTCGCGTTTACAATTTTTCTAACGCTGATCTGGCTGTCTAGCCAGGCAGTTGCCCAACCTGCAATCAGCGGTCCAAACGAGATCACCCAGCAAAGCACCCCGCCCCCCCAGCAAATTGTAAAAGTCATTGTCAATCGAAAGACGAATCAAATCACGTTGATCGGAAACCCCGCAGACATTGCAATCGTTAAGCGAGCGATTAATTCGATCAATCGAGTTAATCGTCGACCTCCTGCGCCGGTGGTCAGCAAGAAAGTTGTTTTGCATCGTCAACTGGCGGAAAATGTAGCAACTGCCTTGCGCAATGCACAACCCTTTTTAACGAGTCGGGCAGGCAAAATAACGATCACAGCACTCCACGCCCCCGAAGCTATTTTTTTATCGGGACCGCCAGCACTAGTGGAACGAGCTAAAGAATTTATCGCGACCCTCGATCATTGAGTAAAACAAGTTGGGAATTTACTCAAGTAGATCAGTTTCAATCGGCTACCATTCGAAAAACTTCGCCACGATTCCGTGGCGAAGGATAGCAGAGGGTGTTCACTTGGCATTCTTATTTAGTGGCTCAGGAACGACGAGTGCTTTAGGGAAATCGGCGGCGCGATCTCCGCCACGTGTTTCCAATCGTTTGTTTTGTGAACTGCCCCTTGGTTGATTCATTGGAATATCCATTCCGCCTAAATCCGCCATCATTTTATAAAGCCGATTTTCCATCGCTTTGGCTTCCTTACCAACACTTGGATTGCGGATTAGATTATTTTGCTCCATTGGATCTGCTTGAAGATCGAAAAACTCGTCGGTATCCCACAGTCCGTAATACGTTGTGTACTTATATTTATCACTTCGTAATGAAAAGACTGTTGGTGATTGTGGAAAGTTTTTCTCCCAATAGTAAGCGTATAAAAAATACTCTCTCCAGGGCACGGACTTTCCCTGAGCCAGTTGAATGAAACTATCTCCATCCATGTGAGCCGGCTTTTCAAGTCCCATCGCTTCCATCACCGTCGGAGCGATATCGATATTGGCTACCATTTTGTCCACCACCGTTTGGCCTTTAAAGAGATCCGGGCATTGCATCAGCATCGGCACCCGGATGGATGTCTCATAAGCGACTCGCTTGTCAATTAAACCGTGCTCGCCAAACATAAATCCATTGTCACCCATATAGATAACAAGCGTTTCATCATGAATTCCCATTTTTTTAAGTTGTTCCATCACAGCGCCGACACTGTCGTCGACAGAACACAATGACTCGCAATACCTTTTGTAATATTGCTCAACATTTAGATCACTGTGATAAGGGAAGTCGACCCCGTGCCAACTGTTACGCTGGTCGAGCAACCATCGAGGTAGGTTCCTCTGATTATCATCCAGCTTTTGTTCACTCGCCGGTCGGGCAAATGGCTTGTCCGCAAACTTCTGATCGTACTTCTTTTCCGGCGTGAAATTAGCGTGGACGGCTTTATGAGAAAGATACAAAAAGAAAGGCTTCTCACTCGCTTTCTGATCTTCCAGGAACTCAAGCGCATAGTCCGTCAGTTCAGTTGTGATATACCCCTTTTGCTTGACCCTTTCTCCGTTGACGTTCAATGTGTAATTCGGACCGGGGGCCAGGTAATGCCCTTGCCCCTTGAAACTGACCCAATAATCAAACCCGGGCCGGGGCCGATCATGGTGACCACCCATATGCCACTTACCGATGAAGCCGGTTGAGTAACCAGCCTTCTGTAAATACTGTGGGAAAAACAAGGTTCCCTCTGGCACCATTCGGTTGTTATCAATGACCCGGTGGCGAAAAGTATATAGCCCGGTCAATATCGACGCCCGGCTTGGCGAGCAAAGCGAGGTCGTTACCAAAGCATTCTCAAAATGGACTCCATTAGCAGCCATTGAATCCATGTGAGGAGTTTCGGCAAACTGGTGTCCTAGAAAACTCATCGCATCGTAACGATGATCATCACTTAAAATAAAAACAACATTTCTGGGTTTCTTGTTTTTTATTTTGACCGGCACAACATCAGCAGGGACAGGTTGTACTGAATCGTCAATGGCTTGCAAGCTGATAGTAGGCAGCAACAGCATTACCAAACTACAGGTCAAAAAAGATCTAATCACAGCAATTTATCCTTGGAATATAAAACAGCGAACTACGACATAATCATACACAGGAACCCTCATGCGCCGCCACTGACTCCTGGTAAAACTAAATTTATTGAGCTTGTATCTTGTATTTTTGCATTAATGATTCAGTTACCTCGTTGAGTTTTTCTTGATCCAATGCTGTGTCGTACATAACAATTTCGGAAATCTGCCCTTTAAAAAAGAATCGATTCCGTCGATGCCCACACCCAATCACTTGAGAGGCAGTTACCGCGAGACTCCCAATCGGATCTCCGGATGCGACAACTTCGCCATTTACAGAAAGCTCAAAAACATCTTGCTCAACACTATAGCGGACTGCACAAATCTGCGGTTTGTGGGATGAAACAGGTTTTACATTTTCAAGTGCCTCCATCTGAAAGGGAGGCACGTTTTTGTTTTGCCAAGACAAGGTAAAGCTACCCGCCTCACTTTTATCGCGACGCTCCAATACAAACTTTGTTTGCCCACCCAAAACTAAAAGATGACCATATCCAATTTCTTCGAGCGGCTCGAACTGGCAAACAACCAACGCGGTCGCATCCGCTTTCAAACTCAGGGGGGTAGTCGCGAGAAATTCCTTACTTTCGAAGCCACCGAATCGAATGGCTGGCAAACCTCCAAGCCCGCTCTCGGACCATTTTGGACGGCGGCCTGCATTGACTTGCCAGGCGGATGATTCTAAGGATTGATCTTTGCGATTCGATGAACGCTGAGCAAGATTTTCCCAGGATATCACCCGGCCTCGGGAATCGGTTTGAACCCCCTGCCCCGCTTCAAACCACATCAACAAATGCTCCCTATCGACCAATTCTGTGACTTCGTTTCGGTTCTCTAATTGCCGAGAATCAGCAATCGAAGTCCGAATGAACTGGCTTGGATTGGCATCAAACAACTCTGCTGGAGTTTCCCCTTCTCTCTTAACTCGTACGCCCATCGCGTCGGTTAGCCGCTGGCTGTCAGGATTTAAATCGGACGTCTGAGGATGACTTGTGACTAACTCGACCTCTCCTTTAAAAACATGAGTTTCGGTATCGCCGTTTGAATCAACGCTTACTCCAAACTCAGTCCCATGATCAATTAACCGGCTACTTGGAGTTAATATTTCAAAGCCAATGGCCGAATCGGGAACCACGGCCGTCAACTTTCCCGATTGAAGAAATCCACTATTGTCGGATAAAAATTCAAGATTGGCCGGACCCTCGAGCGTGACTCGAGCGCCTTTTCGAAACTCAACCACCACCACGCCTTCCAGCAAAATAATGGATTGTCCAGACTCAAAAGTGGAATCGGCAGTACTCCACTTTTCATTTTCTAAAACACAGTCAATTCTTTGGACAACTTCTGCAACTCCAGACATTTCGGATTTCAAGGGAGCGGCCTCAGCCTCTCGAAGGCGGACAATCTCCGGCTCACTCAAAGTTCGTGTAAAGAAGAATGCAAGGGTCGTCAAAACTACCGCAATGGCCGCAATCGATGCGTAAGTCAGCAGTCGCCGACGCAATGACGGGGCTGGCTCTGTCTCGATTCCTGTCAATGAATTCCGACGCACCTCGGAACGACCAACAACCTCATCTCCCAATGATTCTGCAATTTCGGATACCGACTGGTCGAGGGACAGCATCCGGGAATAAAACACCCTCGCGTCTTCGTTAACCTCTAAAACATCTTGAAGACGATTAAATTCACTTGGCGAAATCGCTCCGTCAATCGCGCGAAAAATTAATTTTTCGATCTCTTCATTCATCTAAGGTTCCTCTGCCAGACGACGTTCGACACAACTCAGCAATTGCTTTCGAAGCAGGTTCATTTTGCTGTACAAACGACGTGATTTTTCACCATTCTCTCTCGCAATTCGCTTCACTGAATCACCAGGTCGATAAACACTTAATAAGAGTCGCCGAGAGTCCACAACGAGCTGACTCAAACACTGTTCAACAGCCAACCGCTCCAATTCTCGATTTTCTATTTCCTCGAATGCATCTTCAGCCAACTGCTCAAGAATATGTTCTCTGAAAACTAGTCGGTCGCGTGCCCAATCTCGCTGGCAACTCATGACCTTAAACCTCGCAATGACACACGCCCAACGTATAAACTCATCGCTTCCCTGAGCTTGCTCCGGGAACGCTAAATCACCCGACTCAAAATCAGAAAATTTACGCCAGCACTCCAACGCCGTTTCTTGAACTACGTCATCAACTCCCTGGCTCGACGGTAGTAGCGAACGAATAAAACGTCGAATTGCTTGATCGTTTCGGGCGAGTAGGCCTACGAAACGGCGATAGCGATCTTCCTGAGAATTATTTTTGTCCAATGTTGATGCCCCCACGAACGTCATTCCACAATCACAACGATTTACCAAAAATTACAGCTTTTTTTCAAAACAGGAAATTTACTGCCTGAATCCGAGCCAAAACGAATTTTCAATGATCCAGACGATTCCATCCGGCAATTCCAATTCAAATATAGATGAGGTCATCTGGCATCGCGTGATTCAAAATTCAATTTTGCCCATAAGCCAAAAAATATTTGGTAAAATTTTTTGAATCAACCGTAAATCGAACCGCCAATGGAATAACCTTTCCAAGCGAAGTATCCTCTGCCCGACTGATAACTTCATTGGCGTGCGAATCAACTGGAGCTTCACAACGCCATCCCTTTTTTATCATTCACTTTTTAAGGCACGTTTCCGTTTCGGATTCGGATTCGCGTCGCAAGCACATCCGCAGATATCTCCAATATGAAAACTAAACTACTGCTTCTTTGCTTAGCTCTAACCTGTCATCCGCTGACCGACACTCTGGCGGTTCAGCAACCCAATGTGATTTTGATCATCTGCGATGATCTCAATGACTACGTCGAAGGCTTTGGCGGACACCCCCAAACTCAAACTCCCAATATCGCTCGTTTGAGTAAGACCGGTGTTACCTTCGCTCAGGCACATTGCAACATTCCCATTTGCGGTCCCTCTCGGGCAAGCCTGTTTACTGGCATTTACCCACACCATTCCAGCTGCTTCGGATTTACAAAATGGAATGAATACGAAGTTCTGAAGAATTCCCGAACATTAATGGATCACTTTCGAGCCAATGGATATCTTACGCTGGGGACGGGTAAGTTAATGCACCACTTGGTTCCCAAGGAATGGAACCAATACGGCAACCCCGCCGACTATGGACCGTTTGCGCTGACCGGCAGTGATCGCGTAGCGCATCCGGATGTCCCGGCACCCTATCGTGAAATTGGCGCTGTCGACGGTTCCTTCGGCCCATTAGTCGATATTTCCGGTCGGACTAATCAAGATGGAG